>CAZZVE010000175.1:0-11152 GCA_964657325.1 uncultured Ktedonobacterales bacterium
CACGACGGTGCTAGCAGAGATAATTCGTACATGTAGGGACGCAATCAATTGCGTCCCTACATGTACGAATTATCGTCGTTCCCTCGACGACCCTATCCCCATCTCTTCACGGTACTTTGTGACGGTGCGGCGGGCCATCGGTATACCCTGTGCCGTAAGTAGACGTGCTAGCTCGTCGTCGCTCAGGCGGTGCTTTAAATTCTCAGACGAAATAAGTTCGCGCAGAACATCTTTCACGCCTAGTGAACCATCGAAAAAATCAGAAAGTGGAATGAGACGACCGTTCGGCAACAATGCATATTTGTTCGCGGTAGCTCTGCTGACGGTTCCTTCATCCAGTCCCAGGCGAGTAGCGACCTCGGCCCGTGTGAGCGGACGTAGATAGCGTACTCCGTGTATCAGGAACTCACGCTGATAGTCAACGACAAGGTCCATTACGCGGTGCAGGGTATGCCAGCGACGATGGACACAATCGACAAAGAACTTTGCGCGATCACCCTGCGAATGCATGTATTTCTGTACTTCACCGCTACTTTGCGCGTCCGAACCTGTTGTATCAGTGTAGCGCGTCTCAACACGAAAGCCATAACGTTTTTCCTCGATAAGCTCGACCTCGCACCCATCGTCGCTAGCACGAATCACTACATCGGGCCGTACATAGGTAACGCCACCTACTGCACGTGTATACCTTGTATCATCTCGGTAAATATGCGCTGGAAATGGGTGCAACATTGTCCGAATATATACGCTCGCCTGTCGTATCTCGGCTTCAGGGAGTCGCAAATCACGTGCGATTTCAGAAAACTGATTGCGTCCAAGTGCGTCAAGATATTGGTCAATCAACGTATACACAAGTGGATGAGGAGCTTCCTGTTCTTCCAATGCATGCAGTTGAATAAGCAGACATTCGCGTAGTGTCCTGGCACCAATACCAAGTGGTTCCAGCGTTTGTAACTGACTTAATACATACTCAACACGCTCGATAGGCACATCTAAAAGCTCTGCGATATCCTGTGTACTCATTTCCAGATAGCCGCGTTCGTTGAGGTTGCCCACTAATTGTTCGGCAATCAGGGCGTCGTCAGGTGAAACCAGTGCCTCTAATTGTTGTAGCAGTGTCTCCGCGAGTGTTTCTCCTGTGGGGATACGCTCTAAGGGGTCATAATCGGCGTCACTATCAACTTCGGCAAAACCATAATTATCAATATCATAAAAGGTTTGTTGTTGATAGTCCCATTGAGGTTCAGCATTTTCATAACTCGCAAACGATTCGCCAACTTTTGAGGGTTGTTGCGCTGTCTGTCCACACGCGACACATGTTGCTCCATAGAGACGTGACCCACAGATGAGGCACACCCGTTGCTCTGTGACCTCTATGGCTGGATTATCTATCTGTTCCTGCGTGATCGCTCGCTCTAGCTCATCTGAGGAGAGATGTAAAATATTGCTTGCAGTGATCAGCCTTGCACTCACGCGTAGTGTTTGCTCTGGTCTTGTAACTGGTCGCTGTTCTTGTCGCATCCTGCTTCCCTACCTTCCTACCTGTGTATACGACATTCTCTCTGGTTGGTTAGGCATGACAGGGGCAAGCCCTGTCACTACTATATACGTACGCGTGGCAATGCTACGCAGTGGTGGTCAGTATGGTAGTGACAGGGCTTCCCCCTGTCATGTCTCCCATGCCCTTGTTATATCCCTATTGTGCTTGCCCTTATCACAATCTATATCCAACCCCTACTTTCCAACGCATTGCGAGCGGCTTCTTGCTCCGCTGTTTGCTTGTTGCGTCCCTGCCCACGTCCGGCAACAGTATCGCCTAGCATGACCTCAATTGTGAACGTACGATTGTGCGAAGGTCCTTCTTGATTGGCGAGGCGATAGGATGGTGTGATGCTCTCGCGTGCTTGTGCCACTTCTTGAAAAAGCGATTTACTATCTTTAAACAAGCGCTTCTCTACAATATTTGTCGCAATTGGCTCTAGTCTTGGTAGTAAGAACTGTTGTACGCGCTCTAAGCCCTGATCGAGAAAGATTGCCCCTAGCACTGCCTCAAATGCAGAGGCAAGTACACGTGGACTCTCTTTTGTGCCCTGCTCGCCTTTCCCCATGCGCAAGTGGTCACCGATAGCCAGTTCGCGTGCGAATATTGCCAATGTCTCCGTGCGTACCAACACGGCACGTACATCTGTTAGCTCACCCTCGGTAAGTGTAGGATAGGTACGATACAAGAAATCGGCACTAATCAGTGCAAGGATAGAGTCACCCAAAAATTCCATACGTTCATTCGTCGCAAGAGCCGCGCCAGGAGTCTCATAGACATATGATCGGTGTGTAAGTGCTAGACGTAATAGCGAGGCGTCCTGAAAGGCAATACCCAGGACCTCCTCGAACTGTGTAGACATATAGAATCCTCGAAACTAGTTTTTATAATATGCTCAGGTATTGTAACGCTTTTTGGCACTAATCGCAAACTACTAGACGCTAGCGACAGGGTATGGTACCCTAAGACGGTGAATTTGAGAAAGACAGGCAATCGCGGGCGCATGCGTCCGAGGAAAGTCCGAACTCCATAGAGCAGATTGCTGGTTAACGGCCAGTGAGGGCGACCTCAAGGAAAGTGCCACAGAAACATACCGCCCGACAGCATGTACACGTCGGGTAAGGGCGAAATGGTGAGGTAAGAGCTCACCAGCAGCCGAGTGATCGGTTGGCTGGGTAAACCCCATTCGGAGCAAGACCAAATAGAAGGGCTAGTATGTCCGCATGCTTGCAGGCTGCTCGTCTGTAAACCTTCGGGTTGGTTGCATGAGACGTTGAGCAATCAACGTCCTAGATAGATGATTGCCGCCAGCGTTGTCGAGAGGCGACACTGGTACAAAATTCGGCTTACGGCTTTCTCAACTTCACACCCAAGCATAGGGAATCATGTACACATGCAAACGGACGCACCCTTGGGTGCGTCCGTTTGCATGTGTACATCTATATTATCTACTGATGCGATCATGGTCGATGAGCCAGCGCACAAAATCGAGGCGGCGGCTCTCGGCGACGATCTCACGATATTCGGGATGCTCAGAAACGTTGTCCTTCATATGGATAAGCCGCTCGGCTTCATTATCGGAAAAACCCATTGAAAGGAGACGTTCGAGGTCCGAGTCTTCAGTTGCGTAAAATTGTTCTGGCATAAGTTCATTGCTCCCTATTGAATAATAAACGGATTACGGGAACGAGACATGAATTGCAAGACCGCTTTTAGTCTTGCTAGTATATACGTTCAAACCCTCCTCTTTGATACAACATTCTTCTTAGACATAAAATTTCAGGAAACAGGGTCAATAATTTGATATAACCAACGCACATGTTGTAGGGCGCAATTGATTGCGCCCTACAACATGTGCGTTGGTTATATCAAATTAGATTTGCACACCCGACACATCTGCACTATACTAGGTCCATAACACAAAAATTCTCGCTCTATTTATACGGAGTCTTATATTATGTTCGCTGGTCTCTCACTTACTTGGCCTTTTAATCCAGGTGTCATACTGTTCTTATTGCTGCTTGTCACGCTTTATCTCTTAGGGCTACGACGTGTGCGGCAACATCCTGTGCAAGGCGATGTTGTCAATCGGCGTCACATCATCGCCTTTTTTTCGGCTATTGCGCTTATGGCAATAGTACTACTCACGCCTATTGACACCATTGCTAGAACACAGCTTTTTTCTGTCCACATGGCACAACTAGTTTTATTAACAACACTCTGTGCGCCACTAATTTTATTTAGTGCACCTGCATCGTTGCTACGCCCACTAGTGGAACTACCAGTAATACGCCAGATCATCCAGCTATTTACACGCCCACTTGTTGCTTCTGTTCTTTTTAATCTACTTTTCCTGTTCTGGCATGTGCCAAAAGTATTGCGTTTCATGCTAGACAATAACGCGTTGTATCACATTCAGGTCTTGAGTATATTTGTGGCCGCGTTGCTCAATTGGTGGCCTCTGCTCGGCTCTGTACGTGAACTACGCCCTATGAGCTATCCTATACAAATGCTCTATGCCTTCTTTGATGGACAACCTGTCGATATCTTCGCGTTCATTCTTGTGTTTACAGGCGTCACGATCTATACGTTCTATCGCATTCCTCCACAACTCGGCCTCTCCACCTTCGCGGATCAAGCTATTGGTGGTGCCTTGCTGCTCATTCCTGGCCTTGTCGATCTCGTCGTCATGACTCCGCTCTTTTTTCGTTGGCTCGGTCAAATTGAAAGCCAAACGAAACGCGACGACGAGGAACGACTCGCCGATGATGAGGAAGATGAATATGAATATGAGGAAGATGAGGTTGAAGCGTAAACGGCTAGTTAGTGAAGCATGACGACAGCACGAGCATGACAGGGGCAAGCCATGCAGTGGTGGTCAGTATAGTAGTGACAGGGCTTACCCCTGTCATGTACCACGCCGCACCCTTCATATGTTTTAATCCCCCCATGCGCAGCGCATGCGCAACGCTTCTTTCAAGCGTTTCTCGTACATGCTGCGAGGAATTTCGGTGACGCCGAGGGTGGCGAGGTGTGGTGTGAGAAATTGTGTATCATGCAACACATAGCCTCTGCGTTTTAAGTGCTCGACCAGCGCTACGAGACATACCTTCGAGGCATCGGTAGCGTGTGAAAACATGCTTTCGCCCATGAATGCCGCCCCTATCGAGACACCATAAAGACCACCTACAAGTGTGCCATTCCGCCATGCCTCTACGCTATGTGCCATCTCCGCACGATGCAGAAATGTATATGTTTTGATGAACTCCTCGTTAATCCACGTGCCCTCACCATCGGTACGGTCAGCGCAGCAACGCATCACGGCTGCGAAATCTGTATCCATGCGTACCTCATAAATGCCCTTCCGAATCGTCGCACGTAGAGAACGCGATATATGCAGGTTGGAATGTTCCAGGATAGCACGTGGGTCAGGCGCATACCAGCGCAACTGGCCCCACGGATCCGCCATAGGGAAGACGCCTTGCGCATAGGCTTGAATGACTAATGTTGGATTCAGTGGCTCTGGTACTCTTTTTGGCATAAGTCAGTTACACACTTGCTTTGTTTTACACTGAGATGATACGTACACATGATTAGAGGTAATGTTGCCCCTATGATACCATAGGTACGGAAAAATATGAACCATGCGTTTCAACAAATCAATCCAATATGATGCTTTGTCACAAGGACGAACGCGCATGACAGGGGCAAGCCCTGTCACTACTATACTGACCATCATTTCTCTCGTGGCAGAGCCGCGCCAGTCCGTGTATAGTAGTGACAGGGCTTGCCCCTGTCATGCTGTTGCTTTTAGCACGATAACGCATATACACCAACAAGCACTCATGCTATAATCTCTGCGAATTGTATTGTATTCATAAGGACATGGAAATATGCAACAAATATAAGCACAAGTGCCTACGCCTCAACACATTCACAACAAATCGTTGATGATGCCCTACGTGAAGTGCGCTAAAAAATTGTAGAAGTTTCTTGCCGCCGCAGTGGTCGGGTGGGGGAGAGCGGAGAGAGAACCCGACCACTGTATGGGAGAGATGTCGAGGAAATATTGGGGGTTGGGAGAGCATATTTAGTTTTGAACATTTGTACTACAAGGAGAATGATACCATAAGGGATAGGTGCTGTCAAGACTTTTTGGAACAAATATTCTATATTTTTAGAACTTCTCGTTCATGATACAATAAGCATCAACTGGTAAAAATGCAAGAAGTGGAGGCATGACAAGGAAAAGTGGGGCATGACACCCGTAAAGGGTGTCACTACTATACTCGAACTGGCGTGGCAAGCCACACGAGGACCTATCGTATATAGTAGTGACAGGGCTTGCCCCTGTCATGTCCCTTGCCCCTGTCATGCCTCCTCCCTGCTTTCCTATATTTTCTATTGAAGTGGAGCATTTCTTTATGGCAGAGGTTCGACCATTACGCGGTATTCGCTACAACAGTGAGAAGGTGGGCAACATCGCGGATGTTGTGACACCACCGTATGATGTGATTTCAAAAGAGGCGCAGACTGCCTATTATGCGCGCAGTCCTTATAATGTGATTCGGCTTGAGCTTGGGCGGACAACCTCCGATGATGGTCCGCTAAACACGGTGTATACGCGAGCGGCGGCGACACTCGCCGAATGGCGTCTTCAGCAGGTGTTACAGGAAGAGGCTGCCCCTTGCTATTATGTGTATGCGCAGACCTTTACATATGAAGGGCAACAGTACACACGTACCAGCTTGATTGCACGGGTACGCTTAGAACAGTGGGACGCGAAAGTCATCTTGCCACATGAGCATACGCTGGCAAAGGCAAAGGATGACCGCTTAAAATTACTACGTGCCTGTGCCGCCAACCTTAGCCCGATTATGAGCCTGTATGACGATCCACAGGGACGTATTCGCCGCTTGCTCGCATCGCATGCCGAACATGCAGAGGTACATTTCACCGACGAAGCCGGCGAAGAGCATCGCCTACAGCCTATTCAAGATGCACAGCAGATCGCCAATATCCAGGACTTTTTTGCAAAGCGACAACTGTACATTGCCGACGGACATCACCGCTACGAAACAGCACTGGCCTATCAGCAAGAGGTACGCGAGCAACGCAAGGAACTCTATCCAGAGGATGCCGCGAACTTTGTGCTCATGGCTTTGATTGATGTAGATGATCCAGGAATGCTCGTGCTACCCACGCATCGTATGCTCTTTGGCCTTGACCAACAGGTGCTTGACGGTTTGATAGAGGCAAGTTTCGCACAATACTTTAATGTACAAGCATTACCAAACACGCTCGCAAGTGAGGCGATTGTACAGCAGATGATAGTGGCTGGTCAGGAGCAACCCGCGCTCGTCTTCGCGACTGGTAAGCAAACCCTGTTGTTGACGCTCAGTGAACAAGGCAAGCAGCATATGCAAGAGAGTGGGCACTCGGTAGCATGGAACAGTCTTGATGTGGCAGTCGCGCAACAACTCGTCATGGAACATATTCTAGGCTTGAGTGCGGAAGATATGACGGCTGGCACACATGTGCGCTACACTCGTGACCCACAACAGGCTCTACAAGCTATTCAAAGTGGAGAGACACAAGCTGCTGTCCTCTTAAACGCGACACGAGTACGCCAAATCCGCGATGTAGCACAGGCCGACGATCGGATGCCGCAGAAATCGACGTACTTCTACCCGAAATTGATCACAGGGCTAGTCATAAATCCATTGTGGTAACAACGCACAATTAATCTTCATCTGTGTGGGGCAAGGGCACCCGCAAGGGGATGCCCCTCCCATATGACGTGTCTCCTCAGAAGCGTTCGTGTATGGGAGGGGCATCCCCTTGCGGGTGCCCTGGTTTTGGTATCACACGTATATTTACTAAATTATAAGGAGCATATACACATGATTGTTATTATAGGTGCGGGTTTGGCGGGCCTGACGTGCGCGAAGATACTGGCGGAACGTGGGCAGCGCGTTCTGGTTCTAGAAGCAACTGATCGAGTTGGTGGGCGTCTACGCACGGATATTCATGAGGATGGCTATCGGCTAGATCGTGGTTTCCAGGTCCTGTTCACGTCCTATGCAGCGGCAAAACGTCACCTGGATTTCGACAAGCTCAAACAACGTTTGTTTGAGCCTGGTGCGATACTGGTCAAGAATGGCAAGCAGTACGAAATCGCGGACCCATTGCGCAATCCTTCGCGTCTACTAACGAGCGTTATTAATCCGTTGATCTCGCCTGTTGATAAAGCACGCACGCTAGGACTGGTCGCGCAGGTGACACGTCTTGCGACCAGGGATATTTTCGCGGGCAAGGGTCAGCCTGATGGTAAAGATGAAACAACAGAGACATATCTGCGCAGACTAGGGTTTTCTGATAAAGGTTTTATTGACTCGTTTATTCGCCCCTTTTATGGAGGTATCTTTCTTGACCGTACGCTTCAAACCAGTGCACGTATGTTTCAATTTACGTTCAAGATGCTGGCAGAGGGCAATATCATTCTACCGGCAGAAGGCATCCAGAGTATTCCAGAGCAGCTTGCCTCAGCCCTACCGGAGGGAGCTGTACGTTTTCATGCGCAGGTGGGTGAGGTACTTGTCAGTAACAATAGAGTGACGGGTGTGCGGTTGAATAACGGTGAGCAGATCGACGCCGAACAGGTGGTGATTGCCACCGAGGGCAAGGTAGCGGAAAAGTTTGTGCACAAAACCTTGTCAACACAGGGCGTGAGTACGGTCTGCCTGTATTTTGCTGGCAACGAGCATTTGTACAAGCAACGCAAGATTTTGCTCAACACAGCATCAAACGCCTATGTTAACAATGCTGTTTTATTGACGAATATCGCGCCTACGTATGCACCTCCACGCAAGCACCTGTTATCGGTCACAGTATTAGGCAATCCAGCGGAAGACGACGAGGCCATCGCGCAACGTAGCCTGAAAGAGATGGCAGGGTGGTTTCCACACGCTCATCTGAATAGCTGGCAATTGTTAGCGATCTATCGTATTCCGTTCGCACAATTTGCGCAACCTGTAGGTGTGTTTGATGAGTTGCCCAACAATTCCACCTCTGTCGAAGGCTTATATCTTGCAGGCGAATACACACAATCGAGTAGTATTCAAGGCGCGATGCATAGCGGCGAATACGCGGCACAAGAGGTTTTGAAGGCACCATTTCCGGTGCCGACACGTTGATGCGAAAATGTGAACGGTCATGATAGGTATGGAGCATGACAGGGACAAGCCCTGTCACTACTATACTTTCCACCACTGCGCGGCTTGCTACGCCAGTTCGTCTATAGTAGTGACAGGGCTTGCCCCTGTCATGCCTCCCATCGTTTATGAATCATATACACACCAAAACTCAAAATACCATTTTTTTATTCATCGAAGAAATCCAATGGCAATCTACCCGCATCTTCAAAATCTATGTCTAAGGACTCCGCCACTTCTGCCATCATGCGTAGAGGACCTTGCTCGATAGAGATACGCATCATGAAGCGCAAAAACGGTTGCTCTTGCGCGGGTATGTGTGAAGCGGGATGGAGCAGTGCGGCGGTAGCGAGCGCGAGGCGCGATTCCTGTTCGCGGCTCGTGAGTGAAAAGAGTTGAGCCTGACGACGAAGACGAGTTTCGTAGCGAAGACGCCATGAGTCGTCAATCACAGCACTCAAAGCCTCATCAAGCAAAGCTTCAAGCTGTACGCGTTGACCCTTTGGTTTTGCCTTACTTCGCCCAGCTTTAGCTCCTCGTTTAGGTCGGCTTTCAGATGTTTGTTGAGCTTCCCAAAATCGGTTCATATATGGCTCAATGGCGTGCAACGGTTCATACATCCACGAGACAAATTCGTTCAGGGCATAGAGTTCGTCACCATGTTGTGCGAGGGCGAGCGTGTCTGCATCGAGTTTTTGCGCTGGTAGTGTTGTAGCGATAGAGATCGTCTGTTCGTCGAGAGCTTCGCTTTCAATGAGCGGACGCCAAATAAAATAAGCAATTGGCAACTTGCGACGTGTACGTTTATTAACGGCACGAGCCTCAGCGATCAGACTGCGACAATAAGCGAATGGCACGACAAAGCAGCCAAAACTCTTCTCATTCATGCTTGCGACGAGGCCATTCCAATGCTCAGTATCCATTTCGTCGAGACCATAACAATCCTTTACGCCCCACGAATCCTGGTAAAACACGTTGAGAACCTTGAGTAAACCATCGGGGCGTCGCCAGGAGAGCATCATGAGTTGCGCACCAGAACCATCGACAAAGCTTACCCGCGCCTCATATTGTGGAAATTGCTGATGCGCTTCTGCCATCGCTGTGTCTTCCGCTCCTGGTGCTGCTTGCATTGTAAGACGACCAAGAGTCGCTCGTGCGGCTTGTTTGAGTTGACGGTTTGAACCTGTGGCGATCAAATGGTTCAGTGCAGGAATCGCTTGTGCGCTGGCAATAGGCCCCAATTGTTCAAGAGCTTCAATAGCTGCCGTTGCCACCTTCCCCGTCTGGCTCTCCAACAATGGAAGGAGCAGTGTTGTAGCGCGTGCATCGTTACTCGCACCTAGCCATTGCACGAAACTGAGGCGTCGCTCTACGGACATCGAAGTCACATCATCCAGTATAGCTTCAACGCCCATTTCGTTATCGCCGACAAGTTCAAGTAAACGCAGTTGCATTTGTTGCATAGCGGCAGGTGGATCATTGAGATATTCAATAATTCCCTCTTCCGCCATCTCTGACCCCAATTCTTTAAGAATAGGTGAAAGAGTAAGTTTCGCGACATCGCTTACCATGGGGTCAGCGACAAACTCCTCTAGCTCTTCCAGGTCAAAGTCCGTTGCGAGTTCTGACAGAATATGCATGGCAGCGGTTTGTGCGGAAGAGTCATGGCTTTTTAGCAGGTGCAACACTTTTTCGCGTGCGCCATGTGTCCATTCTTCGTCCAGACGGTCGAAATAGTGCGAAAGAGTGTCGGAATCGATGGTATCGCGACGACTGATCGCAAGTAGAATACTATCGATGCTATCTTGTGGGGGGCCTTTACGTCCTCGTGGCATATAGGTGACTCCTTATAAAAGTAGGAGATGCAATCTGTCTGGATAGAGAGATGCCTTGTGCTGACTGAAACGCATTGTAACATGTTGCATGCTTTCTGTGTAGGGGTACTCTAAAATTTGCTGCCCCTACCGATGTCGTTTGATGCGTTCATGAACGCCCTAAAACTTCCCTTCATCCGTATAGAGTTGTGCAGGACGCACAAGAGATGAGGCGGCAGGTGTTATAAGCGTATGTGCTGCTTCGGTGAGGAGAGCAAGGCTGATGAGGAAGTCGTCGTGGCCGTCGGTGGGGTCAACATAGAAGTCGAGGATGTCGGGCGCGGGAAGACGATAACGGGCACGTTGTAGTTGATGCCAGCATTCTGTAGAAATGCTTGCTGGTGCGTCCGTGGCTGTGTAGAGTTTGAGACGACCACTGTTAAGGAGAGTGAGCAATTGATAGGCAAGGCGCGATTTGCTGGGGCGCGAGAAGGTAAATGCCGTGACGCGTTCAGCACTAAGACGGTCTAGTGAAGTACCCCATGCTTAGAAAGCAGGGGCTTCGACACACTGACGCGCCGCTC
>CAZZVE010000176.1:0-8359 GCA_964657325.1 uncultured Ktedonobacterales bacterium
CTCTGATGTGGCTTTGTCACACCTTAGAGAACAGAGAGGAGTATATTATTGTTGATGGAACGAGGTGCCATCATTCACGTAGACAATCTGCTGGTCCCCGATATGCACAATCAGCTCTGGCTTCCCATTATTGTGGATGTCCTTGAACTCGCCGGTTACGGGTGTCAGGTCTTGTCCATCTCCATAGAGAATAGGGCCAGTGTAAATATGTGTGTGCGCAGCATCGCCAGCAGCGATTTCAATTATTTCAACATGTCGATTCAGGTTCAAAAAGATAAAGTGTGAAGGATGAGCTATGCTATCACCATGACCTACTACCATATCCATTTGTGAGGTACGTGGGCGTCCATAATGCAGGTCATCCTGATAGACGTGCCACCATGAGCCAAGTGCGCTGAGTACCATCACGAGTAAAATCGTGGCAACGGAAGCAATCAAGACGGGCACCAATGGAAATTTTCTTTGCGCTGGTAGCCCGCCAGTGATTGGTGTTACATCATCCGAAACTGGAACAGGTTTCACGCTAGGAGCGACGACAGGTGGCGGAGTTTGTGGTCCGAGACTTGCACGACGACGCTGAACTGGATTTCCTTGCGTAATTGGGTCCTGCTGCACCTCGACATCGTTCGCGGCATCATGTACGCCCGACACATCCTGCTTTGGTAGAGGCGCGGATTTTGGTTTAGCAGCTTGTACTGCAGGAGTAACACGTGTTGCACGCGTGATGAGTTTGGGTTGCGCGACTGGCTCAGGGGTGGACGGAGTTGATTTATAGCGCCGTGCACTCGAAGGCATACGAGTATCATACAGAGCGTCATCATCTTCGACATCGCTCTCTATAGGTCGAGATTGCCTCTTTGTCTGTGTGGCTTCCATCGCGGTATCCTCCATTCCAGGTGTGATATATGGTGTTTTCAAAAGTTTTAGAACATATTTTCTTATTAGCAAGTATACCAGATATAACGCATCAGTCAAGGGTATTTAGCATGAATGTTAGGACTTTTTGGTGGAGAGAGAAATTTCTAATGGAGAAAAATAATAATAGGGGCTTCATTCATCACCATGTGTGTGATGAATGAAGCCCCTACGAATTAAAAAAAGTAGCGGGAACAGGATTCGAACCTGCGACCTCCGGGTTATGAGCCCGACGAGCTAACCACTGCTCTATCCCGCGTCATTGATTGTATTCTACTACATTTCTTGCATGATGTCAACACTACGGGAAACGCGAAAAATACCCTCATTCACAAGTCTAGGCGAACATGATACAATGGTTTCATCATCAAACAGCACTACCTGGGGCTGAAATGCATTTTATGCAGAGGCGCGACTCTTCGCGGCAAGCATATGCATCACAACACAAACACTAATGAAGCGGATACATATATTCTATTATGCTAGACATTATCATCACACTGGCACAGGCGTTTCGTGCGCAGCAAAAACAACTCTATATGGTGGGTGGTACGGTACGAGATGTGTTACTCCATCGTGGACAATCCGCAGACGCCGACCTTGCAACCGATGCCCGTCCCGACGAGATAAAACGTCTGGTCGCCCCAACACGCCCCAGTGCAGTCATCCTGGTAGGTGAACGCTTCGGCACTGTACGCCTCCACTACGACACGAACATCGTCGAGATCACCACCTTTCGTAGCGAACGCTACAACCCGGAGTCGCGTAAGCCAGAAGTATGCTTTGGCGATAGTTTGGAAGAAGACCTACAACGCCGCGACTTTACAATTAACGCGATGGCACGCGATCCACTCAATGGACACATCATTGACCTCTTTGGTGGACGTCGTGACCTCGACGCACATATTCTACGTGCTGTAGGTGAAGAAGCTGATAAACGCTTTGATGAGGACCCACTACGCCTGTTACGTGCGGTCCGTTTCGCTGCGCAACTCGATTTCTCAATCGAGACGGAGACACAATCCTCCATTGCGCGACAAGCCGCGAAACTACAAAAGATCAGCCGTGAGCGTATCCGCGATGAGATGAATAAACTCCTGCTCTCCGACCACCCCGATAAGGGTCTGAACTTGCTCGTTGAGCTGGGCTTGATGGAATGGATTGTGCCAGAGGTGGTAGAGTTGCGCGGTGTGAGCCAACAACCCACGCCCACTCGTGCTCTTCATACAAAAGATGTTTATGCACACGTACTGCGTGTTGTTGAACGGTCCGCTCCTCGTTTAACCTCGCGTTGGAGTGGTCTGCTACACGATATTGCGAAGCCACGTACACGAACCGTCAAGGACAACGAAATACACTTCTTTGGTCATGAAGACATCGGGGCATACATGGCACGCGATATTCTCAAACGGCTCCACTTCGATCACAACTTCATTGACAACGTATCACTGCTTGTACGCCTGCATATGCGAGCCAATGCCTACAGTTCTGAATGGACCGATGGTGCGGTTCGTCGCTTGATGCTTGAGAGTGGCGATAACTTCGCGGACCTGCTTGAACTTTCACGCGCCGACATTACCAGCTATCGTACCGATAAGGTAAATCGTGCTGAAGCACGTGTGTCAGAACTCGCGGAACGCGCACAGCACCTGCGAGAAGAGGCCGAGCGTGTGCCACTCAAAAGTCCGCTTGATGGTAACGAATTGATGGAAATGTTTCATCTCGGCCCTGGTCCCTGGCTACGACCCATCAAAGAACGACTCCTGAGCCTTGTTATCGACGGTGCGCTCTCGCCCGACGACAAAGCAGAGGCCGCTCGGATTGCAAAAGAACTTTTAGACGCGCAATAAGTACTACTTAACTATATATATGGAGAAGAATATGGCGAACGAAAAACCGGATGTGGAAACGCCCGGCGTCAACGGTACAGGAAAGCTTCAAGCTCGTACCGTCCCTGCACAACCTCGTACCATTCCTGCACCCGCACCTACAAATAAACCAGCCTCGTCAACAGCCAAGCGGCGTGGAAAGGGCAAAAGCGATAAGCCTCGTGTAGGGGGGACAGCAGTTCCTGGGGCAAAATCGACACAGCCAAAGCAGATTACATCCACCAATAATCAGAATCAGCAACAGGCCGAAAGTTCCAATCGCACCATGCGCCGACGAATGGAACAACTGGGGACAGGTCCCGCGAACGAAGAAGACCGTGGGAAAACGCTGCAAGACCGACGCAAAAAGCAACTGGACCGCCGCAAAGAGAAACTTGAGGAGAGACGCGCCCAGTTGCGCAAATCAATGCCCGGTGGTGGCAAGCTCACACTCGGTAGCCGAAATACCTATTTCATTATCGCTGTCGTGGTGATCGTTGTGCTACTTATTGTTGCCTTCATCCTCTTACGCCAATTCCACGTTATTGGGTAAAAATATTCATTGATGCATGGTTTGTACGCGGCCCAAATTTGGGCCGCATACAAACCATGCATCAATTTCCTAATCTAAAAGTTCCGATATGATATCTAGCAATTTGTTTAGGTCTACAGGCTTGCTCATACCCACAATGTGACGATTTCCAAGATTGTGTTCAAGGACTCCGGCAGTAATGAGAATAGCTGGAATCGAAGAGAAGCCAGGCATTACATGCAGGATGTCGTAGAGTTCGAGGCCGTTCATATTGGGCAGGTGATAATCCAGAAGGAGCAAGTCAGGTATTGTACCTTCGATAACCTCCAGGGCTTGTGCGCCACTCGTCACAAGAACAGGATTGTATATACTCTCGTCTACAAGAGTTTGCAGAAACATTTCTCCAATAGAAGGGTCATCCTCGACAATCAGGATAGTTTTTACAAGTGGGTGTAGTGTCTGTACAGGTAGTTCTTCATTGGTAGCCATAGTTTTCCTCATAAGCACTAGCGGAATTGGCATAGGAAGTGTGTACTTTTGTAGTACGTGGTTACGGTAAAACAGGTTTCAGTGGTAGGAAGGAGCAGGAAAGCCTTTACCATTTTCCTACAACTATTTCATTGTGAGAAGAAACAAGAATTCATGGTTGCCATCACGTCCAGTAATAGGTGAATCGGTTGTGTCTTTCACTTCAAAGGGCGTATAAAGTGGAACCCATTCGCGTAACTCACGCAGCACGCGCTCGTGAATCGCGGGATCGCTAATAACGCCACTTCCGCGATTCACCTCGGCCTTACCTGCTTCAAACTGCGGCTTGACGAGCGCGACAATCCAGGTATCAGGCGCGTGAACAAGTAAAGGAGCAAGCGCAGGCAAGACGAGCCGAAGCGAGATAAATGAGACATCAATTACCGCGCACTGCATCAGTTCGGGTAGAGCTGTCAGGTGACGAATATTGGTATGCTCCATCACAACGACACGCGGATCATTTCGCAGAGTCCACGCGAGTTGCCCATGTCCAACGTCAACCGCGTAGACTCTTATAGCACCACGCTCTAGGAGACACTGTGTAAAACCACCTGTAGAGGCACCAACATCAATCGCCACGCGACCCGTCAGGTCGAGAGAAAAGGTGTCTAAAGCTTTTTCAAGTTTGAGACCACCACGACTGACAAACTTGAGTTCAGGCGAAATATCAGCGATGCGGCAATTAGCATCCAGAGCAAGCAACGTCCCTGGTTTATCCACCATACGCTCACCCACATATACCTGACCCGCCATAATCAGTGCTCGTGCTCTCTCACGACTCGGAGCCAGTCCGCGCCGTACCAATGCCACATCTAACCGCTCTTTGTTTGCCGCCATGCGCTCTGTTCTCTCTTCTATTTATAGGTGGGACCAATTTATACACATGTACAAAATAGCGTGGTAATAGACCCACGGACGCCCAGATGAATTTTTCAAACCACATAATCAACCCCTATAAAACACCCGAAACATTTCTATTATAATAAATAAGTGCCCCTGCACCAATGAGGCCCACATCTTGACCGAGTTCCGCCAGGACAATATGCGCTGCTTTGCGTGGGACTATCATTGTACGCTCCTCGACGATACGTCGAGCAGGGTCTAAGAGAAGCGCACCCATTTGTGTGACCCCGCCACCCAGGATAATCTTTTCCGGGTTGAAGATGTGAATGATATTGACAAGGCCAACTCCGAGTGCCTCTGCAGCTGTTGCGATAATTCTACACGCAAGCGGAATACCAGCTTCCGCAGCGAGCGCGACGGTACGAGCAGTGACATGTGTGGGCGAGTGGGCCGCGACATCTTCAGGAGTGCTGGCCTTCGCGTTTTCCTGGTCGTTGGGTTGATGTGCAAGCGCGAAGGCCAGCAGGTCATTTCCTTGCCCTTGAGCAATGGCATCATTAGCGTGTCGAGCGATACCAGTACCTGACGCGATACGTTCGAGACACCCAATATTACCACAGTTACAGCGTTCACCACGCCAATCAATAGTCATATGCCCTAACTCCGCAGCTGTACCACTCGTACCTTCCAATATTTTGCCATCCGTAATCACGCCACCACCAATACCTGTGCTAATCGTCATATACACCATATCACGGCTACTCCGACCCGCACCAAACATATATTCGCCTAGCGCGGCTGCATTTGCATCGTTCTCTACAAAAATGGGCACATGAAACTCCTGCCTGAACAATTCGCGCACAGGCACATTCTTCCAGCCAGGAAGGTTCGGCGGATCATAGACAACCCCCGTGTAACTATTGAGCGGACCAGGAGCAGCAATACCGATACCTGCGATCTGCTCAAGCGAAACCTCCGCCTTTGTCAATGCTTGTTGGATTGCCTGAAAGGTTCGTGGAAGCATACGCTCCGGTGTGGGATGCTCTCCTGTAAGCAAACCCACGCGTGACAGTAGTGTCGCGCCACGTAACACCGCAGTACGCATCTGTGTTCCACCCAAATCAACGGCCACCACCAACGGTAGATGTTCAGACGCCTCATTCTCATTCGTCATGTCTCATAGCTCCCAAATGTCGATTGTAGGGACCGATGTATCACGTCCTTGTTGATTTCTCGATTGCTGACAAGGACGTGATAATGTAGATTAACGCCATTATCATGTCCTCTTTGCAATTGACCATGCCAACAAGGACGCGATACATCGGTCCCTACAGAAAGTATGCTTTTATTCACAGTTGTTGCTCACGGAGTGGTTCCGTTGTACCCGTTTCGCGTAAGAGGAAACGCTGAATTTTTCCCGTGGCGGTCTTCGGCAGTTCAGGGAGAAACTCGATGGTACGTGGATATTTGAACAACGCAAGCTTTTCCTTGACGAAGCCCTTTAGCTCATTGGACAATTCCTCAGATGGCACATATCCTTCTTTTAGCACAACATATGCTTTTGGCTTGACTAGCTTCTCTTCGTCGATGGCACCCACAACTGCCGCTTCCAGAACGGCAGGATGTGCAATCAAGGTGTTTTCGACTTCAACAGGAGAAACCCACTGACCGCCGACCTTGAGCATATCGTCCGAACGACCACAGTACCAGAAATAGCCCTGGGCGTCCTGATAATATTTATCGCCCGTGGCGATCCACTGACCATTGAGCGTGTTCTTTGTCTTCTCGTGCTTATTCCAATACTGCGAGGTGGTGCTATCGCCTGATATAAGCAAATTGCCAATATCGCCTTGCGGTACCGCGACCCCCGCCTCATCGGCAATCATAGCTGAATAGCCAGGAACAAGTTTACCTGTGCTACCTGGACGTATCTCTCCTGCACGATTACTGATAAAGATGTGCAGTATCTCGGTTGAGCCAATACCATCCAGAATTTGTACTCCAAAGGTCTGCTCCCAGCGACGTAGAATATCGGCTGGTAGAGCTTCACCAGCAGAGACACATACACGGACTGAAGAGAAATCAAAACGCTTTCCGGCGTCAGGCAGAGCGAGCATACTTCCATAGAGAGTTGGCACACCAAAGAAAATGGTTGGACGATACTGCTCGACCACCTTAAACATGTCCTCCGCCAATGGTCGCCCAGGATACAGTACTGTGCTTGCCCCAACACCAAAGGGGAAATACAGGCCATTGCCAAGCCCATAGGCGAAATAAAGCTTTGCAGCGGAGAAGGTGATGTCGTTTTCAGTGATGCCAAGTACCGACTTCGCATAATATTCTGTACAGTAGAGCATGTCATGTTGCAAATGCACACAGCCTTTAGGGAAGCCTGTGCTCCCTGAGCTATAGAGCCACAACGCGCTATCATCCTTGTGCGTCTCTGCCGCTTGCAAGTTAGAGGATGCGTTACTCACAAATTTCTCAAAGTCATGCAGCGTTGCGGTTTCTGACTCATGAAGTCCAACAACAATGACGTGACGCAGATATTTGAGTTGCGAACGCAAATGTGCAATTGTTTGCCAGATTGACGCATGAATAAAAAGAGCACGAGCACGACTATCATTCAGCAAATAGACATAATCGTCAGGCCGCAAAACTGTATTCATTGGCACAACCACCGAGCCAATTTTGATGGTGCCAAAGAAGGCAGCCGCAAACTGAGGCGAGTCGAGTAAAAGCAAAGCTACACGCTGTTCTAAATCGATACCGAGATTGAGCAACCCGTTACCGACACGATTGGCGAGTTCAGCAATTTGCGCGTAGGTATAAGTCACGCCTTCGGAATAGATTGCGGTTTTTGCGCCCCGACCCTCCGTAATATGACGGTCGAGAAAAGCAGTGGCGACATTAAACGAATCGGGAACAACAACATGGGGTGCAGACATATCAGCCATGAGCGACGTGTGCAACATAGAACACCTCTTTTCAATCGAACATCTCGCATATTGTAGAAGCAGAATTGTTATCACTACTATACCATTAGAGATATGCTCTATGATAGGGTTTTGTAGGGACCATCAATCATAATTTGGTAGAGCAAGGGCACCCGCAAGGGGATGCCCCTCCCATACACGAACACTCCTCCTAGGGAGACACGTCATATGGGAGGGGCATCCCCTTGCGGGTGCCCTGGTCGCAGTGACACTTTGACAGCCCCTACAACCGTTTCGTGTTGTATTACGTAGTATATATGGAGGTATGAAACAAAATGGTACAACAACAAGTAGTACAAGCAAAAGTACAACCAAAGAGATTTGAACTTTTCTTCCATATAATAAAAACATTTAAATTGCTTGGCGCACTCTTAACAGACCGACGCGTCCCCGTTTTTCGTAAGATTGCGTTTCTTGGTTCAATCGCGTTCTTGCTCGTCCTCCTGTTCTTTCCCGACTTGCTAAATGAAGCGTTTCTCAGTACAGTGCTTCCCGTTATTGGAACTGTGATCGGTGTCCCGATTGATGCAGGCGTCGATTGGACTGCTTTCGCGCTACTGATGGTCAACTTCATGCGCTTCTTCCCTGAAGATATTGTCTCTGAACAGTATCAGCGCATCTTCGGTTAAAAATAGACATTGTGATACAGCAAAAAGAAGGTGTGGCAGATGAGCTAG
>CAZZVE010000176.1:8369-11123 GCA_964657325.1 uncultured Ktedonobacterales bacterium
AGCTCATCTGCCACACCTTCTTTTTGCTGTATCACAGCGTAATTTTATCGTTCGCCTGTTGTGGTCGGAACTTGGTGCCATCATTGACAAAAACGAATGTTTGATCCTGTGTGTGCAGGTGAATGTGTATAACCAGATCGGGCTTGTGATCGCCGGTCACATCACGCAGCTCAACAGTAACGGGAGTAAGATCGCTGTTATCACCCACAATATAGTAAGGTACAACATAGACAATCGATTTCGCCGGATCACCACCCCGCCATTCAGTGACAATGGCCTGACGGTTGTAATTAATGGCGATGAAGTGGCTTTTGTGTAAGGCACTATCATCATGACCAACAATCGCATCCGTTTGATAGGTGCGAGGTCTACCGTAAGTGACATCATCATAGCGTTGCTGGCCCCATGCAACAAGGAGGGAACCAAATACCCAGAGTACAAGCATCGCTACCATGCCTACGCCAAGCGGCAATAACCAATGTACACTCGTGTTACGTTTCTTGAGGCGTCCGGTAGACGCACCAGTCGGTGATGCAAATTGTTGTGATGTTGTGTGACGTGCATTTTGACGAGGTTGTGGCGGGAGGTCTTGTGTGCCAGTGCGACGACGCGGATACGCGGGAGTGGTTGGAGGATTGGGAGGACCGGGAAGACGTGATGACGTATCGTAACGCACAACACTGGTGTTCTTGCGCCCAGGTTCGTCGAGGATGTCATCGTCGTCGTCGTCAGGTTGTATGTTTGTTTGTGGTCCAGTGTTGCCTCTAACGGCCCTCGTTAATGGAAGAGCATTTGGGCCAGTACCAGTGACCCTACGTCGCCCCTGTTGATAATCACCGCTCTGCGACATGGCTCTCACTTTCTTTTAGTGCGTTCAAGCACACCTATCTTGCACAACTCACGATAAATAAAACACAGTACAATTATGCATCATACTCTGTCCCCATGCGCAGTGTCAACAATAGTACCAAATTGGTTTATGTTGTTTCACTTTGCACTAGAGTATAGCACAACAACGCAGCTTTAGGATGTATTCTACACGAAAATTGAAGAGAATACATACCCAAAATTTGGTATGGTGTAACTGTATGTACATGTTGTTATGTTCTATACGTTGTTGATCTGCTAAAAAGAGACATTATAATAAGAAAGAGACAAGATGTACAAGAGGTCGCCATGACAGGGGCAAGCCCTGTCATGGCCTCGCTCACCGTCTGATCTTATGCATCTCGTCTCTTTCTTATTATTTACACTATTTTGCTGTGTGACTCTTCCAGGACAGGAACCTTTGTTACCTCTTGAGATTGTACGGTCTCCTGTTCGGTAACGGGCGCGGGGAGAGCGATGCCTTGCTTGCGTGCCAGGAACTCCAGTTTGCTGACCATGTTTTCAATTACATGGTCCCATAAGAATTGGTGCGCGGTCTGTCGGCCCGCGTGCCGAATACGCTTCTGTTCCTCTGGGTGGCGTTGCAAGTACAGAAGATAGCCCACGATTTCGTCGGGGTCCTCGGTCTCGGTTACAAGCGCGTTCTCAAGCGAGATTGCGTAGTCCTCACCGGTACTCCCGGTAACGGCAAGACCTTGCGCCGCCATGACTTCTAGTGCCACGAGGCCAAATGGCTCGTGTCCACTATTGGCGAGCGTTGCATCCGCCGCTGCATAGGTAGTACGCACAAATTCTTCGGGTAAGAAGAAACGCAGATTGTAGATATCGGCCTCACCAGCGTTTTCTATAGCCTCAAAGCATTCGTGCAAGTTGGGACGCTTCGCCACAACATCCGCGATACTTAACCCTAACTGGTAAGCACGTTGCAGGACTTCGGCTCCATGCGGCTCGATACCACCACGCACAAACAACGTGACAGGATGACCGCTATGCTTGAGACGCGCCACGGCCTCAATCGCCATTAGCCAGCGTTTATCGGGGTCGAAGCGTCCAATTTTGAAGAGAAATAGACGATTGGGATCGCCACGCTGCGCAATACTACGCAGGCGTTGCGTATGACCATAATCTACTGAGGCAAGGTGTCGTGTCGGGATACCGTTTGGAATGACAAGAGGGTTAACACCTAAATCCCACATCTTGTGCTTCATATATTTGCTCACGGTGCAGAGCGTCGTTACAAAGTTGAGGCGACCCCAGTTGACTCGGTGAAGCGACATCAAGCTGTTCAAGTTCCAGAGCAATAGTGCTTTTTGACGCACTCCATACCAGTGGAGCAGATCGGAGACGCGGCACATCACCTCGGCGGTATGCCAATCCTCACCCATGATAACAACCGTCTTGCCCTCGGCTACGGCTGGACGCATAATTTCATTGTATATAAAATAAGGAACACTTTCATTATAATCGTAAAGTTTAGCTTCCTCGCCCTCGTATACACCATTGGGATAGTACTTGCTGATCCATTGTGACCAGCGATGCAGCGTCAAATGTCCGTTCATACGCACTTCGGTTGAAGGTTTAAAGGGATCACCAATATAGATCAGGTGTGTCGCGTAGCCCTGTGTTGCAAGTGCCTCGCTGAGTTCGGTAACGCGTGTGCCCAATCCTCCTGCGGTTGAGTAGACATCGGGTCCCTCAAAGCAGAGCAGCACAAATTGTGTATTGTGTGGCGTTATCGCTCCATCTACTGTCGTCGTCATAGCACGTCATTCCTTGTTTTTTTTGATGTCAATAGTCCTGTCTTGTGTACGAGTCTCAGGTTCCTATCGCATACATCCTGTCTACAGTATAACACGCCGTTTAACA
>CAZZVE010000177.1:0-11029 GCA_964657325.1 uncultured Ktedonobacterales bacterium
AATCACGTTGTTCAAAAAGAGCTAGAGCAGTATTAAGATGACTTAAGGCTTCTTGATACTGACCTTCGCTAGCAGTAATCGCACCTAATATAATGTGTATACGCCCAAGATCAACTAAATCTCCGGCAAGTGTGCGCCTAATACGGGCTGGTCTAGCGGTATATTCTGTAATATGCTCATGATGGTCAAGAGCTTTTCTAAAGAGTTCAAGCGTTTCGTTGGCTAGGCGATGTGCCTCCTCATAAGAACCTTCACGCCAACTTATATAGCTTTGCTGATAACGCAGTTTTGCCCAGGCAAGCCCCTCTACAACATCTGCTCCTTGTAGAACTTGCTCGCTACGTTCACAATACTCCCTGGACTTTGCATTGTCTCCCATGTCGTACCATGCCCGTGATATCTCATACAAGAGCAAGGCTTGTATTTGTACTTCTTGTTGAGAGTTGGTAATAGAGTCACTTTGCAGTCTGCGAACATCAAAAGCTTGTTCGTAAAAGACGCGGGCTTCCTCGTACTTACCCTGAATACTCGTGCATTCGCCGAGCAGTTCCAGGAGAGAGGCGTGATGCAGTTGTTCGTCGGGGTGGGTGTTCAGGTGGGTGAGGGCGAGACGATAGTGCTTTTCAGCTTCGGGATAAGCGGAAAGGGCATAAGCACGATTACCCGCGAGTTCGGCGTAGTGGGCGAT
The DNA here is from genome assembly GCA_964657325.1 of uncultured Ktedonobacterales bacterium. Lineage (GTDB taxonomy): Bacteria > Chloroflexota > Ktedonobacteria > Ktedonobacterales > Ktedonobacteraceae > JBBQVS01. The sequence continues at coordinate 689 of CAZZVE010000177.1, forward strand.
CTGGTCGGCATCTGCCCCACCGCGAAGAAGGTGATAGCTAACGGTAGCCGCTCCCTCTTCCTCACGTCCACCATAGCTATTAAGCAGGACTTCGGCAACGCGACGGTGCAGGTTGGCACGACGTGCAGCCGAGAGGCTCGCATATAGGTGGCTGACGAGCAAGGGATGCCAGAATTGATAGGTGATACGTGTGCCGATACCCTCCTCTGTGAGCATACCCGCATTTAGAGCTTCTTCGATCAGTTCTAACACAGTGTCCTCATCGGAGCCTGGAGCTTCGATAGAGCAGATAAGCGGAAACTCGAACGAGCCACCCAGTACGGCTGCTTTGCTCAGCAAACGCCGACATGCTGAACTCAGATATGCAAGACGCAGATCAAGTACGGCGGTGATTGTCTCCGGTAGTGTTATCGCTAGTACGTTTTCTGCTAACACATGGACGCTCATGCTCTCGGCTCCACAGACGCCCACAAGGGGTGTCCGTGTCCCGCTCTCAATAAATGTACGTGCTAACTCCTCAGCGAAGTATGGATTGCCAGCCGCACGATTCTGGATATAAGAAAACAAAGGCGGTACGGGTTGTGGAAACGACGTACTATGTTGCGTATCTGTCAGGACCTGTGTAATCAGGGTCGTGATCTGCTCATCGTTGAGTGGGCGTAGCGAGAGCGTTTCCAATGTGTGTTCACGCTGTAGATCAGTCAATAGCGAACGAAGGGGTGAAGTATCACCCAATTCATTGTCACGACACGTGCCGATGATGACGATGGGGTAACCATGAATATGGCGGGCAAGATAGGCTAGTAATTCACAACTACTGCTGTCGGCCCAATGCAGATCATCCAGCACAATCAGCAATGGCGTACTCTCACTAATTGTGGTGAGCAATTCGCGGGCAGCTTCCCAGAGGCGTAGTTGTTCTTGTTCTGGTGACGATGGTGGCAATGCACCCTGCGGCACTAGACGCTCCAACTCTGGTAGTAGGGTGGCAAGTGGCATGTAGACATTTGCTCGTTGCGCGATGTGCAGTGGCAAACCAGATTGGGCGAGTAGTGTAGTAGAGGTAGACGCAAACGTGTTACCAGACAAGATACTCCCATGACGACTTTGCTCTATTGCTCGCCGTAGTACCTCAATCCATAAACGATAGGGAATATTGCCCTCTTGTGCGTAGAGTCGGCTCCATGCAACAGCCCAGCCACGCCGACGAGCCTCGCGCCCAACTTCCTCGGCGAGACGCGTCTTGCCAATGCCAACCTCGCCCATGAGCAGCATCGCCTGTGGACGATGTTGTGCATCAAATGGAGCTGCAATCGTCTTTTTCTGTCCCGGCAACTTGAACTTCTCCATCGTCTCGGAGGCGATGAGAAGGCCACGTAGTGCCTCCAATTCCTGTTCGCGCCCGACCAACGGCGACTGATGCATACGCCCTATCTGAATGGCTATTTCTTTCGTAAGCGGTGTACGCTGTGGGGTATTGACACTCTCCGTCTCTGCCTCGGCACGTAGTGTTGTCTTACTGGTGGATGGAACTTTTCCATTCGTGGCGTCCTGGCGTACAGCTTCATAAATAGAACGCGTCGCTGGCAACGGAGTAATATGGTATTCCTGCTGTAACGTGGAGGCAAAACGCTTGTATGCGCGCAAGGCTTCTCCACGCCGCCCTAACTGAGCCAGCACGCGCATAAGCCGTTGTACCGCCGCCTCGTTGGTTGAGTCAATCGAGAGGAGTTGATTGAGTGGGTCAATAGCTTTACTCAATGCATTGTGCGCGATACGCAGGTCGGCGAGATCAAGCAGTAGGCCAATCCAGTTGCGTTGCAATTTTTCACGACGTGCCAGGACTGAGGACAGTTCTTGCTCCTCTGGCAAATAATCACCGCCATACAACATCGCTGCCGCCTCAAACAGTCGCTCTGCCTCGGCGGTGTCTGCGTTCTCAATAGCGGTCCGTGCCTGCGCGATCAGGTGTTCAAAGGCATCGGCATCAATCCAGATAAGCGGATGATCCGCGAGTACAAGCACTTCACGCTCGGTCAACAAGAGCGGTGAGGTGGCGAGTTTGCTTCGTGTGGGTTCAAATATTTGGCGCAGATTGTAGACCGAGCGGTCCAAGCGATGGCTAGCGGTCTCCATATCGAGGTCGGGCCAGATTATCTCCAATACCTGTTCACGCCCAAGCTTACGTGCGGTGCTACTTATCAGACTACTGAGCAGGGCACGTACGCGCTGCTGTTGCCATGCTGTCTCCGTGACGGTTTGCCATTCGTTCTCGTTATGCCGTTCCAGGCGAAACTGTCCAAGTGTATAAACACGCAGCATTCCCTGCTCGCGTTCGCCGCTCTGCATACTCGATGGGAGTTGTACAATCTGTGTTCTTTCCCTATCGGCCTGCACATCGGCTGGCAAATGCTTCCCTATGTATGTGCGTGAGGTACGTCCCTCTACTGTTGAATAGCCATACCAGTATGGACCATGCCCTGTCCCTTCACGACACTTACGGCAATGCGGCTTTCCGCAATAGCTAACCTGCTGGTGATACGTGATTTTGCCGTTCATGCACACCCTCCTATACATGACCCTTACGTACAATAAAAGATTACGAGAACACCCTGGTATATCAGCAATTTAGAAAATTCAATATTATTCCAGCTAGTATAATCATCTCTCGCGGAACATCAACTTTCTTGTGAGTATTGGCGGCACCAAAAGCGATCGTATATAAGGGTTGAATCTCTGTAGGGGCCTAATTCCATTACACCCTTTTCGGTGATCAACAATCTTAGAGAATATTTGAAACGTTTCATCAATCCTGCCAACACTGTAGGTCACAACGAGGGTGTAATAGAATTAGACCCCTACAATTTGATACACCCCCATTTATTTTGTCGAACCCGCACAATCATAACCCTCACCATCGCTCATAAACATCATTCATACTAGAAAAAACCCAAGCGCATAGTAATTCTGCGTATAAAAGGACATCTAGGTCACAGCAATGAAATAAAGACATTATTGCTTCTCGATTTCAGATAGTTTAAAATATTTTATAAGACGTAGTTAAGGTGTTTGTATATGTACATACAAAACCATCTCGTCGAGAGATGAATGATTAGTAAGGTGCTCCCTTTGAAAAAAAGAGAGGAAAAGCATGGCTGATTCTAGTGGGCCTGAGTTCAAAAATCAGGAGTCGGCATCGGCTTCTACTGCTGACATCGATTTTCAGTGGATCGAAGGTCGTCGCCTACCCAACACTCCCTATATGCTGCCAAAAGATTGGCAGGAAACTCATCGGCTCGATTTGCAACATGTGATGCTTTCCTCTCTTTTAGGAGGGAACATCGTGGCTCCAATTGGGAATCCAACCTCTATCTTAGATGTCGGATGTGGTACAGGACGCTGGTGCCAGGAGATGGCAACAACCTTTCCAAACGCGCATATTACAGGCGTTGACATGGTTATTCCTGAACAAGGAGTTCACCCGTGGCCCCACAACTGCACCTTCCTTGCGGGCAATGTTCTACAAGGGCTACCCTTTGCAGATGAAAGCTTCGATGTAGTGCACCAACGCCTGCTCGTGGGAGCACTTCCTGCCGCAAGGTGGCAAGATGTTATCAACGAACTCGTGCGTGTGACGCGTATTGGTGGCTGGATTGAACTCATTGAGACAGAAGGAATATTTCCTAAGAGTGGACCCTATACGCAGCAAATCAGTCAGTGGCTCGTTGAGGCAGGTAAACGCCGTGGAATTGATGTTTTGATTGGTCGAAAGCTGAAGGATTTCTTGCAAGAGACCGATGTGGAAAAAGTTCATGCTAAAACTCTCTCCATTCCTATGGGGAATCACAATGACCCTATCGAGAGTATGAGTGCAGATGTTGTACACGCCCTTTTTCAATCGCTCAAGCCACTCGTTGTCACATCCTTGAACGTAAGCAAAGAGGAGTATGATCGTCTCCTAAGCCTTGTACGGAATGAATGGGAGGAACATGGTACCCTTAATCCCCTCTACATTGCGTATGGTCAACGCTCGAAATAATAAGAGATACATGAAACACCTGATGAACTTTGACAATCGAACACAGCAATAGCGGTAGGGGCAGCAATTCATTGCGCTCAAAGATGGGCCGGAAGGGGTTCGCATTAGGGCGAGAGAATCGTTGCCGAAGCGTTGCCCCACACCCCATCTTTGGGCGCATTGAATTGCTGCCCCTACCGTTTACATCACAATTGACATTGTGCTATGCTGGCTCGACGCCCGACTCGACATTGAGTCCTTCAGATTGTAGCTTGGCCTGTACAGCAGCGCGCGCCTGAGCAGGACGCCAGTAGCCACTGGCAAGAAACGCGGTTGGCAAAAACACGACGACGCCCGCGATGCAGACCCACCACCATGTAGCCCATTGTCCAGCATTTTGTATGTTGACAACTACAACACTGAATGCGAGCGACGAGACGACCACCACTAAACGAATAAGAAAGCCCCAGACGGAGATACCAGTAGCGACAAGCGCGGGGTTGATATCCTCAATCGTTTCCGTGTAGCCAGCCATCCATCCAACATAGGCAATAGGACCCGTGAGTCCAAAGAGGGCAAAGATAATGCCCATGAACAGAGGACTGGTGGGCTGTCCAATACGCGAGATGAAGAGGAGAATCACGATGATATTAGCAATCGCGCCGTAAACCATAAAGGGCTTACGCACCTCTAAGCGGTCGGAGACAATACCAGTCACGATTGAGGCAACGACATCGCACGCCCAATAGATGCTGAGTAAACCATTCGCCAGGGCAAGCGGATACTTGAAGATAGTTGTCAGGTAGGTCGGGAAGTAGGCAACGGCGGCGAAGTACAGCAATAAGAAGACGCTGATGCCAAGCGCGCTGATGATAATTCTCGGACGCAACATTTGCCGCCACGGATTACGCAGTGCTGCGGCAACGTCGATGCCACGTGATCGAGCCTCGATCAGCGTTTTTTCTTGAATCGCGGTCATGATTTGAGCACGTAAAGAGGGCGAGAGGTCGCGTAGGCCGAGGAAGCACAATACAGAGATGATCAGACCAAAGATGGCGGCAATGACATACTGTGATTGCCATGTTCCGAAGGCAGAGAGGGTAAGACTTGCGACAAAGGTAATCACGAGGCTCCCACCGACTGGTCCAACCGTCCAAAACGCCATCGCAGTTGCGCGTCCAAGGCGTGGCGAAAAATCGCGTACCAGCGCAGGTGTGGCGACAAGAATAATGCCCTCGACAAAGCCCAGTAACAGAGTTAGTACGATAAAAAGCGATGCTGAACTTGTGAACGAAATAATAAGCGTGATAATTGACGTGACAACGATACCGTAGATAACGAGATTGGCACGCCCTATGCGGTCTGAAAGGCTTCCGATGATTGACGAGAATGCGCCTAGCAGATTGGAGCCAAGCGTTATAAAGACGTAGTTAATGAACGTGATGTGGAAGGTGGTCAAAACAAGTGGGGCAACTGATGGGAGAACATATGACTCGTAATATAGGACAATGGTTGCGGCGACGGACAACGTTAAATACCAGACACGTTGCGAGTTAGCGGGATAGTGTTCGAGGTCACGGTCAATAAAACTCTTGCGGGGACTACTGAGCATCGAAATCCTCCTAGTACTACAATGTACCTACTGTGACTCTAATAAGAAGACACTACCAAGGAATCGGTGTACAATGACAAACAGTGTCATGAGCAAGGGGATGAACATAGCAAGCATACCATATATGTAGTAGATATTCAATTCATTTTGAACATTTATGCCTGCTAGAATACGGTATAGACCTAATCTACCTCTTTTTTTATAATAAGATATGTGCATGCATTACGTTTGTGAAGGACTTTCTTGATGCGGAATTTGTTTTTCTTTCTATCTCGTTCGCAAAAGATACAACTTTATTTTCTGCTTTTCCTTTCTCTACTTTGTAGTACAGGTTGTTCGCTCTTCGGAGATGTTACGGGAAAGTCCGTATCACAACAGAGTAAGGGCACTCCGAAATCGACGCCATCGGTTATACGTCTAGGTCCACAACCATGCCCTACCTCTGTGAACACTCCTGATGCATGGAAAAACATTGTTTCACTCGATACGAGTCAGCGAGTAGAAAGTGTATTATGTGGCAATCTGTTAGGTGTACCCGCGCTGCAAGCAGTCGTTATGGTGCGTCATATAGGTAGTGATGCCACGCTGAACATTTTTGTGTACAGTAACATTGTTGCTCCTCACCCGACACCCATTTTTAGCTTGAAGGGTTTATTGCATGGAGACGCAAGAATCAGCCAATACAATACACTACTCACAGCACAAGTGGACCCAAACTCGCTCTATAACAAAGGTTTGACAAACCAGTGGACGGTTGATCTATGTCGTGAATATAAATGGTCTGATACAGCGGGTGCGTTGGTGCAGGTGGCGTTTTCAGGTATTTTTCCTGACTTAACACGCTATCAAGCAGAGTTTGAGCAGGCTCAAGTGAACAACGCACAAGGATTTCAGCAATGGCGATTATCTGCCATAACAACGACGCAACGTTTCTGCGAGCGAATGCTGAAATGGCCCTCTGACACGCCTGTTACGATAGTTAGTGGTGGTGGAGTTCACGATATTCATGCTATTGTACAGGTGAAGCAACCTTCTTCAAGCCCAATCACAATTCAGCTTGATCGCCTGGAACACAATGCTAACGGCGGTTTGTGGGAAGTTGTTGGCGCGCACACCGATCCTTTCACGCTTACAGGTCCTTCCAACGAGCATACATTAACAAGTCCAATAACGGTTACTGGATATGGTGATGGTAAAGGAACAATCGGAACCGTTCAAGTGCTAGATCACCTCTATAGTCAGAGTGGTGAGAGTACAATATGGAAGGCAAGTGATACTGGAAAGGTTGAATTTTCCAAGGCCATCTCTTATACATTGAGCTTTCGCGGTGGAACACAAGAAGGCGTAATTGCGCTTTTTGTGTCTAACGCCTCAGATAATGGAGTGACAGGAATAACAGTGACAAAAGCTTTGCTGAATGCGTAAAGTGAAAGTAACTCCGCGGCTAAAGCGTCACTATGCGCAAACCACTTATACGCAAAATGAGCTGGTCGCTCTTGAACATAATTGGTCCATTAGAGAGTGTATCAGTCTCGCCGCTACTTACACTGACCAGCGACACACCGTCGGAGAACAGGCTGACCTGGTTATCCTGCACCTCAACACGATAGGTATGCTCTACGAAACGTGGTTCGTAATCTATTGGCATCCCAGTCCCCTGTATAGAGGCATCCCCAGGTTTCAGGCTCACCTGTGCAGAGGGATGCGCTCCATTTGGACGTGGCTGTGTTCCTTCCATACCACTGATACCTGTATCATAACCGTTCTTCCCAGGTAGTTGAGGCGCGGATAAGGAAAAGTAGCCACCATTTTCTTTGAGCAAGCGCACAATCTGAATATGGATTTCAAGCGCGTAGTTAGCAACGGTTGGTATATACGGAAGAGTAAATGTAGCAGAGCCACTCGTATCAGTTTCTAGCTGTCCCCGCTCAATCTGCCAACCATGTGCATTTTGCCAGCCAGCAAGTCCATGTGACCAATCCGCTTGATATAAGACAATACCTGCCGGAGGCTTCGTCGGTGTCGGCGAAATATGTTGTATAGGAGACACAGTAGGCTGTAGTTGTGTATTGTTTGGAGATGAGTTTGTTGAACATGCTGACAACGAGATGAGAAGGAAGCAGATAAGCAAAATTTGTAGAAGCCGTACTTTATTACGCCCTAATTCGGCTTGTAGTGGGCAACGAGGACGTAGTAAATTATAGCCTCTACAGAACATCTCTTTGTTCATTATTGTACTCGCTTCGTTCTCAATCCGTTATTCAATAGAGTATTATTTATCTCCATACTCATCAATAGGTTACTACTATAAAACAAAGTTATTTCATAATCGGGGAGCATGACAGGGGCAAGTCCTGTCACTACTATACACCGTTCTTGCAACTCCTACGTGTATGGTAGTGACAGGACTTGCCCCTGTCATACTATTCATTCACTTTGCGACAACCCTTTGGATAGCTCTACTTGTAAAGACCATTATGATACAGTAGTATAGCTTTGTCGTCTTTTCATTTTATCAAGTATGTAAGGGAACATATGTTTTTTTCTTTGGCATCTTTACGGACCTTTTTCTTCCTGCTTTTATACACTGTTTTCATCTTTGTAAGCGTCTGTCTACTTTATCCTTCCGTTGTGCTTGCAGATGGTGGCGCACCTAATCTGGCGTATGTGGCAGGAACAGAGGGAGGAATTAGTGTTATTGACGTAGTACAACAAAAGGTTACACGTCAGATCGCAATTGATGGGAAGCCTCAGATGATGGTGTTGAGCGTTGATGGACGGACATTGGCGGTTACTCAACCTGATAAAGGGCAGGTCACTATTCTTGCCACACAAACAGCGCAAGCACTATGTGTAGCTCATCTGCCTGGACATCCTTCGCTTTTAACCTTTGATCCTGGCACGAACACGCTCTACGCGGCAGCGAAAGACTCAAATCAGGTGTATGCGCTCGACCCGCTTACCTGTGCCACACGCCATGTTTTTGCTGCGCAGAACCAGGTAACAGGTATGGCTATCGCGGTTGTTGGTGGAGGTATTGCTGGTGGTACAGGCAATCAACTGTGGATAGCCACCACAGCTAATCTTACGATATTTAGTACAGGAGGCTCACGGCTTGCGACACTTACTGTTGCAGGAGGTCCTCAATACTTGAGTATTCCATCTGGTCCTACAGCATATGTGACGACGCGGAAAGGTACACTTGTTGCGATAGACGTGAATAGCAGACACATTACACCACCATTGCTGAGCGAGGGTGTTTTTGGCCTTATGGATTATGACGCAACAACGGGTGAGGTCTATGTTCCTGATCTACAGCACCAACGTATTGATGTACTTTCTTCTGTACGTGTCGGTGAAACCTTACGTCATCAACCCGAACGTGTACTGCATTTTCCAGTCTCGCCACAATCTGTTGCAATCACAAGCGATGGACAACTAGGCTTTGTTGCTCTTGTGAATGGGAGTGTAGCAATGCTTGCCATCCCTGATCGGCAGACGATTACGACGATTCCAGTCGGAGGACATCCCCAGTTTGTGATTACAGGTCTATATGCTTCATCCGTCAGTTACACACCTCAACAATCGGTTATTTTCGCATTTTTGAATGCACTAGCACATTATGGAGCCGCCGCACTCGTAGCGATTGTAACGGTTGTGGCAATAGTCTACAATCGAATACGCATGCGAAATGTCAAACGACCTTCTTGACGCACATTATCTCTTCCGTACTAAGAGGATCGAGATTTCAGCACATACCCACTCACCTCATAACCACGCCCTGGACGCTCATTTTCGGGCAAATCGGTGATCCACTCCCATTGCTGCTCCTCCACAACGTCAAAGGTGCTGCGTACGAGATCAGGGAAGGTCCGAGGGACAAGCGGCAAGGCCCGACGATGGGTAGCATCATGATCGGTGCCATGAACGTTAAAGACGAAGCCGCGTACATCACTCAGCAAGACCGCGCGTCCACCGATGTCGAGCAGGTCTCGTAGAAGGTGCAAATGGGCATTGATGATACGAATGCGAAATGCTTGCGCGGCATCTTGATAGCGACGGTGACGCTCTTGTTCGCCAAGCAGTTTTGGCGCGACCTGTTTGATCGTGTCGAGCATATCGAGTAGAGGATAGCTGAACAACTGTGAGACAACAAGAGAACTGACGACGAGACCAAAGGAGCCAGGAGCAAGCGTTTGTATCTCCGGTGGATCAGATACAGGGCATTGCTCAAGACAGAGCGCGGCGGCATCAAAGACTGCCTGTGGTCCTTGCTCAGCCAACGCATCCCAGCTCTGGCGACCTATGAGTCGTGTGAGCGTTGCGCTAATACCCCGTTTCGGTTCTCCGTTGATACTACTAATATCGCATTGCAGAAGACGTAAGCGTTTATTCAGTGTTGCAGATGTGATCTCATCGCTGGCACTGCGAAGGGCGGCAATGTCGAGATCGGCAAGTACTACCTCATCAGAAGCACGAAGCAAATCATGGAGCGGAACTTCCGTACATGCACCAGCACCAAACACAAGCGCATTTGGGGCCGCCTGCTGCTCACGTTGGCGTAGAGCGTGAAGCGTAAGTGCAGTACAGGCTTCGAGATGTTGTGGTGAGTGTTCGCGTAGCCAGAGACGACGGCGTTTGCCCTGCGTCTGTGCATTGTTATGAGAAAGATTGTCGATACGCATTTTTTATTTTTATATAGAAGATGTGT
>CAZZVE010000178.1:0-10995 GCA_964657325.1 uncultured Ktedonobacterales bacterium
ACTATACACGAACTGGCGTAGCAAGCCACGCAGCGGCGGAAAGTATGGTAGTGACAGGGCTTGCCCCTGTCATGTCGCCAGTTCGTGTGATCATGATATGGTAATGTACCACTACCCTTCCCTATCGTCTCATCCATGATTTCTCTGTACCATTGTATACGATGTTCTTATAACTCTTGTTGCGTCTACCCTTCTCAAGATTGCGAATAGGAAATATTACTCATAGCTACGTTGTTTTCTATAGGAGAACAAAGATGTGCTGAGATGTAAGGAAACCTAGTTTTGTGCGTGTACACCGGAATATAGTCCCTATTTTACCCATTTTTCTACACTCTTACCTCTTGACGTTAGACGATTTGTATAGTAGTGTTGTATGGAACGTTTGTTTGTATTTCACTACTGATGGACATTCGCTGACAACAATATGATGCTATATGCTCCTGTCTACTACAACAATACATAGCCATAAAATGACGGGGATGGACGGTATAATACGATGCCATTAGATAAAATTGTGATTCGTGGTGCGCGTGAGCACAACCTGAAAAATATTAATGTGACTATCCCACGCGATAAGCTGGTGGTCATCACTGGTCTTTCTGGTTCAGGCAAGAGTAGTCTTGCCTTTGACACTATCTTTGCCGAGGGGCAACGCCGCTATGTTGAGTCACTCTCGGCCTACGCTCGTCAATTCCTCGATAAAATGGAGAAGCCGGATGTTGACCATATCGACGGTCTTTCACCTGCAATCTCTATTGATCAGAAGGGTGCAACGCATAATCCGCGCTCAACTGTTGGCACCGTCACTGAAATTTACGACTATCTTCGTCTACTTTATGCGCGTATCGGACATCAACATTGCCCTAAATGTGGACGTGAGGTTAGTAAGCAAACGATTCAACAAATTGTTGATGCCGTATTAAGCCTTGCCGATGGCACACGTATTCTCTTACTCGCGCCGCTTATCCAGGGACGCAAGGGCGAATACAAGAACGTCTTTGAGGATATGCGACGCGCAGGCTATGTACGTATTCGGGTAGATGGCACAATTCATGATTTGAGCGACGAGATTGAGCTAGATAAGCAGAAAAAGCACACGATTGAAGTGGTTGTTGATCGTCTCGTCATTCGCAAAGGCAAAAAACCTGATGCTGAGGCAACGGAAACGCAACGAACACAACTTCAACTCGTTGCTGAGCGACCAGCCCTCTACGATGTCAATGCAGCGAGAGAACCTCATATTGATGAAGACGGCGAACAAGAACCAACACTTGTCTCAGTGTTACATGACGATATCGACCCATCGTTTCGGCAACGTGTTGCGGACTCGCTGGAGACAACTTTAAAGTTGGGCAGCGGTGTTGTACTGGTCTCCGTCGTCGATGGCGAAGAGATATTGTTCTCGGAGCGCGCGGCCTGCGTCTATTGCGGTATCAGTTTACCAGAGATTGCGCCACGTACCTTTAGCTTCAATAGCCCTCACGGTGCCTGTCCGACCTGCACAGGTCTCGGTATGCAGCAAGAGATTGATCCTGAGCTTATCGTGTCTCATCCCAATTTGAGTATCGCCGAGGGTGCTATCTCACCCTACGCAAAGGTAGTCAACAATAGCCAATGGCATGGTGCGATTATTGAGGCAATGGCGGAACGCTACGGCTTCAATGTGAATACTCCCTGGAGCGAGTTAAGCTCTGATGTACAGCAAAAAATCCTCTATGGTGTACCAGAGAGTTTGAGCATTCGTTACACACCACAGCATGGACGAGCACGCACATACAATGTACATTTTGAAGGCGTCATTGCCAATCTTGACAAGAAGTATAAAGAGACGACAAGCGAGGGTGTGCGTGAAGAGATCGAACAGTACATGTCGATGCGCTTATGTCCTGAATGTCATGGCGCACGTCTGAAACCTGAAACGTTGGCGGTAACGGTTGGCGGACGCAACATTGTTCAAGTCACACAACTTTCGATCAACAAAGCACAACGCTTCTTTCAGGAGTTAGAACTGGATCACCAGGAAACACCGCTACCAACTACTGCTGTACAAGCTAATGGGCATAGCAAAAAGAAGAAAAATACGACCACACCTGAGATCAGTTCACATCTCAGTTTGTTAGGTGATCCCTTAGCACGAATTGACTTGGATGGGACAGCATTAGTGTTGGGCACGTTGACCGAGCGTGAACGCTTTATCGCGCGCCAGATTCTCAAAGAGATTCGGGCGCGCTTGCAATTCCTGCTCGATGTGGGTCTGGACTATCTGACACTGAATCGTGCCGCCATGAGTCTTTCAGGTGGTGAAGCACAACGTATTCGTCTGGCAACACAGATCGGATCAGGTCTGATGGGTGTCCTCTACATCCTGGATGAGCCAAGCATTGGTCTACATCAACGCGACAATGAACGTCTTATCAAAACGTTGACACGACTACGTAATCTTGGCAATACGCTTTTAGTCGTTGAGCATGATGAAGATACGATGCGCGCCGCTGATTACATCATTGACATTGGGCCGGGAGCAGGAGAGCATGGTGGACATGTTGTCGCTGATGGCACCTATGAAGAGATTGTTGCGAATACCAATTCATTAACGGGTGATTATCTTTCGCATCGTAAGGGTATTCGGATACCTGCAGAGCGACGTAAGGGGAACGGTAAATCGCTTATCATCAAGGGTGCACGCGAAAACAACTTAAAGGATGTAACAACTGAAATTCCACTTGGCACATTTGTCGCGGTAACAGGCGTATCGGGTTCAGGCAAGAGTACGCTCATCACCGATATCCTGTATCGCAAGCTGTCGCACACGTTCTTCCGTGCCCACGAGAAGCCAGGAGCCCATGATGCTATCGAGGGTATGGAGCATCTGGATAAGGTCATCGACATTGACCAGTCACCAATTGGACGTACACCACGCTCGAATCCTGCGACGTATACCAACGCCTTTACAGCGATCCGTGAAATCTTCGCGCAGGTTGCGGAGTCGCGTATTCGTGGTTATACATCGGGACGTTTCTCCTTCAATGTCAAAGGTGGACGTTGTGAAGCATGTAGGGGTGAGGGCATTGTCAAAATTGAGATGAACTTTTTACCCGATGTGTATGTGCCGTGTGAGATATGTCAGGGCAAACGTTACAACCGTGAAGCCTTAGAGATTCACTACAAAGGCAAGTCAATCGCCGATGTGCTGGATATGACGATTGAAGAGGCAACAAGGTTCTTTGAGAATGTGCCTAGCATCTACAACAAGATGAAGACGCTCAACGATGTCGGTCTTGGCTATATGCGCTTAGGACAACCTGCTACGACACTTTCTGGTGGCGAGGCACAGCGTGTCAAGCTAGCAACTGAGTTATCAAAACGTGCCACAGGACGTACGGTGTACATCCTTGATGAGCCAACCACGGGATTACACTTCGCCGACGTAGACCGCTTACTAGAGGTGTTACAGAGACTGGTGGATGCAGGTAACTCGTTGATCGTCATCGAGCACAACCTTGACGTGATCAAGAGTGCTGACTGGCTGATTGATCTCGGTCCCGAAGGTGGCGACGCGGGCGGTAACATCGTCGCTACAGGCACACCCGAAGATGTCGCCGAAAACGAGGCATCCTACACGGGCCACTTCCTCAAGCGCATGTTCATCGAAGAGGCCGCGCACAATACGATGCGGGAAAAAGAGGTCAGTATGGTGAGGGAGAGCTAAGTCTCTTCCTTGCCCTCTCTATCTGCCCCAGCGAAGTTAGTGCGCATGCTCAACTGGCATACGCCGTCGTCAAGAGAATCGACTCCTCGCCGAGAAGTTGCACACCATCTTTCAGTCTCGACTCTGCTTTGTTCTGATTCCGGCGATGACGAGATCGAACATGCGGTTGGCCCATCAAGGTCGGACGCATGTTCATTGACCAGAGCGGTTCCGTAGACGAGTCGTATCACGTCGAGAATATGGACATCCGTTCGGATTTGTTCTGCAGCCTGGGCGCGGAGCAAGAGTACTTCTCCCGCCTCGTGCATAGCTGTGTTCGCATCATAGATTCTCGTTCCCGGAACGTGCTTGGCAGCCATGATGGCTGCTCTCGTGCTCCGCCCTCGCGCCGAGAAGTTCATCTGGAGACGAAGCCAACTGATCAAGGCATCTAAAGGAACCGGAGCACTTTTGAGTTCTTCAGCATGTGTCCTCAATTCATCGGCCTCCTCCAGAAACACTGCTTCAAGAAGATCCTGACGGATGGGGAAGTGACGGTACAGCGTTCCAATTGCGACTCCAGCTGACCTAGCAACGTCCTCAAGGACGATGTCAGTGCCGCGTTCAGCAAGCTGAGGTAGTTGCGTTGTGCATCAGCTCGCATTGGGCGGCTGGCCTGTATTGGCTCGTTCATTTCATACAACTCCTTTCTCCTAAAGATAGTAGCCCTTGACAAGATGAGGGTCCCTAGGATGGCGGCCTGTGCACCCGCGACTTCTCCTTGACCTCGAACAGCACTACTTCAACAACTGATTTGAGGCTCAGAGTCACTCCTCACGACAACAGCTCTTAAGTATGAACGGACTAGAAGACAATACGAAGTGCTTCGCGTTGTCTTCCGGTCCATTCATCAAGGGCCTAACGCTCTTCTCCTTGAGTGTTCCTCTGGGAACCCCTTACCGCATTAGTCATGTCTACGAGGGAAAGACCCACGATTACCTGCCTGATTTTGTGGGAACTTTTTGCGATGGAGAGCCGCTCATCGCTGAAGCAGGCCGAGAAAGCGAAAACGAACGTTTGCGAGACGCTTCCTACCCACGCACTTAAACTTGACCATTAAAAGACTTTTTATTGCTTCACTCTTTCAATAGTATATTTCGATGGTACAGTAGGTTCCTTTTCTACAGAATTATCCATCCCACCCGTTTTTGGCTTGGGGTCGGGACCATCAAGTTTGATACGCACACCTCGTTTGCGCTGTAGATAGTCCATCCACACAATCAGCCCTGTTAAGGTTAAACCTACTAACAGAATATCAAGAGGTTTATAAATACGTGCGCTAAACAAATCCAGCAAGCCGAAGAAAGTAGTAAGGCCATACATGACATAACATATTTGTCGCACACTTAATCCTGTTGCTAAGAAGCGATGGTGCAGGTGTGTTTTATCGTAGTGCAGGGGATGTTGTCCACGCCGAATACGGTTGATTGCTACCACCGCGACATCGAGAATGGGAATACCCAGGACCATCAACGCTAGCGCAATCTTCGCGCCCCCTATGATCGAGAGGACAGCAAGACCCAAACCAAGAAATTGTGAACCAGTATCGCCCATAAAAATTCTCGCGGGATTCCAGTTGTGAGGCAAGAAACCAAGTGTTGCCCCCGTAAAAATCGCGGCGAGGATAGCGATACTCTGTTGTCCAAGCGTCCAGCTAATAATCGTGATGAAAATACCAGTGATAGCAACAACGCCCGTAGCCAAACCATCTAAGCCATCAATAAAGTTCACAGTATTCATCATGCCAACCATCCAGAACCATGTGAAAAGTACGGCGGGAAGAGCCAGCCACGTGATATCAGGGTGATGAATAAACAGGGTCAGTTCCGGCTGCCGAAACCACGGAATAGCTCCATGCAGTGCAGTTGTCGCTCTAAAAGGATTGCTAAAGCCAAACAGCAATACGCCATTAAATTTGCCATTAAATGGACCAAGAATGATGAGAACTGAAAGTGTTTGCGCGATGAGTTTGGGTAGCGGCTTGAGTCCCTTCACATCATCATATGCGTGTACAGCGACAATCAACAGTGAGGCAAGTAAGAACAGCCAGTATGTAACAACCTCTTTTTGCTGTATCCCGTACATAGTCACATACAACGTTGCTGATGTAACAACAAAAGACAAAAATATAGCAACACCGCCCAATCGTGGTACTGGAAGTTTATGCACACGTCGCTCGGCAGGCATATCGAGCCAACCCGCTCTACGACTTACAGCGATAACACCGAAGGTAAAGAGATAGGCAAGGACAAAGGCGCATACTCCACCGAGCAGTAGAGTTGCAAGAGGCGAAAGTCCGAACAGAGGTTGTAACGATGATTGCATAGTATAAATTTGCATAAAAGAAATATTCCCTGTTTTAAAGAGTATCAGTGTACTCTGATGGTAAAACAATAGATGCCACTATTTTTTATCGTATAGGTCCTCATACATTACGACCCACACCGTTCAATCGACTACAATTTCTTGTAGTTCCTCTATTGTAGATAAACGATCAAAGCGTGACCTGTAACATACGATCCCAACCAGCATAGTCTTTTTGGAATGTTACGGTAGCATCTGGGAAAATATTCGCGAGCAGTTTTGTGAGGAGTTCACGCTGACGATAGCCAATCTCTAATAACATCACGCCATGCACCTTTAGTTTTTCCAGGGTGAGCACCTGTTCAAAAAAGCGTTGCAACAAGTCTAGCCCATTTGGACCACTAAATAGTGCCTGGTGCGGTTCGTAGTTCAGTACATCTCGCGTCATTACGTCCACTTCATCAGTTCCAACGTACGGTAAATTGGCGATAAGCATGTCAACAGGTTCTGGGAGAGGCACTAACAGGTCTCCATGTAGTAGGTGTACTCGTTGCTCGACGTGGTGTCGTTGACAATTCTGCTGCGCCACAGCAAGCGCACCAGTAGAAATATCTATTGCGTACAAATAGGGAAGACGCGGCTCTTCTACCGCAAGAGTAATTGGAATGACACCACTACCCGTACCAATATCGGCAACGAGCGGCGTTTGCCGCTTGTCAAGCCGACTCCGTACAATACGTAATACGTTTTCAACAAGCATTTCTGTTTCTGGTCGTGGAATAAGGACACGTGTATCAACAAGAAAATCGAGTCCATAAAATTCTTCATGCCCAATGATGTAGGCAATAGGCTCGCCCTGCATACGTCGCTTGATTAACGCGAGAAATTGTTGTTCTTGCTCAGAAGTTACTTCCCGTTCCGGGTGAGCGTAGAGTATAGCACGATCAATCCCCAGCACATGTTCTAACAGAACCTGTGTATCCAGGCGGTCCGAATCTTGCCCCGCCTGTATCAACATGCGTCGCCCTCGTGTTAAAACATCTCGCAAGGTGGTCATGAAGCTGTCCTTCGTGTAGAAAACTGCATAGTCATCACATGTAGTTTACCATGTGTCTAGCATTTTGCACATGTTTGATGCAAATGTAGGGACCGATTTATCACGTCCTTGTCGTCTCTTGAAGAAGCTAAGAGGATGTGATAAATCGGTCCCTACAACCGACGTATCCACGCTATTTAATCAAACAGGATAATTGCGCCCATACAATTTTATGGCGTTGCTGTCGCGGCACTAGTTCCAGGTGTTGGTAAAACACCTAGATTGATACTAGTATCGTCAAAGCTTTGTAGATTAACCACACTTTGTGTTGTGGACAAGTACGTCACTTTAACAGTATCGCCTTGTTGCACTAATGGCAACTTTGCGGAAAGCGATAGATTCGCGGTAAAGATGTTTTTCTGTCCAGCGATCTGCAGGTAGTAAACGGTGTTTGTGCCTTGCTGCACCGACGAGATACGGAGTACCTTCGACGTCACTGTTTGCACTGCTGTACCGCCACCCGTTCCACCATTACCACCGCCACCACTTCCTTGCTGTGTAAGCCACTGGGTATAGTCGTTCAAAGCGGCAGGTAGATTTGACTCGAACTGCACATTATTGCCGTTTAATGCGCGTGCATCGACGATACCAACCGCTTGGAAGATATCTCCACTATCCGTACTTTGTGCATAGATCGCAACCCATGTGGGTACCCCATTTATCTGATACAGTTGTGTACTTGTCACGTTATAGTTGCGAATATTAGCGCGTGTTGACCCAAACGTTGAGCTCACATTGCTGCCAATACCAATACCCGATAGAGGATAGAAATCTGCTTCATTCTTGTGCGTATTGAACAAGAATACGCCAGTACTCGAATTATCGCTAGCCGATGATGAGGTCATAGGAACAAGCCATACTGGTTGATCTCCTCTATTATAAAGAAGTTCAGGTGTACCCGATGGAGATTGCTGCCCCAAACCAGAGGGATTAAACCAGGGAGCAGCGTGATACTGACCCCACCACTGTAAGTACTGTGTGACAGTATCCGAAGGAAACACACGGTCCACCCATGCGGGCACCTGCGATGGCTGATATTTCTTGATTTCACCAGTATGCGCGTCAACAATCAGGACTTCACTTAATGCATCACCTGTGTACCCACGCGTTGGTTGCATCAATGAAATTGTCCAGTAGGGGTGCATATTATCGTCAAGCTCCAATGTGGGATCCACAAGACGACCATAGGTATAGCCACTGAGATAAACATGGCGCAACAGGTCCTGGTTCAGCAATGCACCAGGAAGGTAGGCAAGCTTAGCAGCAGCTTCAGTATGCAACTGCGGAACCTGTTGTGGGTCCTCTGCGTCTACCACCACAAAGCCTGGCGTTGTTGGATTGGAAAGATTGACGAATATGTTGTTGTAACTCAAGGGCGCAACGTAATAAAGATGATGATTAATGGATTGCAGAGTATAGCTGGTAGGATCGAGGCTATAAGCTGAACCAAGGTTTTGCCCATTAGAGCCAAGTACCTGTTGTCCTTTATAAGACGCTATATTTTGACTTACGAGAACGATGTTGTTTTGATCAGTTGGTGGTAGCAATGGTGATGCCATCACATGTACGGTTGGAATGGCTGCAAGCACCTTCGCGTTGACATCAAACCAGGTTGTGAAGATAGTTATCAGAATTGAGACAACAATACCAACCACAGCCGCGAAGATCAGACCGAAGATACCAGCCGCAATTACGCCACGCGAAGCACGTGTGGGCATGCTCATCGTTGTCCCACGTGTTCCAGACCGACTACTACGTCCCTGGCTAATGGCAGCCGCTTCCTCTAAAACGCCCATTGCTGGACGCGCAAAGGCAAAAAGATTCGCAATACTACTGATGACGAGCGGCCCAAGAATCCATTGCCAACCGCCAAATGGACCCGTTAACGCAGGCTCACCAAAGTAGAGAATCAATAGGCCGAGCACAAAGTTTACCACAAAGTATATACCAAACCAGGTAAAAAACTTGCGGCTGTTGAACTTTTCGTTGCGCCCAAAAGCTAATCGCCCAATGGTGAGAATCACCATCACGGCAAGCGCACCGATAAGTGCCAGTAGGAAGATAACCATAAAAGGCTCTCCTTGTTTTTGTCAGCAGCACGATTCTCTAATATACAAAAGAGGTGCCGTGCTATATAGGAATAAGAAAAGAATAAGGCTATTCTATTGTAGTGTATACATACCTTGTACGAGTTGTAAAGCGACTTGATCTAGTTCCTTGCGATGAACACACTACTCTTTGCTTGTAATAAAACGTTATTGCCTTATGCTATACATAATATAACATATTGAAATATTACTTTCAAGGATAGAAGTAGGTACCTATTCAGGTTGGAGGTCAAAAAGTATTCACAGAAACGAAATATTTATTCAGATCGTTCAAAGACCTTGACGTGTCATCAAAATTATGTTATACATTACACATCATCAATGACATGTCATTGATGATGTGTAATGTTGAATAGACAAGCAGAAAGTAAGAGTCATGACACCAGCCGGAGAGTTGCGTTTACTTGTTCTTGCGGCACAACGTGAAGGAAACCGTCTGCTTGCTGAACAGCTCCGTCCACTAGGACTCACTCCATCACAATCAGAAGTTATTCGCGTATTATACGAGTCACAACCTCTCTCGCTGATCGAGCTTGGAGAGCTATTGGTATGTGAGACGGGCAGTCCTAGCCGATTAGTAGACGGACTTGTTAAGGCTGGTATCATTGAACGTCTCCCTTCATCTACTGATCAAAGGAAAGTAGTACTTTCCCTTACAGAGCAGGGCAACCTATTGAACAAGAAGATTATGAGTATCGAAGAGCAATTTGAGGCACTTTTTGCATCCATTGGTAACGAGACTATGTTCGCTACCACATCAGCAACGCTCTGGCAATTTGTAGAAGACAAACCAGCAGGCGAAGCTTTAGCAAGACGTTTGGGTCGTAAGCCCAAAGAGCAAGAAAAGTAAAAAATAGCAGTCCTATACATTAGGACAGAGGAGCAACTACAATGATACGCATTCATGCAATCCGCACTGGATCAGTCACTATTAAAGCAAGTCAACGTGTGGGGAGAGGAGTGGGACAAATTGGACGCCAGATACACATATTGACCGACAAAGAGTGGACAGAGCCGCTTCCCATTTATACTTGGGTGATAGAACACCCTGAGGGTGTGATTGTAGTAGATACAGGTGAAACGGCCAGAACAGCCGAGCGAGGCTACTTTCCTGCATGGCATCCCTACTTTAAACTCGCAGTACGCATGTCAGTGCAACCTGATGACGAAGTAGGACCGCAGCTACGCGCTCTTGGTATCAGTCCCAACGATGTGCGCTGGGTAGTGCTTACTCATATGCATACCGATCATGCAGGCGGACTTGCCCACTTTCCCAAGTCGGAAATTTTAGTTGCGCGAGGAGAGTACGAAACGGCGCGTAGCCTTGTGGGACGTATTAACGGATTTTTGCCGACGCATTGGCCTGAATGGTTCCGTCCTCATCTCATAGATTTTCCATCAGAAGCGTTTGGCACATTTCCAGCTAGCTTTTCGCTTACAAAAGCAAATGATGTCTTTTTAGTACCAACAAATGGACATACAGCAAATCATCTCTCGGTCATTATGCAAGATGAAGGCACCTCAATCTTTTTCGCTGGCGACACATCCTATACTCAACAACTTATGGTTAATCAAGTGTTAGATGGTGTATCGCCTAATGCAAAAATAGCGCAGCAAACACTGATACGTATTCATGAATATGTACAAACAACCCCAACAGTGTACCTACCATCGCACGATCCCGAAGCAGTGGAGCGTTTAGCAACACGGCAAGTTGTTGGGCAATTTGGATATCAACA
>CAZZVE010000179.1:0-10982 GCA_964657325.1 uncultured Ktedonobacterales bacterium
TCCTTGTCTCCAATTTGATCAGTTAGTCGCTTAACACAACTTGCACATCGCGTTAGTTAGAGTCAATGAATAAATTAGACCCCTACTAGTTTGTCAAGCGACACATGTCCTTTAACAGTCTACTACAGAACAGAAAACACAGTCAGAAACACAAAAAGTACCTTTACTCTTCCTTTTTACCCTTCACACCTACTATATTACGTAGGAGAGATACATTGGCTTCTATTCACAACGCAACCCAGCATTTGCACGTCCATTGTACCTATCCTAAAAGGTAGGCAAGAAGGGGAGAACATATGACAGACGTAGTATCATCGGAAGGTGTATCTGAACAGTTCTGGCTCGATATACGGGGTATTAAGAGTCCAGGTGAAGGTATTTCACTTTCAGAGCCGCAGGCGCAAGCTCTCCTACGATCAATTGCTATAGAAGGATCTGTGACGATCACAACTATTCATGAATACAACCATGTCTACCGTATCGAATGTGCGAACGAAATTCTCTTTCTGAAGCTCTTTACAAAGAGTTGGTATGTAACACCTGACGAAAGTTCTGCCAGTGTTGAGCATGAGCGTAGTGCATGGCATATCTTGGCATCTCACGGTATTACAGCACCTGATGTGCTCATTGCTAATCAAAAGCATGACAACCTCCTCGGCATGCCGTTTATTTTGACCAGAAAAATACAGGGTGAAGCGTTAGATCTTCTTTTAAGGCAGGTACCACAACAAGAAATTTCTGCTCTCCTCTATACCGTAGGACGCTATTTACGCAGCATGCACGCGATTCCATTTGCGTACCCCGGCTATCTCACTGGAGATGGACCAACACAACCACCCAACGAGAACGAGTGGCAATTTGGTATCTGGACCGCGCAGCAATGCCAGGAGGAGATACGCGTCTGGATAGCATCGATACGCCCAACGCTCTCGGATGCAGTCGCGCAACGACTGGAGCAACGCATTGCAACTATTGCCCAGGAACTTGCTTCTGAATATGATCCGCTGCATTTTGTGCATGGTGATTGTCACCTGGAACAATTCTTTTTACAAAAGGACGACGATCAATGGTGCGTGAACGGCGTGGTTGATATGGAGGTAGCCTCATCAGGAGCGAGTGCCGCCGATATTGTCTATGTCTGCCGTGAACTTGCACAGGCGTTACCTGCCCATATACGCTGGTGGGAAAGTCTCTTCGAGGGATACGGTAGTGTGCCCGATTTCGAGCGTTTCCGTCTACGTCTCTTGAATTGCTGGTACCCCTATGGCTCAAATATTTGGCCTGGTAGTGGCGACAATGGCTTCTCCCATTTGCTCAACGCCATCAATTGGGATGAACTGTTCTCTGATAGGCATCTCTAATGCTATTGTATTACCTCCATCTGGTCCCTACGAAAGCTTCGTCCTCTTGCGGTTTTACTGCGCCTTTAGATATCATATAAGAAATAGCTCGTCTACCATGTGTGGAAGGAGTAAAGGTGCCGTCCCAAAAGGGCGGCACTAGCCTTTTTAATGCAAGGAGAAACACAATTCCTATGTCCTATTCAATGTGGATCAATGGTGTGCATACGTCGGGGCACTCCGGCAACGTTATCGAAGTACATAACCCTGCGACAGAAGAAATTATCGGCACCGCACCTGCGGCCAATGCTGCTGATGTGAATGATGCGGTTACGGCGGCACAGGCCGCGTTCCCTGCATGGAAAAAGCTGCCCGCAAGCCAGAAGGCTGAACTGCTGCACGAAGTTGCACAAAAACTTATCGACCGCACCGATAAAATCGCACATCTTTTAACGCTTGAAGGCGGCAAGCCACTGGTTGAGAACAAAGACGAGATGGGCTGGTCGGCGGCTTGTTTCCGCTACTATGCCGAGATTGGACGTAATAGTCGCGGACGTGTGATACCCTCTGTGGAGGATACGCAGCTTGCGATGGTGCTTAAAGAGCCATTCGGGGTTGTCGCTGCTATCGTCCCCTGGAATTATCCTATCCTGCTCATGGCGTGGAAGGTCGCGCCTGCACTTGCGGCTGGCAACACCGTTGTACTAAAACCATCGGAAATGACGCCACTTTCAACACTCCTCTTCGCCGAAATATTTGATCACCTGCCTCATGGTGTCGTGAACATTATTAGTGGTTACGGCAAAGATTGTGGTGAACCGCTTGTCCTCGACCCTCGAGTACGCGTTGTTGCTTTTACTGGTTCGCTCGCTACAGGGCAGCGTATCGCGCAACTCGTGGCACCACAAATGAAGAAACTGCACTTAGAGCTTGGTGGTAAAGATGCCTTTATTGTCGCAGAAGATGCTAACCTGGATGTTGCCGTTCCAGGTGTCGCATGGGCTGCATTGCTCAATGCAGGTCAAGTTTGTACATCAACTGAGCGTGTCTATGTGCAAGAATCCATCGCATCCACCTTTATCGAGCGCATCACTGAGTACGCGAAGAGTTTACGCCTCGGCTCTGGACTCGACCCCAACACCGATATGGGACCAATTATTGGTGCTAGCTATCGTGAGAGAATTGAGACGCAGGTGACAGCGGCGAAAGCACAAGGGGCGAGCATTCTCACGGGTGGGCAACGTCCACCACAGTTACAGCGTGGGTACTTTTATGAGCCAACCATTATGACGCATGTGAATCACACTATGACTATTATGAGCGAAGAAACTTTCGGCCCGATCATTCCCATCATGACCTATCGCACCTTTGATGAAGCAATTGCCTTAGCTAACGATAACAAATTTGGCCTAGGCGCGAACCTCTACAGCTATAACCCAACGAACGCGAAACGCTTCTTTGAGGAGGTTGAAGCGGGTACACTATGGATTAATGACCCTCTTACAGATAACGATGCTGGTCCATTTGGAGGGTTCAAGATGTCAGGTATGGGACGTGAGTTAGGTGAAGAGGGTCTCGACGAGTTCCGCGAAACAAAGCATGTCCACTGGGACTTCGAGGGTGCCGCAAAACCATGGTGGTACCCCTACGGCAAAAACAAATAGAAGACAGGCGAAGATGCTGGATGCTATACTATAGCATCCAGCATCTTCGCCTGTCTTCTATTTATTACCCTTCGTTTATGAGGCCACGTTCCACAAGATAGCGCAAAAATTCTAAACGTTGCTGTGGAGTAGGGGCAGGTATATCTTGAACTGCTGCATCAGGTTGCTGTACGGCTTGTATCTTCTCTTCTATGATAGGGGCAGGGAGAGAGCCGCTATCGTCTACAATAGGTTTCAACGCTGAAAACGAGCGTTCATCAGCCGTAGGCCGACCGCTCTCTGTAACGACATCTTCCTCTATTGGCTCAACAGCGACAGAGGTGATGCCAGGTTGTGCTGGCTGTGCATAAGGCCCATCGACTGTTGTAAAAAACAGTGTCTCTTGTGAGGTCCCCTTATTCAGGGTTCCAGGAGTTTGCGCGTAGTCGTCCTCTGAAACGGATTTCCAGGGCCACCACGCGAAAAGGCTTTGCAGCCAACGTTTGATCCCTTGCGTGATCATGTTGTCTCTTGCCCTCGTTGTCATAGAGACGACCGTCATGGTCGTCCTTTAGTTTCGCGCTACTAGGTGCAACATAGAATGGTTACAGAACGAATATTGAAGGAAACATAGAAATATAGTAGCATATGAATGGGAACTCGTCAAACATTCTCTTGCAAAATTTCGGCCTTCATGCAATAATCATCAAAAGGAATAGTATTTGGCCCAAAATTGTTTTTATGGCAAAAGACACAGGGCATGACCTCACTGCTTTGTACCTTTTGCCATTTTACGTCATGTCTAATTACCATGAAGTTCACTGTCATTGTTACTAGAAACAAAACTTGAACGTGTACGTATTCAAAGTAATAACACACTACATGAGTAACTCTGTATTTATGAGTTGAGAAAAATATGAAAGAAAATAATATTCAGAAACCAATAGACCCTGATACGCATGTGGATGAGACTGTTGTGCAATCGGACGAGCAACAAGACGTTCCTATTGAAACTCCTGATGCTGTGAACGAGTTAGCAACGGCCCTTGAGAAAGCAGAAGAGAACATAGACTCTTCTTCCGAAGAAGAGGGACTACACCGCCAGCGTTTCAGCTTTGAGGGGCCTGGCTTCATGGAGCAGGAAATACGCCGCCGTCGGCATGATGATGATGAAGATTTAAACATTCCTGATGTGTTGCCAATTCTGCCTCTCAAGGATGTCGTTGTCTATCCATTCGCGGTACAACCACTCGGTGTCGGGCAAGAACGCTCGATTCGGTTGATTGATGACGTGATGCGCGGCAACCGTCTTGTTGTGCTCGTCGCACAGAAATCAGCTGAAATGGATTCGGCGGGGCCAGAAGACATTTTTACGGTTGGCACAGTCTCGCGCATTGGACGTATGTTCCGTATGCCCGATGGCACCATTCAGATCGCGGTGCAGGGACTGGAGCGCGTCGAAATCGGTGAGTTTACACAAGAAAAACCCTATCTCATGGCACACATCACGACCAAACCTGATGTGCAAGAAGAGGACAACGAGACGGAAGCTATCAAGCGCAACGTGATTAACTACTTCCAGCGTCTCGTCGCACTCGTTCAGAACGTACCGGAAGGTGTCGCCGCCGCTACACTCAACCTTGAAGAGGCGCGTCAGGTCGTCTATGTCATCGCCACTTTTGTGCAGATGGACCTTGAACTTCGTCAGAAGTTGCTCGAAATCGACTCTGTACGCGAGAAGATGCAACAACTAAGTGCCTTCCTCGCCCATGAATTGGAAATTCTCGAATTAGGCAAGAAGATACAAACCAGTGCACAGGAAGAGATGGGCAAGATGCAGCGCGAGTATCTCTTGCGCGAACAACTCAAGGCTATCCAGCGTGAACTAGGTGAAGAGAGCGAAGAACAGGCTACCGCTAACGAACTGCGTGACAAAATCGACCAGGCCAAAATGCCCGAAGAGGCGCTCAAGGAGGCTAATCGAGAACTGTCACGTCTTGAGAAGTTACCAACGGTTTCACCCGAATACAGCATCATTCGTACCTACCTGGAACTACTTGTCAGCTTGCCGTGGAGCAAGTCAACAGGCGAGAAAATTGATGTGCCTCATGCGCGCGAAATTCTTGACCAGGACCACTATGGTCTGGAAAAAATCAAGGACCGCATCCTTGAATATCTTGCGGTACGTCGGTTGAAAGAAGACCGTAAGGCCGAGCAGATCAAGCACGACAAAGAGACTTCGATGATAGAAGATGGCATTGAGACTGAGGAAATCAGCCCAACACAACCACTTCATTCGCAAGAGGCAATTCGTCAAATTAACCGCGAACCAATTCTGTGCTTTGTTGGCCCTCCTGGAGTTGGTAAAACATCACTGGGTCAGTCAATCGCGCGCGCACTAGGACGCAAATTTGCGCGTATGTCGCTTGGCGGTATTCGTGATGAGGCCGAGATACGTGGACATCGCCGCACCTATATCGGTGCTATGCCGGGTCGTATTATTCAGACACTGCGTCGGGTCGAGTCCAACGATCCCGTGATTATGCTGGACGAGGTAGACAAAGTTGGAGCTGATTGGCGCGGCGATCCCTCTTCAGCCTTGCTTGAGGTGCTGGACCCCGAACAAAACTACAACTTCCGCGATAACTATCTGGACCTGGCATTTGACCTGTCTAAAGTGATGTTTATCGCAACCGCGAACTCGTTAGAGCCAATTCCAGCACCTTTACGTGACCGTATGGAAATCCTGGAACTATCAGGCTATACGGAAGTGCAGAAGGTGCATATTGCGCGCAACTACCTTTTGCCAAAACAGCTTGAAGCCAACGGCCTGAACAAGGACGAACTCATCGTTGGTGATGACACGCTAGGCCGTATCGCACGGGACTATACGCGTGAAGCAGGTGTACGTAACCTCGAACGCGAGGTTGGGTCGCTTTCCCGCAAGGTGGCGAAACAGATCGCGGAGGGCAAAAAGACTCCTATTGCTGTCGCACCGGATCAACTCGCGGACTATCTGGGCCGTCAACGCTTCTTTGAAGAAGCTGCCGAGCGCATAGACCGTCCCGGCATCGCTACCGGTCTCGTATGGACACCCGTTGGTGGGGAAATCATCTTCATCGAAGCAGCGGCTATGCATGGTAAAGATGGTCAGCTCACGCTCACTGGACAACTTGGTGATGTGATGAAAGAGTCGGCAACGGCTGCTTTAAGCTATGTCCGTTCCAACACTGAAGCACTCGGTCTGCCATCGAACGTCTTTGAAAACCAGAACATTCATATTCACGTTCCTGCAGGCTCTATTCCAAAGGATGGACCATCGGCGGGCGTGACAATGGCAACTGTCCTGGTCTCACTTGCAAGTGGGCGTAAGGTACGTTCTGATGTTGCCATGACGGGCGAAATTACGCTTCGTGGCAAAGTTATGCCCATCGGTGGTATCAAAGAGAAGGTGCTTGCGGCCTACCGTTCTGGCATTCGCACCGTCATTCTTCCAAAAAAGAATGAGCAGGACTTGCTGGAAGATTTGCCGAAAGAGCTACGTGAGCAAATGACCTTCGTGTATGCCACGGATGTACGCGATGTGCTCAACGCCGCCCTCGAACCCTCAACCGTTAAAGGTGAGAAGGCCGCCGAAGAAAACGTCACCCGTCCTAAACGGCGTAAAGGTGAGAAAGCAGCCGCGAAAGCATAGCCAATAAAATAACGGTCCAATGTTAGACGCTACACGTCTAACATTGGACCGTTATTTTATTACCAGCGCAAGCGTTCTTTCAAGCTCACGAAGCGGGGATTACCAATGACAAGGTGGTCGAGTAGTTCGATGTCGAGCAAGCGGCCCGCCTCCACAAGTTGGTGCGTAACTTCCATGTCTTCTGGTGAAGGCGTGGGATCACCGCTTGGATGGTTGTGTGCCACTATGACGCTTGGGCAATTACGGATAACCGCCGCACGAAATACCTCCGCTGCACGCAGTACAGAGCTATTCACGGTTCCCTTATAGCGTGCGATATTCTCTACAACGTTATTTTTCGTGTCGAGAATCAGGATGCGCATCTCTTCATGTGGTAAATACATCATGTCCATACGTATTAAGTTCGCTGCATCGTCCGCTGACTTAATCTGATATTTCTCATCCGACGAAACCCTTCCCAGTCGCTTGCCGATTTCTAATGCCGCCATCAATTGGGCTATTTTCGCTTCGCCCAGCCCGTGTTCATTTGTGAGTTCGCCAAAGCTCACACGGGCTAGCCCTTTGAGTCCGCCATACTTTATTAGCAATCTCTGGGCAAGCTCAAGTACGTTATCACGTTGTGTGCCTGTACGTAAGATAATTGCGAGCAACTCGTGTTGCGAAAGACTTTCTGGACCTTCATTGCGTAGGCGTTCGCGTGGTCGTTCATCAGGTGGTAGGTCATGCACAGTTGCATGATACTCAACGCGTCGTGGGGGAAGTTTCTCTATTGTTTTTTCGAGTGAAGAGGGAACCGTCGTGGTGAGCGCGGTAATTGTTGTAGCCATACTATAGCCAATCTCCTTCGATACCGTTTCTACGGCTTAATGAAATTGACAATACAGTAAATCTACTGAAAATGCAATACTTTAAGAAAAGTTTTCATAAAATAAGCTGTTATCTTTTGAAAGAGTCGTAAAACATCTACGTTGATGTATAGAATGCAACACTGCCTCTTTATTAGAAGAGATGGATGACTACTATATGTTAGCGTTCATAATACAGGATACGTCCACAGTTAGTGCATGTCTGTAGTTCACTACTCACACGCACATGCTGCAACTCGCTCGGCGTCAAAATCACTCGACACCATTGACATGATCCTTGCTCCACTTTAGAAACCGCTCGGCCCTGCTTTGCTTTACGCATAATATCGTAGCGTTGTAATAAGTCAGGCGCGATGGTTGTTGCCAACTGGGTACGTTTTCCCAGCGTTTCTTGCTGGCGTACTTCCAGTTGCTCACGGCGCCCAACCAGTACCGCGCTCTCTCTTTGCCAATCCTCCTCCACTTTTTGTAATTCACGTAACCTACTCTGGACTGTTTCTTGTAGGACTTCCGTTGTGTCCATGACCTCTAGTACCACTTCTTCCTGGCGGTGGTGTTGTGCTCGCAAACGTTGTACCTCTTGTTGTAGTGAATTGAGGTCCTTTGAATTGACGCTAGTACCACTATAGAGTCGTTGCTCTTGCGTTCCCAAGCGGCGGCTAATGTCCTCAAGCGACCATTCAGCCTCCCTTTGCGCTTGCTCACCAGTATGAAGTTGTTGCTGCGCCAGCGTATACGCCGCCTGAGCTTTGTGTAACGTGCTATTCCCTTGTAGCGTCTGTATCACGCTTTGCTTCTCCGCCGTTAAGCGGTCAAGTTCGAGATCAATCTGCTGCAAGTGGAAAAGCGTAGATGTTACCTGTACTGTACTCATACGTAGCGAAATCCTCCTATTTGTGCCATATGCATGTGTAATATCGGACTACTATTGTACTGCTTACATGACATAACTGCAAGTGGGTAGTATTCTTTAGCAAGGCTATTCAAAAGTTGTTGCGAGGTGATCGATTGGCATGACAGGGGCAAGCCCTGTCACTACTATACCCAGATGCGTGGCAAGCCACGTAGTGGTGAGAGGTATAGTAGTGACAGGGCTTGCCCCTGTCATACCTCTAGGGATGCATCGCTTAGACTAAACTTTGAACACTCCTTGATGCTTTCTTGAATGTACACGAGTACACTCATCGTGCAGCCGGATATGTATGCTGGCTTGTTAAAAAGAGATCGCTATAATAAATGGCGAAAGAATACCCAAAACAGGAGACAAAGGATATGAAACGAGGTAACACTCGTCTCGTACAATGCTCTAGTGTACTCATGCTTTGCTTACTCGGTATGACAACACTCGCGGCTTGTACATCGGGAAGTGCTACTCCACAGGCTAGCAATAGTGCTAGCATTCACAAAATTCAACATGTGGTTGTCATTATGCAAGAGAATCGTTCGTTTGATTCGTATTTTGGCACTTATCCGGGTGCTGATGGTATTCCAATGCAAAATGGAGTTCCTACTGTATGTGTCAATGATCCACAGACTGGACAATGTGTAAAACCCTACCACGATTCCAACAATATCAATGGTGGAGGTCCGCACAATGAAGCGGCAGCAAGTGCCGATATCAATAGTGGCAAGATGGACGGCTTTATCGCGCAAGCAGAAAAAGGCAAGAAAGGCTGTGTTGATCCAACAAATCCCAACTGCACCAACGCAAAAACGCCTGATGTGATGGGCTACCATGATGCACGTGAAATTCCCAATTATTGGACCTATGCAAAGAACTTTGTGTTACAGGATCATATATTTGAGCCAAACGCTTCATGGAGTTTGCCCGCCCACCTGTTTATGGTTTCAGCATGGTCCGCGAAATGTACGAAACAAGGCGATCCTACGAGTTGTACTAATGCTCTAGATGGTGCAAGCGGTGCTGCTGGCGTAAAGAAAAACGTCTATGCTTGGACAGACCTAACCTACCTGCTCTATAAAAATAAGGTGAGCTGGGCATACTATCTCGATCAGGGGACCGAGCCGGACTGTGAAGATGACCAAATGGCGTGTGTACAGCATACACAGAAGGTGAAAGTTCCTGGTATCTGGAATCCGCTGCCGCAGTTCGATACTGTGAAGAACGATGGACAACTTGCCAATATTCAGGACATCTCGAATTTTGCGACATCTGCAAAGCAAGGAAAACTTCCTGCCGTCTCATGGGTTGTCCCAAATGGAAAAGATAGTGAGCACCCACCTGCACTTATCAGTACAGGTCAATCATATGTGACTTCACTCATCAATTCGATTATGCAAGGTCCTGACTGGAATAGTACCGCCATTTTTCTTTCCTGGGATGACTGGGGTGGTTTCTATGACCATGTGACTCCTCCAAGTGTAGATGAAAATGGTTATGGACTGCGCGTGCCGGGGCTGGTTATCAGCCCATATGCAAAGCAAGGCTCTATCGACCATCAAACACTCAGTTTTGATGCGTACCTCAAGTTTATCGAAGACGATTTCCTGAATGGTTCACGTATCGATCCTAAGACGGATGGTCGCCCTGATCCGCGTCCTACAGTACGAGAAAATGTGTCGATCCTGGGCAATCTTGTGAACGATTTTGACTTCAATCAAACACCACGACAACCGATGGCACTACCTCTCAATCCCACACCAGGAGCTGCTTCTACGTCGTAATGAAGCAATTTGAAAAATAATGGGGATACGTCAATTGTAGGGGTCTAATTCTATTACACCTTTTGGCGATGTACAATGTCGGCGAATGTTGAAATGCTTCCCAATGTTCTCTAACAATGTATATTGCTAAAAAGGTGTAATAGAATTAGACCCCTACAGATGCTATATGTGCTGCCTAATTCGGATATAATAGAGATACTATACGATGGAGGCAACGGTATGGCAGAGCAAGAACCAACGCTTGATCCAGCGTTTCGTCCGGTAACGAAGGCTGAACGGCGGGGACTCTGGTTAAAAGAATATGGCGAACAAGACATCGCGCTGCAAACGTGGGTACGGCTCGTGGAGCAACAACAGGTTGAAATAGAGGTCATGTTTCAAATGCATGGCTTGCTCGTCTTCGGGACACTCATTAGTACAGCAACATACGCACAATTCTACATTGATCTGTATGAACAGATGTATCGACAGGAGGAGCCGGAAACCGCGGATGTGTTCCGTGAATACTACACAGCATTGATTCCGCCAGTAGATCAGCCAGAGATAGGATCAGAGGGACTTCCCTTCGTGTTTCGCTATGTCCATTTACGTGATACAACTATCACGAGCGCGGGCCATAAAAGTAAAGTTCCTTATTGGCGCGGAAAACTAAGCCAAGTTGACGCTTTTGTCGTTGGGGCAAGCGCAAGCGAGTGACAAAAATAACAACACGTACATGTGCACGTTCGCCTCGGCGAACGTGCACATGTACGTG
>CAZZVE010000180.1:0-10965 GCA_964657325.1 uncultured Ktedonobacterales bacterium
CTCAATCCCTTGAAACAACTGGTGTCCGTGTTTCGTTGGGCAAACTTGCGCTGGTTCCTGCTGGCTTGGTTCTTCTATGCGTTCCCAGTGGGCATGTTGCAGGCGACGCTCACCGTCTTGATGAAAGATAGCCTTGGCTTCAATGTCACGCAGGCTGGTCTCGTGGTCACCGTGCTCGGCGCGGTAGACATTCTCGTCCAGGGTGTGCTGGTGAGCTGGTTGCTTACAAGGCTGGGAAACATACGGCTCGGTCTCATCGCTTTGGTGCTGGTCGGCATCAGCTACCTTGTGCTTGGTTCCATCGCGTTTCTCGCCACACCAATTCTCTTACTTGTCGGTATCACACTCTTCGCAGGTTCAGGCAGCCTTGTCGAAAATGCTCTGCGAGGTCTCATTTCTGAAACGGTTGGACGGCGTGAACAAGGTCGTGTGAGTGGAGCCATGCAATCGTTGCAATCGCTTGGATGGGTTGTCGGACCACTGATTGGCGGTTTCATGTACACAGCGTGGGGGCATTTTCAAGTCTATGCCTCGGCCTCGTTCATTATTGTTCTCGCCATTGTCTGTGTCTGGATCGCTCTTCCGCGCCTACAGAGAGACGACGAGGCGAAAGAGCAAACGCTAGATGGTGAACAAGAGGTCGCATTGCTCTCGAATGAAGAAAACTAAAAAAGGTTTTCCTTATTGCTTGCTATTGAGGGGGAGAGAAACACTGCTCTCCCTCTTCCTTCTGTGCCTCCTCATAATTGGCTAACGTGCCTGCTACAGATATCGACTGGTCAGGGACTGTTTAGCTTTGAGCAAGTCACGGGGGGTGCCCTCGAAGAGGATAGTGCCACCCTTGTGACCACCTTCGGGTCCCATGTCGATGATCCAGTCGGCGTTGCGAATGATGTCGAGGTGGTGCTCGATGACGACGACAGTATTGCCACCATCGACCAAGCGGTTCATGATGGTGAGCAGGCGACCGATATCCGAGAGATGCAAGCCAGTGGTAGGCTCGTCCATGATGTAGATGCTGCCACGCTTGTGGAGTTCGCTAGCGAGTTTGACGCGCTGGCATTCGCCGCCTGAGAGAGTGCTCAGGGGTTGACCGAGGGTCAGGTAGTCCAGACCCACATCGCTCAAAGCCTGGAGCTTTGGCTGCAATTCTTTGATCTTCAAAGACGCCAGTGCCTGCTGAACAGTCATGTTCAAAACATCAGCAATGGATTTCCCGTTCAATGTGTAGGTCAACACCTCGTCCTTAAAGCGTTTTCCACTGCACACTTCGCAAGGGAGCTTGACACCCTCAAGGAAGCCGAGGTCGGTGTAGGTCACGCCAAGTCCCTGGCAGTTAGGGCAGGCACCTTTTGAGTTAAAACTAAACAGACCGGCATCTGCATTGTTGGCTACTGCAAAAGCCTTGCGCATGTCGTCCATGATGCCGGTATAGGTCGCAGTATTGGAACGACTGGAAGTGCTCAGGGATGATTGATCAATCACCACTGCTTCCCGGTGCTGACTGAGAAAGGCTTCATTGATTAACGAGCTTTTGCCTGAACCAGCCACGCCAGTGATGACTGTAAGCACGCCAGTGGGAATATTCACGCTGACATCCTGCAAATTATTCACCGTAGCGTGCACAATTGGCAGAGACCCGGTCGCCTGGCGAAAGCTCTCCTTAAGCGGCCTCTTACGCAGCAAATGGTTGCCGGTCAGTGTATCGGCTTGAAGCAGACCAGTGAAATCGCCTTCATAGACAATCTTGCCTCCTTCGCTCCCAGCATATGGTCCCATATCGACGATGTAATCGGCCCGCTTAATCACATCAGGATCGTGCTCTACTACAAGGACCGTGTTCCCTTTGTCGCGCAATTTTTCCAGGAGTTCGTTCAGACGATGGACATCACGCGGGTGAAGTCCGACGCTCGGTTCGTCAAAGATGTACATGACATCTACCAGGCTGCCATTAAGATGCTTAACCATTTTGACCCGT
This sequence comes from uncultured Ktedonobacterales bacterium, assembly GCA_964657325.1. Lineage (GTDB taxonomy): Bacteria > Chloroflexota > Ktedonobacteria > Ktedonobacterales > Ktedonobacteraceae > JBBQVS01. The sequence goes on from CAZZVE010000180.1 coordinate 1,979, forward strand.
TGCGATTCACCACCAGACAGTGTATCGGTGGGTCGATCCAGGCTGAGATACTCCAGACCAATATCCACCAAATGTTGCAGTCGTTCAGTCAGCGTGCGAACGATAGGCTCCGCTGCTGGTTCTGTGATACCCTTGACTATCTCTAGGAGATCACCGACTTCCATCGCGGCCATGTCAGCAATATTGTATCCCCTGACCTTACAGCTTAAGGCAGCCTGGTTGAGCCGGGCACCCTTGCAGAGCGGGCAAGGACCGAGCTTCAAAAAAGGCTCGACCTTTTGCCGTATACGAGACGAGAGTGTCTGTATGTCCCGCGCAACGAACTTGCGATTAAACTTGTACGCCAAGCCCTCATAAGTGTTGTACGCCAGACCCTTATGTTTGCGCGGTTCACTGTAGAGAAGCAGGTCCAGTTCCTCTGTTGTATAATCGGCTATCTTCTTGTCGTTGTCGAAGAAGCTAGAATGCGCATAAAGATCGCGTTCCCAGTCAGCCAGTCCTGGGGCGATGACAGCTCCCTCGTTCAGCGATTTTGTTGTATCAATCAGTGCTTCCGTGGTAATGCCGATCTTACGGCCCAGGCCATTGCATTCCAGGCACATACCCTGTGGATCGTTGAAGGAAAAGGCGTTGGCAAAACCTACATATGGTTTGCCCATACGCGAAAAGAGCAACCGTAGTACTGACGCGATGTCTGTCACAGTCCCCATCGTGGACTGAGAGCCGCCGCCAAGACGCTTCTGATCAACAATCACTGCCATGCTCAGCTTCTCAATCGCATCGGCGTCTGGTTGGGGATAGCGTGGTAAGAAGTTGCGCACAAACATACTAAAATTCTCAAACAGGAGCCGCTGCGCTTCATTGGCAATGGTATCAAAGACCAGAGAGGACTTGCCCGAACCCGATACGCCCGTAAAAATGATTAACTTACGCTTGGGCAAGCGTAGCGAGACATCCTTCAGATTGTTCTCACGTGCGCCCCGAATCTCAATATATTCCTGAGCCATACTCATGGATACTTCCTCTCATATCGCCAGCAACATGCTGGCCAGATCAGCTATTCTCGTACTAACAGATTACCAATTGTTGTTCTTTTTGTCCAGAGACTTAGGAGAGGTTACACCGTAGCCGCGGCTGCGTTGCGGCACCGTCGGTGTAAATCTTTCTGTTGAAGGGATGCCGCCAGGCTCACGGAGCGATTCCCGTGATCTACTCCACTTTCATAGAAAGGACGTTGTTTTCGATTCATGGAAAGTGTATACTGAAGGGGTTACTAGAACAAAGGGAATGGATTTTTATAGTGAAGCAATATTTGAACTAACTCCCATACAAATAAATCCTTGGAGATGATGACGGTGGAATATGAGTTTCGCTTTACACAGGACCAGGACGAGGCTGAGGTACTTAAGGACTATCTTAATCCGCTGCCACGCTCAGTAGCTCGTAACAATGAGTACGAACTACTTGATGGAAGTTGGCACTTCGCGTTGGACCGTGCTGACCAAGGGCTACAGGCGCATTGGTATATTAAGCATCCCTATAGCGAAACAGCGCAGTGGCCCGGTTCAGTTGAAGAGCATATGGCACAGGCTCATGATATACAGGACCATAGCTCGTCCTGGCACGATAGAATCATTGCTTGGTACGAACGCGATTTTGTTGTGCCAGAGAAATGGTGTACTCTTCCCGGCTGTCCCGTACAGGTTACATTCGGTGCATGTGGCTACGAAACACGTGTATGGTTGAATGGACATCCTCTGCAAACTATTGAGGGTGAGGAGATACACTTTGGAGAATACACATCCTTTAGCTACGAACTTCCTCCAGAGTATATGTTGCCCATTAATCGATTAACCGTGCGCATAGTAAATTCGCTGGACGCCGAGGTACCACGCGGAAAGCAGGAGTCATATGTATACAAACGTGGAGGCATCTGGTACCAGACCATCAGTGGACCAGTACGTAGTATTTGGTTAGAGCCGATTGAGCGCAATCGCCTGCGCTCACGTCTCAACGTGCTGAGTGAAATCAAAGACCGAAGCGTTGAGTTCACGCTGACAACGCGTATTCATGATCCAGGCATATATACCCTGCGCCTCGTCGTCACCGGCAAGGGAAGTGATCGTCCTCTCACGGTTTCTGAGTTCACGTTGCCCTTAGAGGCTGGGGAAAAGCGTCAACGGGTCACGGTCGCGCTACCAGGTGCTCAGTTCTGGTCACCCACTACGCCGAATCTCTACTCGCTCGTTGCGCGGCTTACTGGACCTGGTGGAGACATCTCACAGATCGAAACCCGCTTTGGATTACGCCAGATTGAAGCACGTGCTCGTTCTCTCTATCTCAACGATGAGAAAATTTACTTGGATGGCATTCTGTACCAGCCTGGCGTTGCCACATTCGAGGAGATGCGTCGGCACATGCGAGCAATGAAGATGCTGGGGTGTAATCTGGTGCGCGTACATATCGCTGGAATCGACCCACGTATCTATGATATTGCTGATGAGACGGGAATGCTCCTTTGGGTAGAGGTACCTAGCCCACATAGCTCCAGCCAGCGTAGCCGTGCTAATCACTGGGCTGAATTGAAGCGAATGCTGGTCGGCATTGGCGCGCATCCATCAGTAATCATATGGAGCTTGTACAATGAGGACTGGGGAGCGCAAGATATCGCTACCAGTGATGAAACGCGTAACTACATTGCCGATGCGTACAACTATATGAGGCTGAATGCGCCACAGGTATTAGTAGTGGACAACGATGGCTGGCATCATGTCTCTGAGGAAGGACGACTGAAGGCGGATATACTCACTGCACATCTTTATACAACAAGCATTGAACGATGGGAGGAACTCCTGGATCGACTTGTGGCAGGAAATAATGAGGGAGTAGCTGCGGAACCCCTCGTTGTAGGTGACCCATTCTTCTATCGAGGTCAGTTACCTCTCATAGTCAGCGAGTGGGGTGGTTTTGGTTTCCCTATGTATGGTGGACCACAGGATGCGACCACCAGAATAGAGCAAATTCGAGCATTCAAACGCGAGCTTCGGAAACGAGCTATTGCTGGGGATGTGTATACACAGGCGGTCAGTATCGAGCAAGAGGTCAACGGGCTAATTGACCCGCGCAGTGGACGATTACTTGTAAGCTCTGGTCTACTTCACACAACTATAGAGCAAGACCAAGCAAGTCAGGATTGACTTCTTCTATGAGTGATGCCAAGTGAAAGACTCTCGCTCTTATTCGCGTCCTTCCATAACACCCAGAGTTTTGGTAGAGGAACGGAGCGAACTTCTTTTTATTGTGCTTCCTCGGTTGGGCTAGCATTGTGTAACCAGACCATTCCATACGGTGGAAGCGTCAACGTTTCATCTATCTTATATTGGTTTTCTGTTAGTAGATCAATGACGTGCTTACTCGTGATAAATTGACGTAGGTCAAGAGACTGCGTGTATGCACTGAAATTTACCACAACGTAGACTGCCTGTTGCCCCTGTTGCCTTACGAACAACACTATATGTGTGTTGCTACCATTGAGCCAATTTGTGGGGTTATGTGCCGCGAAAATAGGATGAGACTTACGTATTTCAATCATACGTTGTAAACTACTAAAAATACGTCCAGGAACGGATGTAGGATTATGGCGTTGTTCCAGAGTCTGCTCGTGTGCAAATGGACGATGGACCCAGCGATTGTCTGTTGCTTTCGCTGGGTCCTGCTGATAGCTATAATCGTTGAGCGTTCCTAACTCATCACCAAGATACAGCAACGGAATCCCGCCAACAGTGAGGATTACTCCCATCATTGCCAGGATACGCTTGACAGATAGGTCAATCGCGTATGCATTCCCATGATGTAACGCTTGCTCCAATCCTGCAAGGGAAGCAGTTGTACCACAGATACGCATATCACCTGTACGCGGATGATAGCCAAAGGGGAGACCGACCGCAAAACTTCCCTCAACTTGACCAGTGTAGAACCTATTCAGGAAGATACGATGAATTCCACCATCGATACCAACTTCAGTACAGTCTTCATTAGCAAAACCCCAGCCAATATCATCATGGCTACGTATATAATTCACCCATGCGGCATTTGCAGGAATGTTGAAACGTTTGATCATGCTATGCTGCAACAAATGTGTCCAGCCGCTCGCCATCGCTTCCCACATTAAGACCATTAGCAATGGGTTATAACTGATAGCACATTCCTGACCGACGTACTTCACAATTTCATCAGGGTGTACAATCGCTTCTGCTTTGAAAATGGTGGCAGGCGCGGCAATCTGAATCAGCAAGTTAAATGCTGCAATGAGAGCGTGTGCTTGAGGAAGATTCTCACAGTTAGTACCTAGCTGTTTCCAGAGGAAGGGCAACGCATCCAGCCGAAGCACTTCTACACCGCGATTAGCGAGAAAGAGCATCTCACTTAGCATCGCGTTAAAAACAGCAGGATTCGCATAATTAAGGTCCCACTGATAGCGATGAAAGGTCGTCCACACCCAGCGTTGTAACTCTAACACATACGTGAAATTCCCTGGTGCTTGCTCAGGAAATATCTCGCGTAGATTCTGTTCATAGAGTTTTGGCAATGCTTCATCAGGAAATGTCAGATAATAGTCTTGATAGTTTGGGTCTCCCTCTTTAGCACGCACGGCCCATTCATGCTCGTCTGAAGTATGGTTCATAACCATATCAAGCACCAAGCTGATTCCGTGTCCGCGTAACTCCGTCGCAAGTTCTGTTAATTCTTCCATCGTCCCTAGTTGAGGGCGTACTTCGCGGAAGCTACTAACTGCATACCCGCCATCATTATGGGAAGAGGGTGAGAGAAAGAGGGGCATCAAATGTAGATACGTCAGTCCTAGCTCCTGAAAATAGGGAATACGCTCACGAATACCTTTTAGATTGCTGGCATAGAGATCAACATAGCACACACCACCCACCATTCGTTCATCTTGAAACCATTGTACATCGCGGCTCACATCAAGCGCACGCAGAACTGGAGGTCGTGCAATAAATGCGTGTGCTACGGTCATAAGTATTTGTTTGAACTGCTCGGTAAAGTCAGCCCGATCACCATAAAGACTGCGCAATAGATCGGTGAGTGAGACAAAATGCTCCTCTAGTCGTACCAAAAAGGTTGCGCGTTGTGTATCATCTGTAAAAAGAGCGGTCAGAAGAGGGTGTAACTCAGACCAAATGCTTTGTGATGAATCAATACTCATTAAAAGCCTCCATACCACTTGGGGGATGTTAAGTAGGACACAAATGTGGAGACCATTTTCGTCTGCTCTACGAACAGGCTATTGCTACTTGTGTGTCGCACTCAAACACACTATATCACATCAGAAAAATCTCCTGCTCGCCAACTTTAGCACAATGAGTACGCTTCATTGACACAGCTATACGGAAGTCTCTATACTGCTCACAGCATTATAAAGTAGCTGTAGACAAGATATCTGGAAAAGGGGAGAACGTGCAATGTCTTTTACAAAAGATGAACTTCAGTCATTTAATACTATTTTAGAGCAGAAACTTACACAGCAACGACGCGAATTGGAGCGCAGTTTCGACCAACACCTGCATATTTTTAGACGTGAAATCGAGCGGCGCTTAGTTTTTACACAACAAGACCTTGTGCGCATACTCTCGCAGCATCTTTCTGAACAATATAGGAAACTTAAAGAGGTATTGTATCAAAAAATCGACGTGCAACAAACTCCCACGTTATCAACATCAATCGGTGAAGCCGAGTTAAAACAGCAGTTGGAAAGAATAGTCGAACATGCCCTAGATACACAGCTTATCTCTTTTGATCAACTCATTGGAGAGCATTTCACTCCTATAGAGGAGACAGCAGTAGAGATACCGCGAAATTTATCTGAGTTGGAGCTACATACCGAAATTCCTTTGGATGATTTGGCAGAGGCAGTAAACAAGGCTCTCGATGAACGCTTTTCCGCGTTGGATACTTCACTCAAGGAATCAATCGCAGCTATTGAGCAACACTTTACTACAAGACTACAGATGATACGTGAAGAACTGGTACGTACTGATCTTGACCAGCCACATGATAGACATTTCGTGAAGAATCAACAATTCGATGGAACAATTACAAGCATGCAAGACGTGTTTACAAGTATCGAGCGACTTGAACGCATCATTGAGTCTATGCAGGTCGCGATGACATCAAATCATGCGCTTCTCTCTAATCGTATGTATCATCATCAGCAACTTCCACTCAATCGGGCACATCCTAACAATCAAGAGGATATGATACGTAACCCTACTACTACGAGAAACCAACTATCTCAACCAAAGGAATAGCGTAAACGCTATATACGCCTTATAAAAGGATACTGAAACTTGATTCTGTATAGTCCGTGTTACAAATAGAGTTACGTAATTTCTACTAACTCTGGTTTCGTAAGAAAAGACATGAAGGAGAATATATATGCAGTTAGAGCAGAAGGTTGCTATTGTTACAGGCTCAGATAGCGGCATTGGGAGGGCTATTGCGCTTCAATTTGCGAAGGAAGGAGCCTCGGTCGTTGTCAACTATGCCCATGCTCAGGATAAGGCCGAAGAGGTGCGTCAAACGATTGAGCAAAGCGGAGGGAAAGCTTTTGTTATTCAAGCCGATGTGTCTCAATATCAGCAAGCAATGAGCCTGATTCAGCAAACAGTAGAGCATTTTGGCAAGCTAGATATTATGGTAAACAACGCTGGTATGGAAATTCACAGTCCTTTCCTGGATGCGACCGAACAGCAGTTTGACCGCGTATTGGGTGTTGATCTAAAAGGGCCTTTCTTCTGCGCGCAAGCAGCCGCACGCGAGATGATCAAGAGCAATATTGCTGGACGCATCATCAATATTTCTTCTGTACATGAAGACCTTCCCATGCCGCAAAATGTGCCTTATTGTTGTGCCAAAGGTGGACTGCGCATGCTAACACGTACAATCTGCCTCGAACTTGCTCCACACAATATCACCGTCAACAACATTGGTCCTGGCGCGATTGATACTCCGATTGACGCGGATGTAAAGGCCGATCCACAGAAGTGGAATGCGCTTCTTTCAGAGATACCACTGCATCGTATGGGCCAACCGGAAGAGATTGCAGGTCTTGCAGTTTACCTGGCATCCGACGCTTCTGGCTATGTGACCGGCTCGACCTTCTTTATTGACGGTGGTCTTATGCGCAACACAGGTGCCGTATAACCATCTTAGGCGGTACTATATATACATTACATCGGCGAGGCTACTGGACAAACGTCTCACATTACCAGGCAAGCCGCGTTGAGATAGTAACGCGGCTTGCCTGGTAATGTGAGACGTTCTCAGAAGTGCATCGGCAGCTTCACAGGATGTGGTGACAACACCTTCGTTTCCTCAATAGCGATAATGTCAAGAGAGGTTTCTTTGTTGGCGTGTTCGTTTATGCACCAGGCTGATACGATAGAGAAGATAATGAGTACGACGGAGATCAGTATGATGAATATGGTCATACGATTTGTGCCATTCTCTCAGCGAAACGGTCTATACAAGACAATAAATCTTTGAGACGAAAGGGCCACTTCGACACATTCGCCTCAACCTTTAACGGCGACTGCGCCTCGTTGTAATATGTATCATCCGTAAGCAACACGAGATTGTATTCACCACGGATGTTCACGCCTTCCATATAACGTACTAGTTCTCTATTTTCTTGCTCTGACAATCCTAGTAGCACCATATGTATCTCGTTTGATGGTATTGCATCAAGCCAATATAAAGCCTCTGTATTTGACGTGGCTTTTCGCACGATGTATTGACCGTGATACGACATGTGTATCATAGCTTCAATCACATCGCCTGTATCATCTTTGTCTAGCACGAGGATGGTTTTCACATCCCCGCGCTTCATATATGATATTTCCATATCTGTTCCTCTTCCACTTGCTACGTCACAGGGGATGAGTATGCGCGTAGTATGACTACATTCTACGACTACTTTGCGGAATTACATCGTAGCACAGATATAACAAAGTATCTATTAGTAATATCGTTAATTTACATAACGCAAACAATTTCACAGAAATGTTACATGTTTCTTGTTATATAAAGTTATGTGATGTTTCATATAGTGCGTGTTCTTGTAGATGAGGAGAACAATGTATAAAAAATGTTCAAAGAAGTTAGCTAGTAACACGTATAATGATAAATAAGGAACATATACTCTTTTAGTTAGAAGGAATACTTGTAATAAAGGAGCTTGAGTAATTCTATGAACATGAACCTGATGAACCGCATCAATGACTTTCTTCTTACCGGTCAGTATGGTCATCCAAGGGGTATTGTTGGACGTGTACTTGGAGAACAGATGGTACGCCAACACGTATCAGAAACAGACTGGACAATTTCGCGGCTGAATATTCAGCCGGAGGATCAAATATTGGAACTTGGCTTCGGTGCAGGTCGTGCTATTGAACTGGTTGCTACTCAAGCACCTGATGGACATGTGTTCGGTATAGATATCTCGCAGACAATGATGCATGCTGCTAGTTGTCGTAATGCACGTGCGATCAAATCTGGGCGAGTTACTCTACGCCAGGGTGATCTAACAACTCTTCTTTTTTCTAATAATCAGTTTGATAAGGTATTTAGCATCCAGACTATATATTTCTGGCCTGATCCTCAACGTGCTCTTGCTGAAATTTTCCGAGTACTTAAACCAGGTGGTATGCTTATTGTGACGCTCTCGACTGGCACAATAGACTCGGATGAAACAGGATTAGAACACTACCAGCTTCTTTTAGAAACTCAGATCGTTCCAGCCATGAAGCAGATCGGTTTCACGTTTGTTTCCATTGAACAAGGACCGACTTCTCGACAATTTAAAACGACTGCTGTAATTGGTGTGAAGTAGCTTTTCGCTGAGAAGGGTATCTATATGTGACACTCCGCGTCGGTTAGAAACCGAGCGGCTTCTTCCACTCCTCTGTAGT
>CAZZVE010000181.1:0-10775 GCA_964657325.1 uncultured Ktedonobacterales bacterium
CCGCGCATCCTCTCTTTTGAGTTATAATTATGAGTACAGCAAGTTGCACAGATAGAAAGAACTGTACGTGGACGAGAAAGACGATCTTGAGTTTGAAATAACAAACATAGACGAAGTAAGTGACCTGAATGTTGAAATCGTCGATTTAGCTGATGAAGATATATTTGACAATGCTTCTGAACAAAACCTCTTTGCTTTACCAGAGACACGTACACATCGTACATCACGTTTTACGTTGCGACAGCGGCGTATACAACTGCTTGTAACGGTGAGCATTGTCAGTCTGCTCTTTTTTGTGCTTTTAAGTAGTTATGCGCCTATGCGCAATCGTCTTGTACAAACATTTATTCCTCCTGTACCAACATCAAGTGTAAACGCAGGGCCAAACGTTGAGTTGTTTTATTTTGACGCGAACCCGACATGGGGTCGGTTGTTTATTGATGGCAGGCAGATAACGCGCTTACCTAGTACTGCGAATGCAAATCAGGCCCCGCTTCGTCTTACACGTGGACAGCACCTACTTCGTTGGGTTGCTGCGCCTTTTGTACCACAACAATGTGTAGTAACAGTGCCATTTAACACTACAGATACCTGTCACTTTGATCAATTTACACAATATTCAAAGGGTATCGGTGCATGGCTCTTTCGTTTTCCTGTGTCCTTGGCGCAATTGCCGCGCTCCTCATTTACTAATCTTGTGACAACAGTGCAAACGGAACTTGATACGCATGCTCCTACTGAGACGGTGCTACCAGGGGAATTCTATGCTGTAAATACAACAGGTGAGTCGATGCGGCGTGCCACAAAACCACTAAAAGCAACGTTACGCTATCAACTCGATGTTGAGAATACACTTGATGGAGTATGTAGTACGCTTTTTGAGGAAAGTACGCCTTGTACATTTAATGGTCAAGAATGTTATCTGTTCTGTACAGCCTCAACACTTTCTCATGAAAATCGTACACAGGCTGCATCATGGGATGTATTCGCGGCTGTGCAAGCTTCATGGGAGTACAGCGCACAAGACGGTACTGTTCTTGCGCAAAATCAGCCGGAATTACTAGGCACAACTGTTGTCTATGATCATCTCCTGCCTCTTCACATTACCTGGGATGGTACAAACTGGCATGCCGCTGTGCGCACTTCGCAGGCCCCATCACTCTACGGACAACAATTGGATGTAGCCTGTAACACTGCTTTAAACACAGTCAAGGATGTGCTCACTCCTACAACTTCAAAAAAAGCGAATCCAGGTATTGATTGGCAATATATCTCCAGTGCGAATTCTGCTGAGGGATGCTTGAGTATCGCAACATTAAACAATGGACAAGATACTCATGACCCACTTCCTGTCGCTTATTGCCTGCATCGCTTTGGCGTCTTTCTCGCCGCTAACGCAGTCGCGCACAAGTACTGGCCTACTATGCCTGTCGCCGATACTCATGAGCAACAACTTGCGCAGCAACTTGTAATTTCAGAAGACGATTCTTAGTTATTGTTAGGAGTGTGTATGGAAGAAAAGCAAGAAGACAAAGATACTTTTGATATAGAAATTATTGATCTTGATGACAAACCTACTTCTAGCCATCAACAAGCATCATCTGTATTCTGTATCTCGCGTTTCTTACCCAAACAGCGGCGTACACAAGCAATCTTGACCACTGGCATCGTGATACTGGTATTATTGGGTATTATAGGAAGCACTACTGCTGTACATACTAAGTTGCTAGCCCTATCTATGCTTACACCTACACAAGTAATACCAGCAGGGACAGATCGCTTTTATGTCGATGGAGAACCGGAATGGGGCCGTCTTTTTGTTGATGGCAAACTGATTTCCCATACTCCAAACGCATATAACGGTGATATACCACTACACCTGCTACGAGGTGTTCATAGGCTTCGTTGGCTTGCTGCTCCTTTTCTTCCTCAAATGTGTACCGTCTCCGTCCCTCCTAATTTTCGGATAGATACGTGTGGTTATAACCAAATGCTGTCTAACAATCAGGGTGGCGGCTGGCTATTCAAGTTTCCTGCGTCGCTCGCAAAATTATCAGGTACACAACAAAACGCACTGATAACAGCAGTACAAGTAATGTTGCGAACTTACACCTCAACTGAGATAGTGCAACCAGGAGAAGAATATGCTACAGATTCTCTAGGTCTACAGCACACTACAGCACATGAGCCACTAAAAGTAATAATCCACTATAATCTTGATACAGATGCATCGCATACCAGCACCTGTGGACCATTTTTCTTTGTGGATAACCCGTATGGTTGCAGTAATCAAGGAAGAGACTGTCGTGTTTTTTGTAGTGCTTCCCAATACTTTGTGCCACAACAAACACAAACGCGAGTATGGGATGTATTTGTAACTGTACGTGTAACATTTGAATACACTACTCTCAGTGGCAAACCTATTGTGCAAACCTCAGAGCGAGTAGACTCAACTATGCAGTATGAACATTTCCTCCCTCTACAGATTTCGCTGAATGATGCACAGTGGCATGTCGTTTCTTCGTCATCGCAACTCTTGAATGACGAGCCAGCACAAGTTCCCTCGTTCGTGTGTGATACTGCACAGCGTAAAGCAGAGAATAGTTCTTTCTTAGGAGGAACATTTAGATCATCATTTTCCGGCATGACCTGGAAATCAATCTCTTTGCCTGATACTGCGAGCTGTTTGAATGTGGTAATGATGCAGCAAAGCTTAACCTCAGTAGAGGCACAACCATATGCACTCTGCTTGTATCGCTTTGGTGTCTTTCTTGCCGCTAATCAGCTAGCACATAAATACTGGCCTCATATGCAGCTAGCTACAGCAGATGAGCAGCGTATAGCACAGCAGATATATAGCACTTCACCAAGTACATAAGAGGAGACAGGAGAGCCTTCAACTAGCTCTGTTGTCTCCTTGTCAGCATCGCAACAAATACCGCGAAGAAACCTGCGATACAAAGGGGAAGACCTATTTGCGCACTCCTAGTAGTAGACCATAAAAGAATACCAAGAACTTCTAGTAGCAGACCACCAACGAAAAGTACTGTAATACCTAGATGCGATTGCTCAAATGGTGTGCGAAGCTCTTTGCGTTCATATATAGGAGGAGCAGGACGCGTTATTTGCTTCTCACTTTCTTCCTGATTAGAAGCGGTTTGTGTAGAGGATGTAGTATGAGGAGCGTACGTTTCAATTGCCGACTGCACTTCTTGATTGAGCAATTCTATCTTCTCACGTGACGAGCGAATATAAGCTTTGTGCAAACCATCACTGACCAGAAGTTCTCGGAAGAGTGGGTCGAACGACTTTTGACGAAATGTCAGCGTTGTAATTGTGGACAGGGAAAAGGCTTCAAGAAAGAGCCGCTCGCGTGGAAATTTTGTATACTGAAAGCCGAGCAACCGTTGATTGGTGACGACGATTTCGCAGGTAGTCGGACGGGGTTTACTTTCTCCCGTTGGAATGCTATCCCAAATACCTGGAATAGTCACAAGCGGTTCCTCGTCTGGTTGTAAGCGGTCGCGTAGGCCCTTTATGTTAGCAAGTATTTTTTCCGCATTCGGCAATGATGTGGAGTACCTTTCCTCATTTAATATATTATGCTAACCTGATTATACCATAGGAGGACATGTGTTTATGTATCAACAAAGCAAATAGAGATCGGTGGCGTAATGCTTGACGAAATGAGTTGTGGCTGGCGTGATATTCGTATTATGCAATAACAGTTCTGCTTGTCGCATCGTATACAGAATCCTACAATAGAACGTGATATTGATAGATACTTGTATTTGGTTGCATTATCATCGGTTTACAAAAGGGGAATTGCATGCCTCATCTACTTGCAGCACGTGCCCAGATGGGTACGTCACTTGCATTTCACATTATCTTTTCTGTGCTGGGCGTCGGCTTGCCGCTTCTGCTATGCATTGCGGAAGGTATTGCTATCAGAAAGAAAGACCCTGTATGGATGACGCTGGCGCGTCGCTGGTCGAAGTCTGCCGCCATTATCTTCGCTATTGGTGCTGTCTCTGGTACGATTGTTGAGTTTGAACTTGGTTTACTCTGGCCTACGTACATCAACTACACAGGTTCGATTATTGGACCTTTATTCGCTTTTGAAGGCTTTGCCTTTTTCTTGGAAGCAATTTTTTTCGCTATCTATCTCTATGGCTGGGATCGTCTGAAACCTTTTCAGCACTGGTTGTGTTCATTGCCTATCGTGATTGGTGGGGCAGCCTCAACATGGTTCATCGTGACCACGAACTCGTGGATGAACACCCCTACAGGCTTCATCTTCAAGAACGGAAAATTGACGGGCATTGATACAGTAAGTGCAATCTTCAACCCAAGTACACCATATGAAACAGTACATATGCTGCTCGCCTGCTATGTTGCATGTGGTTTTGGTGTCGCAGCACTCTATGCCTTCTCGATGTTACGTGGGAAGCGTGATACCTATCGACGTTATGGCTTGTTGTTAGGTTTGGCTATGGCACTTATTGCAACACCCTTACAGATTATGAGTGGCGATTTTAACGCTCGTTATCTCTCGTCAAAACAGCCTGCGAAGCTTGCCGCGATGGAGGGTGTGTTCCAGACAGCGACAAATGTTCCGCTTCACATTGGTGGGTTCCCCATTTATAACACCCAAACGGGTAAAGGTACATACTACTATTCAATCGACATTCCTGATGGGCTAAGCTTGTTAGTAGGGTATAATCCCAACACGCAAATCAAGGGCTTAAACGAGTTTGCACCACAGGATCGACCTAATCCCTTGCCTGTTCACCTGTCATTTGATGGTATGGTTGGTAGCGGCTTTTTCATCCTGGGTATTGCCGGTCTTTTCTGGTTGCTCTACTTCTTGCGCAAACGTCGCATACCAGAGTATCGCTTGATGCTGTTAGGCGTTATATTGGCTGGTCCTCTTGCCTTTCTCTCTGTAGAACTTGGATGGATGGTGACGGAGGAGGGACGCCAACCGTGGGTAATTTACGGGTTATTGCGTACCAGTCAGGCAGTGACAACAGCACCATTTCTCAATATTAGTTTTCTGATTTTCTCTGCGGTCTACATTGTGCTTGCTGTCACCATGATCGTCCTACTTTTACGTCAGGGACGAAAACCACTACCTAAAATGGAGTGGCAAGCGGTATCGAGTGGTCAAGATGAAAGTGCCGATGTGACAGACCAGCAAGAGGAAAAAGTCGGCGTCTAAACGTCAGAGGAAGGTGCGGAATTATGACCTTACCACCATCTTTACCATACATTGTAATTAGTGTTCTATGGTTTGCCCTGATTGCTTATGCAGTCTTTGGCGGAGCCGACTTTGGGGCAGGCATTTGGGAGATATTCGTGTCTGGCCCCACTGCGAAAGAGCAACACTCGTTGATTGACGGTGCTCTCGGTCCAGTGTGGGAAGTCAACCACGTCTGGCTAGTGTTCCTGGTCGTTGGTCTCTTTTCGGGGTTTCCAGGTGCGTTCGCAACACTTGTCTCAGTACTTTTCTTTCCGCTGACACTTGCGTTGCTAGGTACAGTCCTGCGTGGCTCAGCGTTCATCTTTCGCACCCACGGTCTGGAGAGGACGACGAACATCTGGAATCGTGTGTTCAGCGTTTCTAGCATAATTACACCGTTCTTTCTAGGGGCAGCGGCGGCGACTGTTGCGAGTGGGAAAATACAGGACCTTGGTCCAAAGACGCAAGCGGACCTTGGGGGTCTGTGGTTCACGCCATTTACTATAACAATAGGTGTACTCTCGCTCGCGTTATGCGCGACGATTGCAGCGATCTTTTTGACCGTTGAAGCAACAAACCAGAACAAAATCCATCTCGTTGAGATGTTTCGTAGACGTGGCCTGATTTCTGGGGCGGTCACTGCTGTGCTAGGAGCATTAGGATTATTCGAGGCAACGTCTGCGGCACCGACATTGTGGCAGGGTATGCTCAATCACGCGCTTCCTCTGGTGATTGCCACGATGGTTATTGGAGCAGGAGCGGCGGCGGCACTCTACTTTGCTTATTACCGTATCGCGCGTGCGCTGATCATCGCTGAGGCAGCATTTATGCTCGGCTCGTGGGGTGTTTCGCAGATACCATATATTATTCCACCAAAACTAACAGTTGATGCGGCGGCAAGTACACCCAGTACGCAATTGTTATTGCTTATTGGCGTTATCATTGGCATGGCAATTATCCTGCCCTCGATTCTACTCTTGTTCTATCTTTTCAAGTACAAGGGTGGTATGGGCTTGTTGTCGAAGGGTCCTGCTGCTAAAGAGGCTGTGTTGCCTCTCGAAGTGGGCAGACATGGATAGGTATGAAAGAAATTTCTGCCTATTCCGCCCTTGTCTTTGAGTACTATAAATTGCTCTTACTGCTAATTGGTTTGTAGTTACTTTGCAAGGATGCATATATGGCGCAGACAGAAGAGACACGCAACAACGATACGATACTAACACAAAAGCCTGAAACGAAACGTATCACGACGAGTAAGCACGTCACAGATCATCTAGCCAACGAGCGCACATTTCTTGCTTGGATACGGACCGGTCTAGCGACTAGTACGTTTGGCTTTGTGGTGGAACGCTTCGGATTGTTGTTGCGTGAGCTTGGCGTAAAGAGTGGTACCCAGGATGCCTCGTCAATTCACTACTCCTCTTTCATCGGCGTGACACTCACATTGCTTGGCGTGGTTATCATGATTGTGTCGCTCTTAAGTTTTCTACATATTCGATGCTCTATTGACAGTGAGCAGTTTCATCCACAAGCAGGTTTTGCTATTCTGCTTACAGTACTTGCAAGCCTGATTGGTGTTGTACTCGCTGCATATCTATTGCTCACGGCGTAAGAAAACTATCCTCTTTCCGCGTAATTATGCCCAAAGAACTCACATTTGCCATGATGAAATATATGCCTTCTTTCTCGCACGGAAAATCGTTCTTTTTCTCTCATATATTCTTATAGCGAGTATCTTAGCAAATGTATATTGAAAGGTCAATGGAAAATATTATCGGCATGATGGGTGCTCTGTCCCATCATGTCGTCGTCGCATGGAGATAACGATAGAGGACTATTGCGCTGTGAGTGGAAGAGCTACTGAGTCAGGAATGACAAGCACATCGGCACCGTAACGGACAACTTGTGTAGATGAAAATGTTGGGTAATGCCCACTTAGCTTGTTGCGTAGCCCGCCTGCTAACTCAAAAGCGACAACACGCAAATGTGCAGGAACACTCGTATCGAGTACTATATTGCCTACAGCACCAACGACGGTACCACCCTCACTGAGTACCTTGTATGTAAGCAAAGCGCGTCCTAGTGGTAGTGTTGCAAGAAGCTCATCGGCCTTTTCCTCAAGAAGGTTACTTTCGTCTGCAAATGTTATGGCATCGGTGCCGATAGCGTTGAGAGAAGTCGTTTTGAGGGCACGATGACCAAAAACGCCAGTCTTCACGTACAGAGCATATATCTCATTGGTGCGTGGCTCGAAATAAAAATCTTCCAGTGTGCCAACTTTTTTACCTGAGTCGATAGTGACAATAGCGATGTTATGTAACTCTGACCATCGCTTTCCAGTTTCGTTATTCTGCATATGAAGGCTCCTTTGCTCTACTTTCTGTATATACAACAGTCGAAAAGCCCGCCTGTCGTGTACATACAGTATACATGACAGACGGGCTTTTTATCCTTAACAAAGGATAGTATTATCGGGAAGGGCGCAGCAGCTTGTGGAACAAGCCGAAGAGCAAGAATGTTGGAGGCCACTGACCTACGAAGATGCTCCAGTCGCGTTTGTTGAAGGCAAACAAGGTTGCTGAGATAACGATAGAGCCGAGAGCGGCCCAGTACCATACTTCTTCAGGAACCTGGTCGGTGACACGGAAGTACTGCTCTTGCGCATCCTGTGCGCTGTTTGTTACTGCATCTGATGTCTTTGCCATAATGTGTATTGTCCTTTCCAAATCTTTATATGCTAATAATAGTAGTGAGGGATTACTTACAGTATACTTGTTGCTATGAGTATGCTTGATTGAAGTGGAGCAACAATGCATCCCTCTAACATCTTGCTCAATTCAAAGCCTTTGTATGTAGCTTCTGGATAGTACACGAATGAATGTGCAATTTAGTTACAATATGTAACTTCTAGTTTCTGGGATGTTGTCATATACATAATTTTGTTTTATATAATAGAAAAGAGGGAGGTTGTTATGAAAGAAACTCATCTATCACAAGTCGCGTCTTCGCATGCCCCATTTCCAGCATGGAATGTCATTATAAAGACAAGTCGGCCGTTTACACTCACTGCTGCAATGACACCAGTGTTTGTTGGGACTGCTATCGCCGCGTACAACGGCACTTTTCATCTTGTCGCGTTTTTAGTCACGCTTTTCTCGTGTTTGTTTCTACAGATAGGTACAAACTACTTCAATGAATACTTTGACTATCGCTATGGCCTCGATCACGCTGAGTCGTTGGGGGCAATGACGGTAATCTTTCGGAACGAAATGACGGCTAGACAGGTACTTGGTGGAGGAATTCTCTGTTTTGTGTTTGCCGCACTGCTTGGTTGTATCCTTGCCTATCTTGTTGGTCCAGTAATTTTCCTGTTTGGACTGGCTGCTATGGCTATCGCGTACTTCTATAGTGCGGAACCATTTAAGTTTGCTAGTCGTGGCTTAGGGGATGTCATGGTATATATCGCTATGGGCTTTCTTATGACATGGGGATCATACTATGTACAAATTCCCTCCTGGTCATGGTCGGCCTTTGCCGCTAGCGTCCCTGTTGGCTTTATTGTTGTTGCTATCTTGAACATGAATAATACACGGGACTATCAGGACGATATAGTGGTAAATAAGCGCACACTTCCTGTACGCTTCGGTCAGAAGTTTGGGCAGCGTTTTCACGCGTTCCTTTTGGTGGGCAGTTATATTGCTGTAACTCTTTTTGTTGTAACGCACGTTCTGCCGCTATTCAGCCTTCTAGTCTGGCTCACGTTCCCGCTCGCATTTACAAATGTGCGGTCTGTTCTGCGAGCTACAGACCGTAAGGCGTTTATGATAGGCATTAAGAAGACTGCACAGTTGCATCTCGTATTCGGGGTTGTATTCTCGTTAGCAATTGTCCTGGCAATTTTTGTAAAGGCACCGTTTTAACATTGATGCGGGCCTAATCATATAAATAAACAAATGAATGGGATACATCGGTTGTAGGGACTCATGTATCACGTGCTGCTCGGCAATCGATTGCCGAGCAGCACGTGATACATGAGTCCCTACATCTCATTTTCCTCTGTGTTGTGTTCCTCTAGTAGCGAGATTGCAAGCGCGAGTGCAGGTTGTATTTGTAGCAGTACGTCATCGAAGCCTGAATGTTGGCCTACACTGATGCGAGAGATAAGATAAGTTTCATTATGTATAATGAGGTCTTTCAGCATTCTGACGACTTGTTGTTGTGTTAAATGTCGCTCTTTTGCGATCTCTAAAAGTTGTTCGTAGGTCACACGTATACCCTTTCTAGTCTTTTTCCCCATCGACACGGCATGCGGTTGTGTTAAAAGATATAGATACAAATATATCTATTTTACTATGTATTCTGTTAGCAGTATGCCAGAGCACTTGATTTGCGACAATAACAAGTAGATAACAACTAGAATGCAACTTCGTATGCTTGGTTTTCAATAAGCCATCGCCTTCGGCTGCATGCGGTATAATGAAGGTCGTTATTTTAGCGAGTGAGCACATTTGCAAGGAGGCATCATGAGGGCTATTCAGATCAGTGGACCAGATTCTGTCGAGATGATTGACGTGACCATACCGTCACCAAAACCAGATGAGGTGCTCGTGCGCTCACATGCTGTAAGCCTTGATGCAAGTGACGCTGACCTGTATCGTGGCACACGGCCAGAGGGGTTTTCCCATTATCCTATCATTCCAGGTCATGCATGGGCCGGAGAGGTTGTGGCACTAGGGGAGCTTGTCGATGACGTCATGGTGGGGGATAAGGTTGTGAGCGAAAGTCTGCTCTATTGTGGTAAGTGTCGCAACTGTAGCAGGAACGAAACAGACTTGTGTGAGAAAGGCTACAATGAACTTGGCTTTACTCGTCCAGGTGGATTAGCCGAATATATTGTTGTACCCGCACAGATGGTACATATCTTACCAAGCACAGCACCTTTTGACGAAGCAACACTTTTAGCATCTTGCGCTGTAGTAGCACATGCTTTCCTTCATGCACGGCTATTACCAGGAGATAGTGTTGCTATTGTCGGTGACGATACTGTAAGCTTGCTTGCTGTACAGATAGCGCATTTGTGTAGTCCTGCCTCGATTGCGCTGATCGGCTTTCGTGAAGATAGATTAGCCTTGGGACGTACCTTCGGCGCAACACACACGATTAATGCCAGTCGAGACGACTCGCAGGTATTAGTGCGTTCGCTTTCACGAGGCCGAGGGGCTGATCTCACTTTTGAAGGAACTGCTCATGCACAGGCGGCGGTTGAGGCTATGCTGCTTGCTCGGCGTGGTGGTACAGTATTACTCACAGGCACAATTGGCTCAAATGCGCTCTTGAGTGTGGAAAGTGATATTTTTGTGCGTAACCAACTCAATGTTCTTGGCATGTTTGGTGCCAATGCTGCCTCCTGGAACTACGTGCTCCATCTCTACCGTGCTGGTCTACTCAACCTCGCACCTCTCATCTCAAACCATTTTACTTTAGATGAATACCAGGATGCGCTTGATATGCTCACCAGCCGTCAAGGACAAAT
>CAZZVE010000182.1:0-10615 GCA_964657325.1 uncultured Ktedonobacterales bacterium
CCCACCTTTCTTTATGACATCTTACCTATTTCTACCATTTCCATTCGAAAAAAATGGCTGCGGCCCAGTGTAGTCCTGATCTCTAAAGCTGTTATCATAATTATCACCATTATAACGAGGACTTGGTGTCGTGGGAAAAGCTGAGAAGGAGTTATCAGGACGTGCAGGTGGAAGGGCATTAGATGCAAAACTTGCACCTACAAGTTGTTGTGCCGGTTGTACACCCCCACTAACAGTACGGAAAACGCCACTTACCGTCATCTGACTATCTGAATCATCTTGCATTGAGATATCAGTGTTGGGGAAGAAATACCCCTGATTTTCGCGCAATTTGAAAGCTTCTACAGAAAAGCGTAGTTGCTCAACGAGACGAGCAAGACGCTCCATGTTCTGTGATGCATCACGCGTCGTCATACTGCTTTGCTGAGTTGTTTCAGACACACTATGCATGATTTGCACAATAGCACTCGACGATTGTAGTTGCTGTGTTGCAGCCTTATTAATATTCTCGATCTCGCGTGCCTGTCGCTCAACTGCCGAAAAGATTGCTCCTAATGCCATGCCCGCTTCTTGTGTTAAGCGTGTCCCTGACAGAGTTTCACGCTCAGTATCCTGCATAGAAATAGCAACCGCACCGACCTCTTCACGAACGTTGCGCACAATTTTTGTGATTGAGCCTACTTGCTCTTTCGACCGTTCAGCGAGACGCCTAATGTCTGCCGCGACAGCCCCAAAGCCTTTGCCATTTTCGCCAGCCATTGCAGCTTGAATTGCAGCGTCAAGCGCAAGGCGGTTTGTCTGATGAGCAATACTACTAATTGTATTCACAATCTCGTCGATCTCACGTGAACGCTCACCCAGGTCTTGCACTTTTGACGCTGTAAGTTGCACGTTCTCATTGATACGTCCCATACCTTCAACCGCTTGTCGCACAGCTTCGCGTCCACCGTTTGCGTCCTCTCGAGCAACGCGTGCTACATCATATAGTATCTGTGATCGTTCCGCGACCTGCTGACTAGAAGCCGACAGATGCTCAATCTCAATCTCAGCTTCAGAAATTTGATTAATCTGCGCCCTGCCGGACTCAACGAGTTGTGTCATGCGATCAAGAATTGTCACCGTCGAATTATCGACCTCAGTTGCCACCTTCTTGACACGGACAACGAGACCCCCAAGTTCTTCTACCATATAGTTAAAGGAGTCTGCAAGCACTCCTAATGCATCTGCCGTTACTTCGGCCTGAATACGCAGATCACCTTCACCAACGCCACTAACTTCACTCACAAGTTTCTCAACCTGTGTCTGCAAGTTGTCACGTTGGGCTTTCGTCTCCTGAATCAGATTTACAATACTATCAAGCATACCATTCATAGAATCTGCAACAAGTGCGATTTCGTCACGGCCTTGAACTGTAGCACGAGCAGAGGTATCACCTCTACTAATACGTCTGGTAAGAGATGCTAGCAGACGCAGAGGGTTTGAGATCGTAAGGTTTAGACCCCAACCAATTGCAAATAGTACAATAATTGTTGTTAATATAGCCAGAACAGTGGCAATTATAATTGGTGAGGTAATAGAAGGTCCAATTGTAGTGACTGCTTTGCCCATTGCTACTGCTTCAGCACTTACTTCCTGCCAGTCATTTTTAAGGTCTGTAAATACACTGTTCGCATTCCAAAGTGTTAAGTAAGCTTGCTGATATCTATTATTAAGATCACCCTTAGTTTGTGGAGGATTGTTCTCTAAGTTTTGGAGCTGGCTTAACTCGCTGTCTTGCAAAACTTTATATTTGGCCCAAAGACCGTTGGTACCAGTAACAGCAGAAATAGCTCGTTGTTGATCACCAATAATCTCGGAACTAGCACTTTG
The DNA here is from genome assembly GCA_964657325.1 of uncultured Ktedonobacterales bacterium. Lineage (GTDB taxonomy): Bacteria > Chloroflexota > Ktedonobacteria > Ktedonobacterales > Ktedonobacteraceae > JBBQVS01. The sequence goes on from CAZZVE010000182.1 coordinate 1,870, forward strand.
ATTATCATTCAACAAAATAGTGCGAATACCACTCATGTTGCTTGATGTCGCGATTTCATAGGTATCAGCATATGAATTTAGGGTAGAGTTGAATTCTACCTCACGTGTAGCGATGTCTGCATTTATCAATCCGCCCGATGCCGCCAAAGAAGAATCAGTTACACTATTAGAAAGTGATGCAAAGACTTGGTTATGACGTGTTTGTAGAGATGCATTCATGCGTTCTAAGTTGTTTTGTTGAGCCGCTGCAACACTCTGCGCGTCAAAACTCGTTTGAACTGCCTGTCCACGCGTTGAAAGATTATTCAGGTAAAAACTTCCTAGCAAAATGATTATAAAGGTTGGTACCAAAGCCGCAATCAAAAATAGCAGGAAGATGCGACGAAAAATAGGTGTATTACTCAAAAATCGTAACATGCTAGCTTTAGTCCCTTCTCACAACGATACGCAACTGTAAGTCGCATATACGATCTTTCAAACATAGAGATTGCTTCAGGATATGTGGAGTTAGTTTCATAGAACACTTCCAATGAATAGAATACATCATATTGGCAAAAAAGGAAACACTGAGCGAGGAAGCTACCTTATATTCCTATACAAACTATTTTTCTACACGAAAAAGTCATAAGTAGCTCACTTCTTTTTGCTATTGTACAGTGTTACAACCTTGTGCTAAAGGGAAATGTAGCATGTATGCATTCCATCTCCCCTATGCGCTTTCCTATTACGACCAAGGATGTTTAGGAAATTGTGGATTTTGTTGGGCTGCACTATCGGGATAGACCACGATCAACCCGCCTGAACGCCATTGAAACAGATAAGCCACTGCAACAGTATTTTCGCCATCTTCAGCGAATTTTACTACCCCTTGGATAGTGTTGAACGTATCTGAATGTAGCTCTTGAATGAGCTTGGCATTGTCTATACTGTTAATTTTTGCCACAGCCTGCTCTAACACCTGCATAGTGCTGTACGCTTCAACAGTATCGGCACTGATATCGTTTGCACTTCCACCATACTTGGCGATGTAACTGCTGACAAACTGGTCATTCTGATAATTTTTGACTTCGGGGAACCATCCGTTATTAGGTACAAAAATACCCTCTACAGCTTGAGTACCTCCAAGTGGTTTTGTAAACTGGTCGCCTTGGTCAGGGCCTGCCGTCGCGATAATGGCTTCAGGGTTGAAATGCTGCTGTTTAAACACCTTCATATATGCAACGGAGTCGCTCTGACCATCAGTACCTAAGATAACAATATCTGGACGGGAGTTAATGATCTTTTGTGCGATGGGATTGTAGTCTGTCGTTGCTGCTGGATAAACATCATAGAGGCTGGTTTGCACTCCCCCCTTTTCTAACAATGTTCGTGCAGTATCAACTTGAGGTTGAGTGAAAAAGTCGTCGCTTGTGGCATACGCAACCGTATGTGGACGCTGAGCTTGTGGCAAAGACAAAATAAAGTTCACAAAACTTTTCAAATAGCTAGTGGCAGGGAGTGAGACCGAGAAAAGGTTGTTGTAACCCTGCGAAAATACCTTGGGGGCTACGCCCGCACCTTCAACAAATGCATAGTTATAACGTTTTGCAACAGATGATGCGGCTATCGTTAAACCAGTGGAAAAGGGACCTACAATCAAGTTGTCATGATTGGCTGAAATTATTTTCTGATAATTCTTGGTCACTTGAGTTTGAGTACTGTTATCCTTGAGAAAATCAAACTGAACCTGACGCCCAAGCAAACCACCTCGACTATTTACTGCATCTTGCCAAAGCTGATAACCTTGCTGAAGTGCTCTTCCATCTGTTGAGAAATCGCCCGAAAGAGAAATAGAGGTCCCTATCTTAATAGGATTGTTTTGAGATGGAGTCTGGTTTGACTGATCAGAACAAGCACTGAGTCCCACTAAACCAAGCAATAGTATCAGCCCAACATAAAGAAATTTTGCAGGATATGCTGTAGTGATATACAAAGTTATCTCCTTGTCTATGCATTTAGCAAGACATGTACAAACTACAAAAACATATCTCGCTTCACTATTATATAGATGCACATTCATTTACGCAACAATACCGCCCTATTTTCTTAGTTTCTGATAATATTTCCATACGAATTTTATTCCTACGATCAAGAATGTCCTTCTTTTGAAGCTTTTACCCATTTATCCTGATTTTTGCAAAACACAAACATGGTCAAAATAGAAATACGGTACATCAAGAACAAAAACATTCTTGTGCTATACTATCGGCAAGAAATACTTCATGAAGTCGAGGTTGCCTTTATGCCTTCTACAGACAATTTTTCGGTCTCCCAGTGGCCTTTCCAAAAAGTCCTTATAGCCAATCGAGGCGAGATCGCGTTGCGTATCATACGTGCCTGTCGTGAACTTGGCTTAACGAGTGTCGCTGTGTATAGTGATGTGGACCGCAATGCGCTTCATGTACGTATGGCAGATGAAGCCTATCATATCGGGCCTTCCGTCGCGTCAAAAAGTTATCTTAATATTCCTGTTCTGCTTGAAGTCGCACAACACTCTGGTGCACAAGCAGTTCATCCCGGCTATGGATTTTTGTCTGAGAATGCAAACTTTGTCAAGGCATGTCAAGAGGCAGGGCTTACATTCATAGGTCCCTCAGCCGAAGCGCAACTCGCAATGGGTGAGAAAACCGCAGCACGCCGTACGGCACAAGCCGCAAACGTTCCCATTGTCCCTGGCGCGATGTCCGATGTAGAGGACGACACGCTAGCGGCAAACATTGCCGAGCAAATTGGCTACCCGGTTCTGCTCAAAGCAGCTGCTGGCGGCGGTGGTAAAGGTATTCGTTTCGTGCGCGATCCGAAGGACCTGCTTGCATCATTGCGTACGGCGCGTAGCGAGGCAAAAAGTGCTTTTGGCGATGGGCGTGTTTACATTGAGAAGGCTGTCGCACCTGCGCGTCATATAGAAGTCCAGTTTATTGCCGATACCCATGGCAATGTCGTACATCTTGGTGAACGCGAATGCAGCATTCAGCGTCGGCATCAAAAGCTGATTGAAGAATCGCCATCTCCTGTTGTAGACGCCGCATTACGCGAACGCATGACAAGCGCGACGCTCAACTTAATTCGTACGATCAAGTACGTCAACGCGGGAACGGCAGAGTTTCTTCTAGGGCCGGATGGTAATTTCTATTTCTTAGAGGTCAACGCGCGTATTCAGGTGGAGCATCCTGTCACCGAGTGGGTCACAGGCATTGACCTTGTACAAGAGCAGTTCCGCGTTGCGGCAGGTCTACCACTCTCGTTCACGCAAGAGGATATCACGTTACGTGGTGCTGCTATCGAGTGCCGCGTTTCGGCAGAAGACCCGTTGAATCGTTTCTTGCCTGCTACAGGAACTGTACAGGCGTTACAAGAACCATCAGGGCCAGGAGTACGTGTTGATAGTGGTCTCTATGCGGGTTTGCAAGTACCTCTCTTCTACGATCCACTCCTGTCGAAATTGATTGTGTGGGGCAACACACGAACGCAAGCTATTGCCCGTTTGCGTCGCGCCCTCGACGAGTATAAAATCGTCGGCGTACGTACTACCATTCCGTTTGCGCGTTGGCTCATGGACCACCCGCGTTATATCGCTGGCGATATGTCCACCGACTTCATCGCGGAAGAATGGGATACGCGCAAAAAAGACAGCGTATCAGAGGAGATAGTACAAGAAATAGCACCAGAGCAGGTGGCAGCGATTGCAGCGAGTCTACTTATGCAAAGCCATACGGAGAACGAGCAGCAACGTCGTAAGCCCACCTCCGATGGACAAGGAGACAGCAACAAATGGCGCGATGCTGGTAGAAGAGAGGTATTGCGTAGAGTTTGAAAGTAGGTTGCGCTATGCGCGGTTCCTGCGCATAGCGCAACCTACTTTCAAACTATTTTTCTTCTACTGATGCAGGTAGTACGAACGGCGGTGGAGTTATTCCTTGTCGTTTGGCTGCCTCTGCTTTCAATTGCTCGACTGCTTCGTAGGGCACATAACGACCACCTAATGGTGTAGGATGAATATTCGGGCCATGATAGTCCGTACCTCCAGTAGGAATGAGGCTGTATTCGTGTGCGATAGCTAGAAGTGCCTGCTCGTCTTGTTGTGTATACGGTCCGTAATAGGTTTCCAGGCCAACCAAACCAGCCGCTTTAAGGTTTGGCAACCAGGATCGTAGGATATCTAATCCAGGCAGAGTAACTGGGTGTGCGATTACAGGCAAGCCGTTCGCGCTAGCAATAAAATGCACAGCATCCTCTGGTGACAATTTGTAGTGTGGCACATAGGCAGGTTTACCATTGCCAATATATTTATCAAACGCATCGCTCACACTCTGCGCATAGCCAGCCTCCACCAGTGCTTGCGCGACATGAGGACGCCCTACGGTTCCTTGCGCAATCTCGCGTACACGCTCCCATGAAATAGAAATACCCTCTTCGTTCAAAAGTTCAACCATACGCTCACCACGTCGTACCCGTGCATTCCGCAATATCTTAAGCGTGTTTTGGAACGCTGCTTGCTGAAATTCGATGAAATAGCCAAGTACATGGACCTCACCACCACTGACATCCGTATTGATTTCAATACCAGGAAGAAACTCAATATCCAATGCTTGCGCTGTTCGAGCCGCCTCTTCGATACCACCTGTTGTATCATGATCGGTAAGAGCAACAGCGCGTAGACCCACCTCCTTGACACGACGCATCAATTCAGTTGGGGAATACAAGCCATCAGAGGCAGTTGTGTGCATGTGCAGGTCAACATAATTAGGCATAAAAACCTCTTTCTATATTTGTAGGGACCGATTATGAAGGGAATCCCACGGACGCCCACAAGGGGCGACCCTACTATAATCCGTGGGCTATGCCCACATGGGCATCGTATAGTAGGGTCGCCCCTTGTGGACGTTTGTGAGGTGAATTACCACACTATTTTATCAATGTGCATTGTCATGTCCTCGTGCGATGTTGATGCCATACAAGGACGTGATACATCGGTCCTTACAGAGTGGTTAGCGAGCATAATCGACGGAGCGTGTCTCGCGCACAACCTGTACTTTGATCTGTCCGGGATAGTCCAGGCTCTCCTCGATCTTGTGAGCAATTTCGCTTGCAAGTCGATTGGCGGCGAATTCGTCGATCTCTTCTGGTCTGACAATAATACGAACCTCACGTCCAGCCTGAATTGCGAATGACTTCTCAACGCCTGCAAACGAGTTTGCGATACCCTCCAGTGCTTCCAGACGTTTGATATACAAATCAATCGTTTCACGTCTGGCACCTGGACGCGCAGCAGAGATAGCATCAGCAGCCTGCACTATCGCCGCCTCAATCGTCTGTGGCTCCGAGTCGGTTGCATGATGAGCAACCATTGCATGAATAATCTTTGGTGATTTCCCGAAACGACGTGCAACCTCACCACCAATGATCGCATGTGGTCCCTCAACCTCCTGGTCGATTGCTTTGCCCATATCGTGAAGCAGAGCGGCTGTCTTACAAACGTTCACATCCGCACCTAGCTCATGCGCAATCGTAGCGGCAAGAATAGATACCTCTACTGAGTGTGACAGCACATTCTGTCCATAACTCGTGCGAAAGTGGAGTCGCCCAAGAATTTTGAGTAACTCTGGTTGTAGCCCCGGTACATTCGCGTCCATCGCCGCGCGTTCACCCTCTTCGCGCACGATAATATCAACTTCTTGTCGCGCTTTCGCCACAACATCTTCAATACGGGCAGGATGAATGCGCCCATCAAGAATGAGCTTTGTCAAAGCCAGACGCGCAACCTCACGACGCACAGGATCAAAACCGGACAGTACAACCGCCTCTGGTGTATCATCGATAATCAGATCAACGCCAGTCGCGGCTTCGAGCGCGCGGATATTGCGTCCCTCACGTCCAATGATGCGCCCCTTCATTTCGTCATTAGGCAATTGCACAACAGAGACCACCGACTCAGAAACCTGATCAGAGGCACAACGCTGAATAGCAAGCGTCACGATTTCACGTGCACGTGCATCTGCTTCATCACGTGCCTGTTCTTCGATGATGCGAACACGCCGCGCCGCTTCACCACGTACCTGATCCTCGACACGACTCAAAAGCAGTTCTTGTGCCTGTTCCTCAGTGAGTTGAGCAACTCGTTCAAGTTCTACAAGCTGACCGCGTTTGATCTCTTCGATCTCTTCGCGTGCCTGGTCAAGTGAGTGATCTTTTGTTTGTAGCTTACGTTCACGCAGTTCAAGCGCATCAATCTTCCGTTCGAGATTCTCTTCCTTTTGTTGAATGCGTCGCTCCTGACGCTGTAATTCGGCACGGCGCTCCGCGTTCTCATGTTCTATGGAAGTACGAAAACTTGCGCTTTCATCACGTGCTTCACGCAATGCCTCGCGTTGCTGCGCTTGTAAGTCCAGTAATTGACGCTCACTGGCCTCCTTCTCCACACGCAGACGCTCCTCAAAACGTACTTTGTTGCGACTCCACCCGACATAGAAACCAGTAAGGATAGCTAATAATGCACCTAGGGGTATGGTGATAATGAGGGCTACGACGATTATATTTGACACGTCGGCCTACCTCCAATGGTAAAAAAACGCATAGGCCCTATAAAAGGCTCGAAAGTGATACAGTGTGTCCATGAATAACGCTGTTCTTGGGATATGTACAAGGGTACATGTTGCTCCAATCCTACTATATAGGACAGTTAACAATCCGTCAAGCAGGAGTTATGGATGGTCTTTATCTATTAGGGAGAGACAAGGGAGACCGCAAGGATCTTCCCTACATGTTTGCGGACATCCTACGTGTAGGGAAGACCCTTGCGGTCTCCCTGTTTTTCGATCATCTATGACACAAAAAGATTTTTAAATCAACCAATGCCCGGTGATAAACTGTAGTACAAAGAATGTCAGCATCGGTAAAGCGAGCAGAAGATAGCCTTGATGAAGCCACGCACGTCGCCCAAGGCGTGCAAGTACAATAAACCCTGGAAAGATGCTGACAACCAAACGTGGCATCAATGCAAGAGGCTCATAAGTTGTTGTATCTTGTGTCGCGCTTCCCGAAAATAAGAGGGCCGAACAGAGGAGAAGGATACCGAATATGGCAAATATCCATTGGCTCTTCATAAGACGTTCAGGGCCGTAAAAGCAGAGTATCATCAATCCTACAAAGAGAAGCAATGCAGTTACATCGAGTAGAGAGTGCACAACGACAAGGCTAAAGTGCGGCTGATCTACAAATGCTTTGAGCACGATAAAGAGTGAGGAAAAGCCCGCACTCGCCTGCGCCTGTGTCCGTACAAATACAAATGGGTCTCCAAAAATTACCCGTAATGCCGAAAAATAAAGTGTAAGCGCAAGCGGAATAAGTAAAGCCGCGAGTGCTGGAAGCGCAGGGCGGACGCGTGACAGTAGTTGCGACTGTTCTTGCCAAGCGTGTCGTACTTGTGGTCCCATCTGACGTACAAACTCGTAGAGGAATACCACAAACAAAAAGAGTCCTGCGAATTGTGTTAATGTCGCTAACGCACCAAAGAGACCTGCGATCCACCAGTAGCCACGGCGTATACTATAAAACGAAGCAAGCGCAAAGAAGAGAAAAAGCGACTCGCTGTAGGCAATAAAAAAGACAAACGCCGTCGGGAAAACTGTGATGTACAACGCAGCACGTTTCGCGGTATCTCGGTCAAACTCGATTTCCACTACACGATAGAAGATAATCAATGCACCAAGAAATGCGAGGTTCGAGAGGAAAAAGCCTGCCGTTAGCTGACTCTGCCGAAATAGTGGTGCAAGAACGCGAATAAGTGTAGGGAAGAGCGGAAATAAAAGAGTTTGCGCAGGCTGTGTATAACTCTTCGTCGCGAGCGTAAGATAGCTCGTTACATCGCCACGATTCCAGTTCGCCAGCAAATCGTGATACGATACAGAAGTCGCAGCAAAATCGGCGGCAGTGAAAAGTATGCCTCCAATATACGCAAGAAACACAAAAAGAAAACGTGTCAACAGAAAGATTGGAAGAATCGACAGCATAGCTTTCCACCACGGCTGCACAATATCACGCCATGACTGCGTATCTGGCTCCGCGTCTTCTAACGTTATTACAGCTGGTTCTTCCGTCTGCATGAAAGTATATGTCCCTTCTCAAGTAGCGTAGTCATTTTAGAGTATACAGGAAACACGCTATACTGTCACCTTCATAGAACGATTGCAAAAGGAGAAATAGAGATGTCTACACAACAACCAGAACTCCGTTCCACACATGTTGTTACAAACTTTCTACGTCGTACAGATATCACGCCACACAAGATTTTGCTGGTACGGCGTAGCCAGCGTGTCGGCAGCTATCAAAGTCATTGGGCAGGAGTGAGCGGCTTCGTAGAGCCAAATGTGACGCCCGACGAGCAAGCCTACACAGAGATACGCGAAGAAACAGGTCTGCAACGCGATTCAGTACGTATGCTACTACGCGGTGCCGTTGTGGAATACATTGACGCTGACATAAATCGCCACTGGTACATACATCCCTTCCTCTTTGAAGTCTTGACGCCCAACACCATCAAAACCGACTGGGAAGCCGCCGAGATGCGCTGGATTGAGCCGTCTGAACTGGCACAATACGAGACCGTGCCAAAACTACAAGAGGTGTACGATTCAGCGATACATGGTCAGGGAGAATAATGTAAAACGGGTAAAGGATGTGATATAACAAAGATAAGAGGAAAAGAACT
>CAZZVE010000183.1:0-9155 GCA_964657325.1 uncultured Ktedonobacterales bacterium
CCGTCTCAAAACAGCACCAAGAGCGTCATGGCTCTTTATACTTCTCCCTGGAAAATGGTGAGTTGGGCAAGCTCCCCTTGAACAGCGACATGCAGTAATTGAGCACGCACGTCAGGAGAAGCAGCCCATTTCCATCCGTCATCTCTGTGAGCTGTTGCAGGTCAATCGAGCCTGGTACTATACCAAACAACACGTCACGGTCGGGCTATGCAAGCAAACCGAAGAGATAGCCTTACGCGATGCCATTGAAAAGATCATCCTAGACTTTTCAGGCTACGGCTATCGTCGGGTGACTCATGCCTTACAGCGAGCAGGCTGGAACGTCAACCATAAACGAGTTCTTCGCATTATGCGTGAAGAGTCCTTACTGTGTCAGCTCAAACGGCATTTTGTTCATACGACTGATTCGCGTCATCATTCCCAATCTATCCGAACCTGGTTAACAGGCGAACTCCTGACGCCCCAGACATGATTTGGGTCGCTGATCTGACGTATATCCGCCTACGAGGTGAGTTTGTCTACCTGGCAACGCTCCTGGATGCGTACTTACGCAAGTGTATTGGATGGAATTTGTCCACCCGCATTGATACGAATGTCGTGTTAGGAGCCTTGGAAGAGGCTCTGGCAACACGTGAGGTGGTGCCAGGACTTATTCACCACTCATACGCATGGAATTAAAGCTTAAAGCTGAGTTTTTGGGCTTCAGGAGTTCGGGGCCACTCAGTCTACCACGCTCCTTGCTCTCTCGCAAGCCAAGTTGCTCCTTCGTCGCAATGCGCTTGCGGGAGATCTACGGGCGTGGTGAACGACTGGTGTCCCGATCTCCTGAAGCCCAAAAAAGTGTGAGAGAAAACACTGGCTTCACGATGTCCTCGGTGGAAGCTGAATCACGTTGCGTTGAGGAGAGATATTTTTCAGTGGTCGATACTCTCCGTTGCGATGACGCCTGTGAATGTCAGGATCATAGAGGATGGGAGCAGGTGACTCCTCGTCTTGAGTGAGCTTGCTCAAGACCTCTGCATCCTGTTTCAGCAGAGCATAGATCATCTCGATCATTTGTCCTGCAACACGACCCATGACTTTCACTTTTCCACGATAGGTACGTTTGCGCTCATCATACATGCACTTTTTAGGCACCAAGCGTTCGTAGAGTCTGGCCCACTCACAATCTAACTGAATAGCACTCGCGACGCACAGGAAGAGCATCTGTTTCATCGTACGCGTTCCCCCATGAGTCAGATGCACACGATCTAAAGAGGTTCCTGAGTGCTCCTCTTGGGGAGCCCAGCCAAAGTAGGCTTTCAGGTCGGAGGCATGCTCAAAATTGAGAATGTTACCGATAGCTGAGATGATAGCTCCTGCCTGAATGGTCCCAATGCCAGGAATCGAGGTGAGAATTTGCCCTTCACGAGACTGCTCAACCACTTGACGGATTTCTGTCTCCAGTTGCTCGATGTGCTCCTGCAGCATGTTGAGTTCTCGAATGAGTTGACCTTGTTCGAGCACCAGCCCTTTCTGACGGATCACGTCATGTGAGCCAATACTCTGACTTGCAAGCTGCTGGAGCTGTTCGAGTTGCCCCAGCGTCGGACGGCTCTTTGCTCTCAGCTCAATTAAAGCAGAAAAGGGAGCTGTCGCAACAGCATTGGGCGTAGGAAATTTCTCACGAATAGCGAGGGCAGTTGGCAGATTAGGGTTCTTGAGAACGCTTGTAAACTCAGGAAACAACTCATCGCAGATGGCGGTGAGCTTGTTTTTGCGTTGCGTACTCTCTTGCGTCAGTTCATAGCGATGGCGTATCCAGCCTTTCAGTTGTACTGCTGCCGTTGATGGAGGAAGGAGTTGTCGAATGAGATGCGTCTTGTCACTCAGTTGGATGCCTTTTTCGAGTTGATTGAACAGGTGGTTTGCGAGACTCAGCGCATCTCGTTTATCCGATTTAAGCATGCCGACTGGACGCTTCTGAACAGGCAGGATGTAGACAGGAAGATCGATTTCTTGCAGATATTGGACCAACGCACGATGGTAATGGCCCGTCTGCTCAAGCAGGTTGTACACCTGTTCGAGCGCAATGTAGGACCGAATACGGTCGATCAAAGAGCGAAACCCTTCGCGCGATTGGTCAAAGGCAAGAGCTGGACAAGCTTCAAAACGTTGATGTCGTTCGAGAAGAGTTAGGGAGACAAAGCCTGCAACGTGAGCCTTTTTTCCAACATCAATGCCCACGTAGAGGGATTCATTTGTGAGCATGGGGATCGCGTTGAGATGTGTGCGAGATGGTGTCGTATTTGCCATCGGTGAGTCCTCCTTGTCAAAGAAGACGATTCCGAACATGATGTCCAGTGCGACTCTCCTTCTGCAACATCAGCAGAAGGAGAGCCGCCACTCTGAAGTGGCTTGAGACCGTGGATGTGGTCCTCCCACCGACATACCAGAGGTTGGCAATGGGTCCTCACATACGCATGAGGGGTCTGCCCACATCCCCCAATGAATGATCAGGGATCTGATCCCACGGATCGAGAAGGGGTCTGCGATCTCGTTCCGTCAGAGAGCGACTCTCACGGTGCCTCTTCACAGCTATACTACATCAAAAATAGGGTGAAATCAATCTCCCGTATGTCAGATAGGGGAAGTCAATACACCAGTGAGACGTATCGTACGCTGTTAGGCCAAGCAGGTATTCAAGTGAACATGAGTCGCAAGGGCAATTGCTATGACAATGCCGCAATGGAAAGCTTCTTCGGCTCACTCAAAGGCGAGTGGACCGATCGACGCGTTTATGCTACTCGTCGAGAGGCTCGACAGTCCATTTTTGAATACATGGAGGTGTTCTACAATCGACAACGCCTTCATTCGTCGCTGGGCTATGTGAGTCCAGTCAGTTATGAACAACGTAATGAGTAAGGTTCCATGTTCTTCAACTCCATGAAAGCGGGTCCATATCACGTCAAGTGGTTCTTTATTTTTGTACGTGGTGGCTATTTTCTGCTCACTCGTTGTGCTGTACTATCTCTCTTGTCTTGCATAGACGCAGAACTCGTGAATAGCCAGGCGTGTTACTATCCACCATGAGCAGGAAGGATTTTCTATGAAGCAACCGTCTGGAGCGCACGAGTTTGATTTCTATCTCCACACATGGGCAGTTCTTAATCGACGGAAGAAAATGCATTCACTCGTCGATACCCCACAAGAGAACCAGGATGCTGTGTGGGAAGAATTTCCAGGGATTGCTGGAATGGGGACCAAACATCTCGATGGTCGGGTCATGATCGATCACTATGAAAGTACGTTTCCGAACGGACAACAGGTGAAAGGACTCAATATTCGCACTTTTGATGATGAAAGCAACACATGGTCACTGGTATGGCTGGATAATCGCAATCCAGCAGACTTTACCCCCCTCGTTGGAGCATTCGAGCAAGGGGTTGGGACCTTCTATCAAGTGCTTACTCCCCCTGATGGCAGACCCTTTCACGTGCGTTATATCACGTACCATCGTACCACCGATACAGCCCATTGGGAGCAAGCCTTCTCCTTTGATGCGGGGAGCACCTGGGAAACCAATTGGACGATGGATTTTACCAGACAAGCCGAACCAACACGTCGAACGAGATGAAGAACGGAGATGAAGAGTTGAAACAGTCACTTCCTTCATTGGACAACCCGGGGGACGTTCCCAGTACGTATGAATACTATCAAAAACAAGTCACTCCTGGACAGGAGCTTCGCCTACCATATGCCTACCTGAAATGGTACGACATCTACCGGAGTGACACTCCACTTGCTCAGGAATTGCGGCAAGAGAGCCGTGCGTTTGTCCAGTCAGAAGTGGAGACGGGAAAGCTGCACATCGAAAACCGATTAGGATTCGTGTTACTACATTCCTGTGAGAGCGTTATTTTTCTCATTGCCGCGACGTGGCAAAACACCAATGAACTGTGGAAAACCGTCTATAGCAAGAGTCCTTTTCAAAAAGAAGACTTCGCACTTTTTCCGCTTGGTACTCATATCCCCACCTTTTGTGTCTGGGAAATGGCTCCTGTGTGGTATGAGCAGCAAGCGTGGGTGCGCTACCTTCTTTCCACACGAGATGAGAACGCGAAAGTTGCGTATGTGAATGATCACTTTTCTGGTCTGGTATAGCCTTTCCTTATTAGTATGAATCAAAGAGAGAAAAACAGAAAGGTAAGCTTGTAGGGACAACGTGAGTTGGAAACGTAAGAGGCGTAGATTAAGAATGAAACGAGAAGAGAGCGTATGAACCAGTTACCACCCCTTGATCGTGTGCGCATCACCCGCATTGGCGGACCAACCGTCCTCATTGAGATCGGCCATCTGCGTCTGCTGACCGATCCTGCTTTCGACCCGGCAGGCAGCCGATACGTCGCGGGTCCGAAAGAGTTGATCAAAACGACCGATCCAGCGCTTGCTGCCTCCGCGCTTGGTTCAGTGGACGTTGTCCTCCTCAGCCACGATCATCACGCCGATAACCTTGACCGCTCTGGTCGTGCTTATTTACCGCAGGCTAAACATATCCTGACGACTCCCGCAGGAGCGCGACGGCTGGGCGGAGAAGCACGCGGTGTGACGACCTGGGAGACAGTCGAGCTGACAGGGACAGGCAATCAGCGTATTCGTGTGACCGCTACGCCAGCGCGTCACGGACCAGAGGAGATCAAGAGTGCAGTCGGTGATGTTACCGGATGGATAGTTGAGTGGGATGGGCAACGTCGCGGTGCGCTCTATATATCAGGGGACACAGTTCTCTTCGAGGACCTGGAAGAGGTAAGTCAGCGTTTCCACGTTGGGACGGCTCTGCTCCACTTCGGAGCGGCACAGGTCGATGTGTACGGCCCGGTCTACCTCACATTCACGGCAAAGGAAGGAGCGCAGTTCGCGAAGACGCTCCGTGATGCCACAGTCATTCCCATCCACTACGAGGGCTGGGCGCACTTCACTGAGGGCCGGGCCGAGATCGAGCAGGCATTTGCCGCGGATGGGATAGAGAAACAATTGTGCTTTCTGCCTTTCGGTCAACCTATTCTCATCGACGCGTAACGCACGCCGCCTGACGCAAACCGCTGGGAGAAAATACCTACTTCCGAGAAAAATGGCAGAAGCGGGTTGCTTGCGGTAGCTTGAAGCCAACATTTAGAGGGAAATTATGAACACACTTCTCGACAACCTGTTCCTCTTGACTACAGAGATCCGCTATGTTTCTATCTACTCAGCAGGACAGTTGTTCATACGACAGCGACCAGATATCCTCCATGCCTCCGCATCGGACACTGACCGATATGAAGAACTCCTCGTCAATCCCACGCTTCTGACACTCACACGGCAACGGGGCGAGATCGACTGTGGAGGATTGATGTACATGATCATTCGCTACGGGTTCTTTTTTCAACTCGTCATCCCGCTCAAAGAAGGTCACATTTCGATTGCATTCGAGCCAGAGGCTGAGCCTATGAACTATGTTGAGCAAGTTACCCACCTCTTACATGATCACGCTCTTCTAGCCAGTGGTTGATCGCATACAGATAGGCAGGCATGTCGTAATTATCAAGGACGGCAATGAGTATTCCTAACAAGAAATTACAGTACTGATACAAGAGAGCAATATTCTGCAAGCGGCCATTGAACCGAAGAGACAGAAAAAAAGAAAGTGAGATGAGACTATGCTCTTGGAACATCGAGGTAAGCGTCCTCAAATCCATCCTTCAGCCTATATTGCGCCAACAGCTACTCTTTGTGGCGATGTCATTATTGCTGAGCACGCTTGTGTTCTCTTTGGAGCGGTCATTACTGCGGAAGGGGGAAAAGTATCTATCGGTTCGCGCTGTATTATTATGGAGAACGCGGTCATTCGAGGAACTGGAAAACATCCTGTACGCATTGATAAGAATGTCTTAGTTGGCCCTCATGCCTACCTGAGTGGATGTACGATAGAGCAGGATAGCTTTCTTGCTAGTGGCACCCGTATCTTCAATGGAGCCATCGTCGGGAGAGGAAGTGGAGTGCGCATCAATGGAACTGTTCATGTGAATACAACGCTTGCAGCAGAGACGGTTGTCCCAATTGGATGGATTGCGATTGGAAATCCTGCACAGCTTTTCCCTCCAGAAGCACATGAGCAGATATGGCCCATTCAGGAGGAACTCGACTTCTTAGGAACCGTGTTTGATATGCATGTACCGTTGCCTAGTGCTCCTATGGAGGAACTAGCACGACGCTATACAAAAGGCATGAGCAAACATTTTACGGACCGCATTCTTCAAGCAGATGAAACTCACGACACCGAGCATATCTGAAAATAAAGCGGGGTATTCCTCGAAACTGTGTTCGTTGAATGAAAGAGAATTGAGAGAGGGTGGTATAGACACCCACGAGGTGGTATCGTTCATCCAATAGAAAGAGGCGGAAATACACATGCTTGCATATCTTTTTTGGCATTGGCGTGAGGCGCAGATAGAAGCTCGTATATATCAGGAGCACCTGATCCGCTTCCATGAGACGCTCTCTGCACACAGGCCACACGGATTTCTTTCTTCAAGAGCATTGTTGTTGGAGCAGGCTCCCTGGATAGGGAGAAGCGAGAAAACGTATGAGGACTGGTATATTGTAGAGAACTCAGGTGCCCTTGACTTACTCAATGAAGGTGCCGTGAGTGGGTTCCGTAAGGAACCACATCATCAGGTTGCACGGTGGGCTGCTGGTGGGACGGGTGGATTGTATCGGCACCATACTGGTGATTTGAATTCTAGTATACCTCATGTAACCTACTGGTTTGCGAAGCCTTCGGGGATGACATACGAAACGTTGTATGAAACACTTGAACCGATATTTCAACACACGGGAGGAAGTCTTTGGCAACGACACATGGTACTCAGCCCTGCTCCAGAATTTTGTTATCAAAGTCCTCATGACTTCCAATTACCCGACGTGTTTTCCTCTTTGACCGTATCGGTGACGCCGCTATGGATGGGACCGGAGCGAGTATGAAGATATTTTGTGACGTGCTTGTTTCAACGATGGATGAAGGTGCTGAAATGCTGATAATACTGGAGAAACAGAAAGACATTTGCACTCTCTTTAACAATGTGCTACGAGGAGGAAACATATGACACAGATTACGCATCGCTTTATCGAAGCGAACGGCATCCACATGCATATCGCTGAGCAAGGTACGGGTCCGCTGGTCCTGCTGCTTCACGGTTTCCCAGAGCTATGGTACTCCTGGCGACACCAATTTGCGACATTAGCTGATGCTGGATACCACGTTGTCGCACCTGATCTGCGCGGCTATGGCGAAACCGACCGACCTGCTGAGAGTGAGCGCTACACACAACTGCACCTTGTGGGAGATGTGATAGGTCTGATTGATGTGCTCGGCGAGGAAACTGCGGTCGTGGCAGGACATGATTGGGGTGCTACACTCACCTGGAACACGGCACTACTACGGCCCGACCGGGTGCGCGGCGTGGTCGCGCTCAGTGTACCCTACTACCCTCGTGGCCCGGTGAGCAGGCTGACAGCAGCACGGTCGGCATTAGGCGAGGGCTTCTATATGAACTACTTCCAGAAGCCTGGAACCTCTGAGGCGGAGTTCGAGCGTGATATTCGCACGACCATACGGAAATTCCTCTATGCGTTTTCGGGGAATGTACAACAGAGCGCAGAGGAAATACTTGTAGTCCCAGAGGGGCAAGGTATGCTCGATCACATTCCTGATCCAGAGCTTCTACCCGCGTGGCTGACAGAGGCTGATGTTACCTATTACGCGACAACGCTCGAACGGACAGGGTTCACTGGCGGCTTCAACTGGTACCGAATGATTGACAGGAGCTGGGAGCTTATGGCACCCTGGCACAACGCCATCATCATACCACCGGTGCTCTTTATTGCTGGTGATCGCGATCCCGTGGTGCTTCTTCCCAGTGGGCAACAGCAACTTGCCAACATGCAGAGGGTCGTCCCAAACCTGAAGGCAAGAGTTCTGCTACCAAATAGCGGACATTGGATTCAACAAGAGCGTGCGGCTGAAGTCGGTGCAGCAATGATCGAGTTCTTGCAAAGCCTCTAACATTCCACTTCGCATCCCTTTGGGGTCACATCTCACTCTTTTCGATGTCTATAGTACTATGAGGCTCTCTTCGAGAACGGAGAGGCGCGGGAATGAACCACATGCAAGAAATGCTGGAGTTTTGGAAAAAGACAAACGAGTAGAGAATAATTTACAAACCACAGCACCCTTGAAGAATAGTCTTGCATGAGAAGAGAAAGAAAAGCAGAACAGATGATGAGCGAAAAAGAACACGTACAGACACGACGGCAGAAAGTACTCCTGGTGAGCCGCTGCCTCTCACATCCGAGAACATACGAGACTGCCGGGGGACCACTGCTGCTCTTTGACAACTGTTCACCCGAAGTGGTTGAGCACTTGCATGCCGATGACGGGCTTCGCGCATTCACACATACCCCTGAGCGTGAACATCAGCTCCTCTTGAGCATTGCGCGGCACGCTGATGCGAAGCTCACCCTCGCAACTACGTTTACAGGAGAGATTGTTGGCGAAGTCACGCTCATGCAAGCAAATGGGTGGTGGTCGCAAGGAGGGAATGTCTATGAGATTGCCGTCCAGGTCAGCCCGAGATGGCGGCGACAGGGGATTGCTCGGACCTTATTGGCGTATGCTCTTGAAGATGATATCGTGGAAGACGTCATTCTCGTCGGACTGGGTTTCTGCTGGCATTGGGATTATGCGGAGACAGGACTCACGCCGTTTGCGTATCGAGAGATGATCGCGCGGCTCTTCGCTTCGTACCGCTTTATGGAAGCCGTCACCACCGAACCAAACATTCGGATGAACCCGGCAAACATTCTGCTTGTACGCCTGGGGAGCAGGATAGATGTGCAGACCGAGAGGCAGTTTTACTCTCGCCTTCTTATACAATGATGTGTTAAGAACATAAGTGACCCATTGAAATTTTGAATGGTGAACGTTTCCCATGTTTTGCTATTGACTCATTTCCTTCACCGTGCAAACAATTCTTGCTAAATATGACATACTCTTGACAGATTTACTCTGCTATCCTCCCTGTAAAGGAAATATGACATTTCCTTTACAGGGAGGTTCTTCTATGACAAATTGGCGT
>CAZZVE010000183.1:9255-10438 GCA_964657325.1 uncultured Ktedonobacterales bacterium
TAAAGGAAATATGACATTTCCTTTACAGGGAGGTTCTTCTATGACAAATTGGCGTATGGGAAGCTATCGCGATATTTTCCAGTATGAAGCGTTCCGTTTCTTCTGGCTCGGCTTCACCTTCTCGGCGATTGGCGATGCCATGACACGGATTGCCTTCATCTGGTTCGTCTACCAATCCACAGGGTCTCCACAGGCAGTGGGCTGGTTGCTTCTCTACTATACAGGGCCTGTTGATAGGAGGAAGGTTATGCTTATAGATAACACAGTCCGAGGAACTGTTATGGCAATCATCCCACTTTCGTACTTCTTTCACATGCTTGCTCTATGGCATATTTACCTTGTCGCTGTCATCTATGGTTTTCTGACCATGATCACCTTAGCGGGTGGACCCTCTTTAGTTCCTTCCATGGTCTCTCGCCAGCATTTGGCACCAGCGAATGCGTTGGGAACGCTCAGTTACACGCTCAGTGGAGTCCTGGGTCCACCTGTTGCAGGTCTTCTCATTGCCAGTTTCGGAACACCCTCTGTGCTTGTGATCGACGCGCTTTCATATGCGACATTGGCACTTGCCTTGACGAAGATTCATGTCACTGATGAGCGTATGACACAGCTAAAATCAATGGGAACACACTCACGGCTCAAAGACGCAATCTCTCTCTTCTTCAATGAGAAGGTTCTCCTCTCCACCACCCTGATGTTTCTGGTGTCTAACGTAGGAGAAGGGTTTCTCTCGGTGTGGCTTCCAGTGCTTTCAGATCGAACATTTCATGGCGGGTCGGCTCTGTATGGTCTACTGTTAGGCGCTATGGCAGCGGGTGAGGTAGTGAGAGCATTTGGAGCGGGAAGCTTGGTCTTCCCTCTCTCGCTAGGAACACTCATTTGTCTAGCTCAGGTGCTTTCAGGGGTTGCCCTAGGTTTCCTGCTCTTTGGGCAGAACATCTGGCTCACTCTTATTGGTGTCACGCTCCTCGGCTTCTTTAGTGCTCCGTTAACCATTTGGGCACAGACGCTCCGTATGGACATCATTCCTGAACAGGTACGCGGACGTACCTTCGCCCTCTTGCGAACACTGATGCAGAGTTCTGGTCCACTCGCCAGTGCCGGAGCGGGCGTGTTGCTCCCAATGCCAGGGATACCAATAATGATTGGACTTTCAGCATTCTTCGTTGGCATGCCTGGCGTG
>CAZZVE010000184.1:0-10394 GCA_964657325.1 uncultured Ktedonobacterales bacterium
TTCTTGCCGCCTGTCAAGCGAACGATCCTGCTCGTGCTGCCAATGCAGTGCGCCAGCACATTCAACAGACCATCGTGCATGTCAAGCATGTACTTGAACAAGGTGGGAAAGCGTGAGAGAGTAGACCGTAGCGTTCTTTGAACAATCTATGTATTTTTGAAAGAGCGACTCATATGACCCTCTCTATAGATATGAACACCTATAAATAATACTGATACATTAGCAAACAACGCGAGCGATACAAGAAGTGCCTCTATATCTAAATTAAGCTTCCACATTAAAAAATTAGCGTTCAACCGTATTGATGTTAGAGTACAAGTTCTTTCACCAATTCCAGTCACATTTGCCTATCACTTATCTCTATGCTACACTTTGATCAGATAAACGATGTTCCATCGCCTCCATATACCTGTTTGCGGACCTTATCACAACGTTTTTTGCATCTGTCGAGACGACGCGCCCAACATTCATACCATAGATACGCTCAAATTCATAATGTGTAATGATGTCACGTATCCTGTGAATTTCCGTTGCTGGCAGTGGAATAAAGTTGGGATAGCTGTACATGAAACTTACCCAGTGAGGGTTAGCCCCCACCTGGATTGTATCTCCGGTGAGTAGAATACCTTTGCCATTTGCTCCACCACTGTAGTGTAGCACGCTACTTCCTGCAAAATGTCCACCCAGATTGAGAAGCGTGATATCTTTTCTCAGAAGAAAGGTATTGCCAGACCAGAATGTGATGCGCTCATTCGGCCTCATAACCCATTGACGGTCGGCTTCATGCAAGTAGATGGGGGCGTTGAAGCGATTGGCCCACTCGATCATGGTCGTGTAAAAATGTGGATGTGAAATGGCAATTGCTTGGACTCCACCCCGTTGCTGAATGTTGGCTATCGTCTCCTCGTCTAGCAGACTAATACAATCCCACAGCACATTGCCTTCATCCGTCTGTAAGAGCAGTGCATGCTGCCCAATAGCAAACGAGGGCGATGTGCTGATACTTGTGAGATACGGTTCGTACTCCTTGAATACATTATGATATTGATCCTTTTGCAGAGCAGGAAGCGTAGTCCACTTTTGGCCTTCGTGCCCAATATATTGACGCTGATCACGGCAGATTGGGCACTCTGTAGGCGGCATTTCGCTTTGAGCAAACTGAGTGCCGCAGGTTACACAAATCCAACCCTGCATCTTCGTTGACTCCTTCTTTATAACAATATATTCGCGTCCACGCTTTTGATTTTACCATACAAGTATCCATGGTTAGTGTTCAGCGCAAAGTAGATTTTTAGAAGGCCGTTGATTTTCAGTGTATTTACGGGTATTATCTAAAGCGAGGAGAAAATTCCTCAAGAGAGATGCTATCCATTGTTCTGGTTTCGCTCGTAGATAGCTGGATTTCCCTCTGAAGGAGGAGGATGTGCCATATTCGTATCGGACAGAAAACGTACAGCAGCGCACTCGCGTCACGACTCAACAGCGAGAACCAGAACCATCAGCACTCGTGTTGCAACGAAGAAAGCGGCGAGTACCAACAGCATCATTGCCAGTACCACGACGAAGAGTTCGACGGCAGAAAAGCCCTCCAAAACGTATAAGGACTCAGATGGTCCTTGGCATAGGTCTCATTGTATTTTCGCTAGTGATTATTTTGAATAGAGTACTTGTGTTCAATCAGTTTCCGGTGCTACAGTATTTTCCGTCTTCCCAGGTGAATCAAACTAATCAGGATTCCTCTATACCTGTGCATTTTCCCGTTCAAAAAATTAGTAGAAACATTACGGCATTCGCGCAAGCAGATAAAACGCAGTACAACAATGAGAAGCCACAGTGGTCGCTATGGAGCTACTCAGCCTGTTCGGGCTGTGCTATGGCGGCTCTCATGGATGCCTATGGAGCGAGCCGCAACGGAAAACCGCTCAACTGCGGAGATGTTTTAGAAGTTGAATATCGTCTTTCCGTGTATAATCCAGTGAACGATTGGGGATTAGAAAGAGGAGCACCCGATGAGTTAGCAAAAACGGCAACGCAATTTGGGTTTACAGGTTATTATACGCAAAAGCTCTCGCTTGACGACCTAATTACTCTTGCAAACGCAGGCATTCCTTCCATTGTAAGAATTCCGACGCATATCATGGTTTTAACGGGAGGAGATAGTCAGCATGTCTCTCTTGTTGACTCAGGAGGGTTACATTTGTCACACGTAACCCGTACTCAATTTCTTCATGGTCTTCCAGGGTCCAAACTTTACGCTGGACAAGCTTGGATGGAAGGCTGGTATATTATCCTGACTCCAAATGCACACAACACTTGATCATTGCTTGTCTCTTCTTTCTTTGTGCATGTTTACTTAATCATGCGCTCTGTGCCAGTATAAGGCGCAATTTGGCACAGGCGCGGTAAAAGTAGGTCTGCGCCGTTGTAGACGGAATGTGAAGTCTACGCCCAATCTCTATAAAGGTTAGTTCTTCTGTATACCGTAGCCAGACGACGTGACGGAATTTCGGTGGCAGCGACTCAATGGCGGCATGTAGATGGGCAGTCTCATCTGCATACTCAGCGATTTCTTCGGGTCGTGGCCCCAAATCTAAAAAACCTGGGAGTGCCATAACCCCTTCTTCTTCGTACTCCTGCTCTATTTCTGAAAAATAGACCCAAGGGTGCCGCTTGCGCTTGCGCTGCTCATCAATGCAGCGGTTCCAAGCGATACGGAAGAGCCAGGGTTTGAGTGAGGCTTCTCTCCGTTGTAATGATGCAGTACTGTAGAGCTTAGACATCGACACGTAGAGTTGCAACCAAACAAATTGCATAACATCATATGCCTGCTCATTGCCTACTCGTGCTCGTACAAAACGATATAATAATGGCTGGTATCGTCCAACCAGCGTCTCGAATGCGGCCTGATTACCAGTACCTGCTTGTTCGAGAAGCATGTAATCAGATAATTCCTGTTGCGGTAGTAGTGCGTACATTCTCGTATCCTCAAGATAAGAAACGACTTTACAATTTCTATGGCTTAAGTGTAGCGTTGAGGAGGTGAGAAGTCATGACCTAGAAGAGGTATTGTGTTATGGAGAGTCGTAATACTTTGGGGTGATACACGTTCAAGGAATAGACGTTCAAGCCCTCTCCATTTATAGCGAACGCAAGCCTGAGCACCCAGGGCTACTTTTCGGACATGCAAGTGTCAATGAACAAGAAATGTGCGAGAGAGTCAAGCATGTGGCGAAGGGCGTAGAGACAATGGTGTATTAGAAGGAGGAGTGAGAGTCGCCAATGTTCGTTGGGCGACTCTCCAAACAGGTGAGGGCGGTAATATGTTCCTCTGTGGAACATAGTGCTCCTCAAAAGATGGCATGACCTGAAGCCTTCACTCAGCTCACATGGAAGACGGCTTTTCCCTGGACCTGCCGCCCTTGTAGGGCTGTGAGTGCAGGGGTAAGTTCGTGCCAATTGGTTTCTAATCCAATTGGTGCCGTCAGTTTGCCTGCTGCAACAAGAGTCACGAGGATCGTAAGATCGTCGCTTATCGTGGTGGTCGTCCTCGGGTTGTATGAGAAGAACGTTTGCAGACGCATGCCTTCGTGTCCGAACAGATGATAGAGATTGAAAGGCGTGTCCTCCCCTGAAGAGTTGCCGAAAGAGACAACTGTTCCGTGAGGAGCTACCACGTTGAGCGCTGCAGCTAAAGAAGCACCTCCCACCGATTCCAAGATCATGTCAAAGAGACCTTGTGCCTGTTCTATCTGTGTGATCACCCCGCTTGCTCCAGGCTCACGCAGACCCGCTGCCCGTTCGGGACGACCAACCACGCCTGTAACTTATGCACCCTGTAAAGCAGCTAGTTGAACAGCAAAACTACCGACACCACCTGCGGCTCCTGTTATTAAGACGCGCTTGCCCAGCAGCATCTCACCTAAACGCAGAATGCGCAGAGCGGTGTGACCCGCCATTGGCAGTGCAGCTGCCTGAGCGAAGTTGACGTTTTCAGGCAAGACGGCCAAACGATCCGTCGGAAGAGCAACGCGTTGTGCCCACCCGCCTTGTTCAGCCAGTCCCACGACTCGTGTCCCGGCATCTGGACCACTTCCATCGGTGGCACGCTTGACCACGATGCCCGCGATGTCTTGCCCTGGTTGCCATCCTTCCGGGCGCGTGGCAAGCAATGCCAGTTCTCCCCGGTTCAGCGAAAATGCACAGACCTCCACAACTGCTTCATGGTCGGTAGCCTGAGGTTCAGCCACCTCACGGAGTTCAATTGGTGCCTCATTTTTGGATGTATTGACAAATGCAAGCATGATTCTCTCTCTCCTTTAGATAGGACTAGAATGTTTCACAGTGCCAACGGGTTGTTGACAAGGGAGAATATACCATCAATAATGTGAAAGATCATGACCACTTGGAGCCATTTTCTCTCAGGGAGGAGCATAACTCTTTTTACTTACATTCCTGTTTCATGAAGTCATTGGCCCGCGTCTCTCTCCTTTGCTGAAGACCTTGAGAGAGCATATGGACTCCCTTTATCACACAGGTGATGCCAATTCCAAAACGCAGAGCGATTATTACTCGCTTTTCCCATTGATGGTTTTGGTCAAAAGACATGTTTTTTCCTTTCACGAACGGTAACCTGAGAGGACGAAGAAGTCCTCCGTGTTGGAGTGACTGTGCAGCGGGATAGAAACACCAGGTGGAATCACTCCCTTCAACACGCAGAGGTCATTGTGTGCCTCTTGTGGTGCGGTTAGAAATTCCAGCACTGGCACAGTCTTTATTTGATTCCCACAACCATCGAACAAGGGCCGTTGAGATTTTCAACATATGTTTGGCTAAAACCTGCTGCTTGCATCCACGACATGCACTCTTTGCTTGTGTAGTTGAAGCCACCCACGGTTTGAAGCAACATAGACATACTTACAAAGAAACTATACACATTTTCCCGACGCTCATCATCCATCATCGCCTCATACACAATCAACGCGCCTCCGGGTGGCAATGCATGATAAGCCTTTTGTATGAGGAGCTGTTTTTGTTCAAGGTTCCAATCCTGCAAAACCTGTCCTATGATCACAACATCCGCGGTTGGCAGGTCCACTTCAAAAAAATTGCCTGCGACGAAGTGAAGCCGATCTTGCAGCCCAAATTGGCTCACATATTCTTCGAAGTACGGCTGCACGGCTGGCAAGTCTAAGCCATAGCCAGTAAGATGCTTATGAGCCAGCGCGAGTTGTATGGGGCATTCTCCTTCCGCAGTTCCAATGTCCACGAAGGTCTGATATTTTTGCCAGGGGAAGATGGTAGCAAGCGAGCGAACGAGTGGTTTGCTACTGCCTGACATGCCATGTAAGAAATTACGGAGATCATCGGGGTTAGAATATATACTCTCAAAAATGTCGTCTGAGCCTTGCTCTTTAGCCTGATTCTGAACTTTTCCTGTCCGTAAGCCCTCCTCTAGCGATGCCCACGAAGGATAGATTTGTGTGTCGATAAACTCGACAAAGCCACCAACGTAGGAAGGCTTGTTTCGATCAAGAAAGACATCTGTAACAGGTGTGTTGGAGTACTTGCCATCCTGTCTGTCCAGGAAGTGTAGTGAGACAAGGAAATCATAATAATCCTGGGCACCTCGTGGATTAAGCTTGAGCCTCTCCGTCAATGTTTGAAGATCAAGCGGTCCTTGAGCAAGCTCGGTAAACATTCCTAATTCGACAGCATTCATCAGTGCTTTTGCCGGTCCAAAAGCGATCATCGTCTCAAAAATTTTGTCCGGTGTAAGTTGTTGATTCATGATGTATCTCCCTATGTACACTAAAATGATATTACGACGGATAAGGGGTGAGCATATCTCTGTGAGAACGCGTCCTCTCCACAGAAGCGTTCAGAAATTCCAACAAGTTGCCTGTCAACGCCTCCATCGTCAGCAACAAGAGACAGTATACGGTCGTTTCCGTAAACAGTTGTGCTCCTTTAGAGTCATTGTGTGGACAAACAATCCCTATGGCGCGATATGTCCAATTGTCGAATGAAAAACATCATCAGGATCATAGGTCCGCTTGAGGGCGAGTAAGCGCTCATAGTTCGGCCCAAAGGCGAGCGGAACGCGCTCCTGCTCCCTCTCATCCAAGAGATTAATATATCCCCCTTTGATGGCATAGGGTGCAAGCCCGTGCGAGAGGTTCTGTGCCCATTGGATATGCCTCTGCTCTTCGTCTGGAGACTGTGCCTCCCAGCCTGCGATTATCTGAATCATCAGGTGATTCTGACGTAGCGCAAAAGCAGTCTCGGACACACCCACGCGACTCGCGGCTCCATGAAAGTTATCCAGCGAGATGACCGAGAAGGGAGAAGAAAATGGCATTCCCTGCTCGATGAGTACTTCGATGGTCTCGGTCTGCAGACCGTTGAGCGACTGAGTTTGGACGTAGTAGTGGCGACCTTTTGGGGCAAGCGCATCCAACTCATGAATGAGCGTATTATAGGCAACTGGTTGCACCTGATCGACCAACAGGGTGCCAAAGGTCCGCAGGGGTGCGAGCACTTGCTCACCTGCTTGAAGTGGACCGCAATAGGTGGGTGAGAGAAAAAGAACTGGCGAGCCATCTGGCGTCTGAAGAAATCCAGATTGAATCGTTAATTCATCGGGGGCTGTAGTGAGGAACTCGTTCAAACTGCGTAACACTGCTCTCGCTTGATCGAGAGGATACAGCAGCAGACCAGAGAGCACCGTGGTGAGAGGATGAAGGCGATACTCTAGGGAAACGACGGCACCAAAGTTGCCTCCTCCTCCGCGCAGTCCCCACAGTAAGTCTGCATGGTCCTCAGCATGTGCAGTCACAAGCTGCCCGTTGGCTGTCACCACTTGTGCCGACAGCAGGTTATCGACACCCAAGCCATACATACCTGTCAGAGGACCATAGCCTCCCCCCAGAGTAAATCCAGCCATTCCAACAGTAGAGTAGGTTCCTGTGGTTGTTGCTAACCCGTAGTGTTGTGCCGCCTCGATGAGATCTCCCATCGTTGCTCCTCCCTGAACCTGAGCGGTGCGCGTGACAGGATCGATGGTGACGGCTCTCATCTGCGAACAATCGATGACGACGCCATGCTCACGCAAAGCTCGCCCTGCAGCATCGTGTCCTGCTCCTCGAACTGAGAGTGGCAATCCATGCGAACGGGTCCAACGGACGGTGTGAATGACATCTTGCACATTCACGCATCGCACGATTGCGGCTGGTCGGGTCTTCACACTCCCATTCCAGAGTAGACGCGCCTGTTCATAAGCAGCGTCGTCAGGCAGAAGCAGTTGGCCTGTGATGCGTGTTGCGAGATCGTTGAAAAAAGCATTGCTCTCATGAGACGTAGTGGTCATGGTTTCTCCTTTTCATGTTCCAAATGGACGTTGTTTCCAACAAGGACCACTATACTCTCGGTTCCGCTTTATATCTTGACCATTTGGAAGCATTTTGTGACGAAAGGGCAATGCCTCTTTCGGACTAGTCGATTCCTTGGAGGAAATGACTCTAAAGTAGCAAGACCTTTGGCGACTCTAAAGCTATACTGTTCCCTGTTATGACGAGGGGTGATAACTCCTCACTGATAGGGAATGCTTGTATAACAACTTGAATTATGCTCATCCATATAACTTTCATACAGCCCATATGAATAGAGCTGGCGGCAAAGCTCTGGCAGTCTTGCAGACAGAGTTCGTTGATGGATGGAGGACCGTCAAGGAGATACATAGGCAACCATAGATAGAGACAATAAAAAGGAAACAATGAATGTCACAACATCAATATATTGGTCAGGACAATCTAAATAAACGACTCTCCGCTGAAACAAACTCTTTCCAGGAGAAGCATCATGCTTATGAGCAGGGAATGGAGATGCTAGCTTTGAATGTGCAGGGGAAGGTAATCCTTCCAAGAGACCCTGCTTATGAGGACGCACGCCGGGTCTGGAATGGTGCTTTTGATTGCCATCCCGCTGCCATCGTACGTTGCTTGCAGCATCATGTGCGCTCGCAGTTTTTCGAGACGCTCTCCGAGTAGATGGTGCATACGTTGGTCGAAGCATCGCAGTCTATCAAGTCTGCGGGAACGTTGGTCCAACTTCGTGTGCTGGGTGGAGCGATGAGCCGAGTAGCCAACGATGCACCAGCCTTTGCTCACCGAGACAAACAGGGCATGGTGCTGGTCACTCATTTTGGATCGCCATCCGCTGACCCTGCCCCTCTCGAAGCCCGTTCACAGCACATCTTTGAGGCACTCGCACCCTACGCGAGTGGCGTGTATGTGAACTTTCTTGGGGATGAGGGGGAGTTGCGTGTTCATGAGGCATATACACCTGCCACATACGCACGACTTGTCGCCCTCAAGAACCAGTATGACCCGACCAATCTGTTTCATCTGAACCAGAATATTCAACCTACCTTGTAAGAGAGGATGAAAAACGATGACGCTTTCTGCAATCATCAAGAAAGGCAACTTTCTTGAGATCGTAGAAGGCGTCCGTCAGCGAGGAAAGAGAATGACATCAGAGCCGATAAATGGAGTCACAGCAGCACACACGCAGACGAATCCTCGCTACATATATGCCGTGCAGTTCTTAGGAAAGCGTTGGATCGGGCTACTACTTGATGTACTTATGCAGGGACCGCAACGTTTTTCTGAGTTGACAGAGATTGTTGAAGGGCTTTCTGATCGTGTCTTGAGCGAACGCCTACGCGAATTAGAGACAGAGGGGATTGTGCAGCGTGTGGTCTATCCGCAAATGCCGACTCGCATTGAGTATCAGTTAACCGAGAAGGGGTATGCACTTCAACCCGTGTTAGAGGCTATCCACGTTTGGGCTGAGCAGTGGGTGTAGCTTTCCATGTTACATGTGTTGAAGCAGGACTAGTCCTTTAGAGTCATTCCCCACCTTCATAGGAAATGACTCTAAAGGAGCAAGACCATTGGCGGGTCCAACGCTATACTTGCCTTGTCACCGATGATGTCCATGATGGCATGAAGCTGATGAGATTTTCTGATGATCCTGCTGAAAGCGGTGCTCTTGTTCTGACATGACATGTCCGTTTTTCAGGGCATGTCAGAGGAAATGATGCGTGTCCTCGTCAGTGCAATGAGAAAACTTCCAACGCTTCGTTTCGATATCGGCACGTCGAGGTAAAAAAATGTACAAGCTCTTGAAGTATTTCTTCAAAAAAGAGCTGACAACGGAAAAAGCATTCCGCGTTTAAAGAATAGTTCATGGAGGTGTTTATGTCCAATTCCAACTCTCATTCACCGCGTCGTCGTTTTATGAAATCTGTTGCTGCGTCTGCAGTGCTTGCAGCTTCGGGTGCGGTTGGAACATTTTTCTTTCATCAGCAGTCGCTTTTCGCT
Organism: uncultured Ktedonobacterales bacterium; assembly: GCA_964657325.1. GTDB lineage: Bacteria > Chloroflexota > Ktedonobacteria > Ktedonobacterales > Ktedonobacteraceae > JBBQVS01. The sequence continues at coordinate 9,381 of CAZZVE010000184.1, forward strand.
GAGGGTCCAAATCTCCAGGCCAACTCACAAGCCCAATCCTCTATCCTTGGGACGGGCATCAATGTGCTGCTCGTTCATGGAGCATTGACAGACGCCTCTTCATGGAGTCGCGTTATTCCTTTATTGCAAGCAAAAGGATATAAGGCACTGGCCGTGCAACTTCCACTTACATCGCTAGAGGAAGATATCGCAATTACACGGCAAGCACTCGCGACACTTTCAGGTCCAACCATCGTGGTAGGGCATTCCTATGGAGGAGCAGTGATTACCTCTGCGGCAACCAATGTGCCCAACGTGGTTGGTCTGGTCTACGCCGAAGCGTTTGCCCCGGTTGAGGGTGAGAGTATCAATACCCTCTTTGCCCAATATCCAGCAACTCCGCTCTTACATCATGTGGTTCCTTCGTATCGGAAAGGATATGTCTGGTGTGATCCGTCCTGGTTTCCGCAGGTGTTTGCACAAGACCTGGACCTTCCCTTTGCTAGAGAGCTTGCTATCACGCAAAAGCCGATTCAACCAGCATGTTTTGCCGCCCTCTCTGGGCCACCTGCTTGGAAAAAGATTCCTTCCTGGTATCTGGTGTCCACCAATGACCACTGCATTAATCCGGCGAGCGAACGGTTCATGGCAAAGAGGATGGGTGCCAAGACTCATGAGATCGCCTCAAGTCATATTGCCCCACTTTCTCACCCTTCCGAGGTCGTTGAACTCATTGTTGAGGCCGCCAAAGGGAAGTAGTATGCGTGAAGCTGTTATGAAGTACAAGCTCGTGTTCTAATCGTTCCTCTTGGTTGAGAACTTGTTGGCGGAGGAGAGAGAAGGAGGCTCGCCCGTAGCCCTGATGTGCGATGAGTTTGAGCCAATGGACATGACCCTTGATGAGGATACTACGGAAGAGGAGTGTAAGAGCTTTCCGAACAGTATCAGGTCAATTGCAGGTCTTGAATATTTCAAAGCATTTTCGTAAGGAAAGAGTTATTGCTCCCTCCTTACGAAAATGCTTTGAAATATTCA
>CAZZVE010000185.1:0-1899 GCA_964657325.1 uncultured Ktedonobacterales bacterium
TGTTCAATCGGGGTGAGAAGATTTGAACTTCCGACCCCTACAACCCCATTGTAGTGCGCTACCGGGCTGCGCCACACCCCGAAAATGGAACGAGATAAGTATATCAGAAAAAAGCGGCGTTCGTCAAGCTATTTTGAGGCGAAAGCATGTCGCGTCCCTCTTGCGTTCACATAGCGAAGGGTGTATACTTGCAACCATACTAATCGACGTGAGGAGGAAGACGGGTTTTCGCCCCACCTCTGTGAGGAGCTTTGTTCACTATGAAAGTAATTCTGTTACAAAATGTTGAGGGCCTGGGAAAGGCTGGCGACCTGAAAGAGGTTGCCAATGGCTATGCCCGTAACTACCTCTTACCATCAAAATTGGCAGCAGGTGCCACACCTTCTTTAATTGCTAACCGTGCACAACGTGTCGCCACCGAACAGCGCAGACTTGAGAAGCAGGAAGCCGCGAATCAAGAGCAGGCAGCGCGTCTGGGTCAGGTTACGCTAACCTTCAGGGCAAAGGTTGGTACTCAGGGTCGTCTGTACGGCTCAATCACCAGCCAGGATATCGCATCTGCGTTGCGCGAGGTCGAGAAGATTACCATCGACCGCCGTTCAATAGATCTGCCCGATCCGATTCGTGCTATCGGCACATTCACAGTTCCGGTCAAGGTGGCCTCTAAGTTAGAGCCAAAGATCACCGTGAACGTCATTAATGCATCCGAGGCCGCCGCCGAGTAAGTAGCGCCTCGCTGGAGATACGATGCCCCGTTGGTTGTACTACTCATTGATTTTGACCATTGTTGCTCCGATTATCTCTTTGATACCCGGACCAAAACCAGCAATGGTCATCTTTATTTTCGCCGTGCTTGGCCTGATTCCTCTTGCCGCCATCATTGGACGCGCCACTGAAAATCTCGAATTTTACGTGGGTCCTACTGCAGGTGGCTTGCTGAATGCAACCTTCGGGAACGCACCCGAACTGATTATTGGCATCGTAGCCTTGCAAGCGGGCTTGGTCTCTGTCGTCAAAGCCTCAATCACAGGCTCAATTATTAGCAACGCCCTCCTTGTACTGGGTGGGTCGCTAGCATTTGGCGGCTGGCGTTGGGGTGAGCAATACTTCAGTAACCGTGACGCCGGCGAATATTCCGCGATGATGGTGTTGGCTGTCGCTGGCCTGCTGATTCCCTATACTGCCAGTATCGCTCCCGCGAACAAGGCTAGTACGGAGCCAATCAGCATTGGTATCTCTATCGTCTTGCTATTCATCTATATCATGTATCTCGCGTTGACCGTCTTTCGTGTCAGGGCGGTGCGACGTAATCCGTTACGGCGAGGCAAGATTACTACACCTCTGAAACTACCAAAAGAGGCAGATGAGCAAGAGAGTGAAGAGGTTGAGGGAGTCACAGGCGGCGTAGACCCACGTGAGTTAAGCAAAATCAAGCCGCCTGCCCCGTGGATATCACTGCTTATTCTGTTTGGAGCAACCATTGGGACAGCCTGGAATAGCGAACTACTGGTAGGAACACTTGAGACAGTTGCACACCAACTAGGTTGGACGCCTGTCTTCATTGGTCTGGTCATAGTGCCTATTGTCGGTAATGCCGCCGAACATTCTAGTGCACTCATTGTGGCGTACAAGGACCGTGTTGATTTGAGCGTGGCAATCGCGGCGGGGTCATCAATTCAGGTCGCAACCTTTGTCGCACCTGTCCTTGTGCTATCCAGTCTTTTCTTCACACACCATCTCGATCTCGTCTTCCAGCCCTTGGAACTGGTGTTAGTAGGACTCGCAACCATCCTATTTACCTTCGTCAGCCTCGATGGGAAGTCTACATGGCTTGAAGGTATGCAGCTTCTGGCTGTGTATGTGATGGCGTGTGTGGTATTCTTTTTGCTGCCTGGGTAG
>CAZZVE010000185.1:1999-10387 GCA_964657325.1 uncultured Ktedonobacterales bacterium
CCTTGCGGGTGCCCTTGCCTTTGAAAAATGTGCTTTGACGGTCCCTACAGACGGCGTATCCTCATCAAATTGTCAAACCGCATAATTGGATACTTATCTTTTACGAATCTCCTGTCAAAAACTGTATCATCTTGCTATGCTCCACACTAAGCTGCATCAACTTCTCAGGGTCTTCCTTGAGGGAGAGAAATACCTTTGTTTGTTGCTGAAGCATATCAACAAGAGCCTTTCGTGCTTCGTCATCATCCGCTCGCATGACTTTATCTTCAGGTATGACGATGCCAACTTGTTGAAGAACCTGCTCTGTTGCGTAGATAGGGGCATTCATTAATACCGCTAATGTAAGTGCATCGCTGGGTCTAGCGTCAATTTCTTGTGTGTTATCGCCATTACGTACTTTGACTGTGGCATAGTATATCTCATCTTTCAAAGCTTCTATACGTACCTCTTCAACGTGTGTACCCGTCGCTTGTAGCAAGTTCACCATCAGTTGAGCTGTCATGGGACGAGGCAAAGGCGTTTTCGTTAAACCCGCAGCCAGAACAAATGCTTCAGCCTGTCCTACCCATATTACCAGGGCGTTTCTCCCAGGCTCGTCCTGTAAAATGACGACACGCTGTTCTGTGACTTGGTTGATACGTATAGAGTTGATGTGCATCTTGATCATTGCTCTTCTCCTTTGTTTCTTTGCATACGAAGCATCTACACTGGCTTGTGTGTATAGTGCTGAAAGTAGTTCCCTTAGCTGGTTTCTCGCTCTGTGTAAGCGTCCCTTGACCGCTACAATCGAGATGTCTAGCGTCGTAGCAATTTCTCGTACACCCAAATCCTCATAGTAGAACAGCAGCGTCACTTCGCGGTCTTTGGATGAAAGACTCTGTACCGCATCGAACACAAAGCGTTGTAACTCACGTTCCTCCACGAGCGTTTGTGGGTCTAGCATCATATCAAACACATCAAAGGCAGTGTAATGCATACCGCCCATCATATCTTCCAAAGAGAGTACAGCAGTTCTTTGCTCACGCAGGTAGTTGCGACAGACGTTGAGCGCGATACCATAGAGCCAGCTTTTGAAACGCGAGTCGTCCCGCAAGTGGTTCAGCGAGAGATAGGCGTGCAGAAATGTTTCCTGCACCAATTCTTGTGCGATCTCTTGCTGCGCAATTTTGCCCATCACGATACGCTTAACCATCGACGTATAGCGTTCGATGAGTTGTCCAAAAGCGTGCTTGTTGCCGATGTGTGCTAACGCGACTAACTCGCTATCTGTACTCTGCTCCATGCTAATGCGTGGTTTGTGCTCCTTCATAGAGGTATCTATTATAGTAGTAGCATTTAGTAGAGAAAAGGTTACGTGGTAGCTCATTGAATTCAACTAGCTTGTGAGGCAAGATAACATGAACAAGCCTATTGAATACGATGAATTCATAAATGAGCTTATAATGTGGGACGCGAGCATGACAGGGGCAAGCCCTGTCACTCCTATACTCTCCTTATGACGTGGCTTCGCCATGCGAGTCCGTCTATAGTAGTGACAGGGCTTGCCCCTGTCATGCCGCCCATCAAGTCATCTTATGCATTAGTTGGGGTCAATGGGGTAAGCCCTGTCATTCCGCGTACCGCCTAAAACCCTCCCCTTGAATGAAGTACTTGTCCTGTTATCCACTCACCTGCATCGCTAGCAAGAAAGGTAGTGAGACGTGCCGCATCTTCCGGCTCTCCAACACGTCCAAAGGGAGCTTGTTGTACTAATGCTTGTTTGCGTTCAAGATCGGCATCCATCCACCCTGTATTCGTTGGACCTGGATCAACCGCATTGACTGTAATGTGACGTGACGCAACTTCTGCCGCGAGTGTCACTGTGAAGGCTTCAATCGCGCCTTTAGTAGCGATGTATGGGAGCTTTCCGAGCATGGCTGCTACGCTCTGTCCAGAGGTAAGATTGATAATACGCCCACCTTTCCCCATCGGCTGAGAGAAACGTCGTGCAAACTCGATACTTAAGAGCATCGTACCACGCATGTTGACAGCGTAGTAGGTGTCCAATATCTCAGCCGTAAGTTGATCGAATGGTGCATTTGTATCGTCATGGGCCGCGTTATTGATAAGAATAGAGGCAGGACCAAGACGCGTTTCTACTGCATCCATAATCTGTTTTGCCGCTTCGGGATGGCTTAAGTCTACCTCAGCACACTCACAACGTATGCCCATTTCCCTCAAATCTGACAATAGTTCGCGATATCCTTGAACTTCCTGTCCGTACAGGCTTTTATCGTGCGCTTCCCAGTAGGTGAAGAAGATGTCCATATTTAACTGAGCAAGCTCACGACAGATAGCAGCACCGATGCCTCTGCTACGGCTTGCCCCTGTGACGATTGCGATACGTCCATTATGCATACGCATACAACACCTACCTTTTGACTTGGCGCGACAAACTATGTTTTACTGCAATCATCCATGCCCAATTTTGTACATGGCACGCGGAATCTGTGACAACAAGTCAGAGGCAAGCATCCCTGCATGACCTATTTGTTCGCTCATGATTCCTGCGGCTACTGTGTGCAGGTAGACGGCGGCACTTGCGGCATCAAAGGGCTGCATGCCTTCTTGTGCTAAGAAGCCTGTTGTCATGCCCGCTAGCACGTCGCCTGTTCCGGCACCAGCAAGGGCGGGATTTGCCAGCCAGTTGATACGTGTGCGACCATCGGGTGCTGCAATCACTGTACATGCACCTTTAAGAACAAGCGTGATATTCCATTCCTGTGCTTTGCTCCGTGTCAATTCCAGGCGGTCAATGTCGCCGCCAGATACTTTGATGCCTCCGCAAAGACGACCCATTTCGCCGGGGTGAGGAGTAATCACGCTACCCTTTGGCAGCAGTGTCCACCAGCGTTCAAGCTGCGAGAGGTTGTTGAGGCCATCCGCGTCTACCACAAGATGTGGACGTTTCTCGTCAGGAAGTGAACGCAGGTATTCCAAGACCTCTAAAATGACCTCGCGCGTGTTAGGTGATTGACCTAATCCAGGCCCAATCAGTAGTGAACGATAGCCTTCAAGGGAGTCACATAACGCTTTTGAACGAGTGAAACTTTCATCTTCTTCTGGTGGAAGGATAGTGAATGTCGCTTCATGAAACGAGCTAGCATAGATGGGTAGCATTTTTTCGGTGACAGCAAGCGTGATTAATCCTGCTCCAACGCGCCCTGCCGCGCTTCCCGCGAGAAACGCGGAGCCGGGATAGGGGTACGAACCACAAAATAGCATGACTTTGCCAAATGTACCCTTGTTGCTTTGCAAGGGACGAGGAGGCAATAGTGTACGTACTAGATCGTCCGTCGGCATCTCTGTTTGTAGGTGGCTTTCAAGTTCAGGCGGCAGGCCGATGTCTCCTACATAGAGTTTTCCAATGTAGTCGCGCCCTGGAAAGAAGAAAAAGCCTTGTTTGGGACAGGCAAAGGTGATGGTAGTATCCGCGTGTACCGCTTCCTGGTCTACCTCACCTGTGTCAGCGTTTAAGCCTGTGGGTAGGTCTACTGCGACGATACGCAGATCAGCACGCTTTTCTCGCTCCTGGCGTATACGTGCAAGCAGGGTGCGCATATTCTCTGGTAGCGGGCGTGAGTTCCCTGTTCCAAGGAGCGCATCAATGATATAATCAGCACTGCCAATAGCCGATTCTAACTCCGTCGCAGTCTCAGACTCATTGATATCCTCACCACGCACACTGAGCTTGTGTTCTTTCCAGTGATAGAGGCTGATAAACGCGCCCGCTTCTTCAAGATGTTTGGCAATCACCAGTCCATCACCACCATTGTTGCCGGGGCCAATGAGAAAGAGCACTTCAAGTCCATTGAGTGTGTGGTGTGGCAAGAGGTGTGCTTCAAACAGGTCTGCCGCACTCTTCCCTGCGTTTTGCATCAGTGTATGACCCGTCAAGCCGTATTGCGCATCGGCCTGAGCCTCAAGTTCTCGCATTTGTGCGACAGTAACGATATGCATTCCGTGCCTCCAACTTTGTGAATATATGATGGGAAGCTCTTATGCTTTCCCTTCCTTTTCCTGTTACACGTATTGTAGGCGTGTTACGGATATGTTGAGATTGTCCAGTTTTATGTAACAATGTTTATGCCGTGACCCGTGCTATAACAGGAAGTAGTTGTTTACTAGAGATGCAAGGAATGGAGAACACCGATGAGCGACGATCCACAGAAGAATGCACAAGGCGGTCAGGATGACACCAACCGCGAGCAACCAAAAGGTGACTATCAGCAACAGCAGGGGCAAGAAGCAGCCAAACCAGATACGAAAGTTCAGGGTGGAGCACAGAAACTGCCCCCAACAGCTTCTGCACAGGGTGGACAGGATGATGCCAATCGAGAGCAACCAAAGGGTGATTATCAACAAAAAGGGTAGTTAGTCTTGAAACACTCGAAACATAGCCCATATAGGCTATGTTTCGAGTGTTTCATGGTGTTTCAATGTAATTCATGATATGATGCGCGAGTTCCATAAATTCATACATGCATATGTGCATGTCTTTGTGCGTGTCGCGTGAATGAAGGGAACGCATCTTACTACTCGAATTGTCAATGCACTTATTGCGGTGCGTTTAGACAGGTAGTAAGAACTGCTTGTGGAGGTTGTAAGGGAGCATTCACTAGAAAGATTACATATTGAAAACGCAGAAGTACATCCTGAAGTATTTACGTCAGGACAACAGAGGGAGTTTCGTAGTAAAGTTTAGTATTGGAGCAGTTCTTGCACTGCTCTTCTTAGCGCTCACGTTGAGTATTCATGTGCCAGGAGCACATGCGAGCGCATACACAACGCCTTGTGCCAAAAGCGACCAACATTATACTGTCGTGCAGGGGGATACACTGAGTTGGATCGCATACCGTTACCATACGACCTGGTCGAATTTAGCATCGTATGGTCAAATTGATAATCCTGACCTGATATTCATAGGTCAGGTTGTGTGCATTCCGGTGCAAGGCTTCTCGACGAACACACAGGTACAACAGGTACGTACCGCGCCACACACCGCGCCAGTCACGCACAATAATCCGCCACAACAGGTACAACAGCAGCCGAAGCAAGCCGCGCCCGTTGTGGTAGTGCCGACAAACGTACCTTATAATCCACCACCAACGGCAACACCAGCACCCGTGACATCGGTACCCGCAACTGGCGGCAGTATTCCTGCTATAATCAACCAGGTATTCGGGGCGTATGGACCTGCGGCAGTGAACGTTGCGAGTTGTGAGTCAGGACTCAATCCTGGTGCTTACAATCCAAGTGGCGCGTCGGGCCTCTTCCAGATCATGCCCGGTACATGGGCTGGTACGTCAGAAGCTGGAAGTTCGCCCTATAATGCTTATGCAAACGCTGTTGCCGCGCACGAAATCTTTGTGCGTGATGGCTACAGTTGGCGCGAATGGACGTGCCAACCCTAGTAGTAATACAGATCGTTTGTTAAAGCAGTTCGCTCCCTTTCTATCTCACAAGCAAATGTAGAACATACACAAAGAGACGCTAGAGCTACAAGGCTCTAGCGTCTCTTTGTATAGTAGTTAGGGCAACTCAAGTGTCGAGGGGAAGCATGACAGGGGCAAGCCCTGTCACTACTATACTATGCTTTTACCGTTCCTACGTCTATGGTAGTGACAGGGCTTGCCCCTGTCATGTGTGTGAACAACATCATCTTCAACGACTTCTAAATTATCATGTGTGACTGCACAAACGCTATAAAATTCCATCCAGACGTGCTATACTCAGTCAGCAACATACGTCGTCTATACAACCTTCTCAAGAGTAGGACTCTTCAATCATGAACATACAATACATTTTCGTTATCGTCTTGCTGGCTCTCGGTGGTATACTCATCGGTGAGAGTATTATCAGTAGTGTCAACATTATCGAAATCGTTCTTGGCTCTATCTGTCTCGTTATTGCTGTTGTTCTCTTGATTCGTGCGCCTGTAAAACGATGAAACTCGCACTCAAAATCACGCCACAGCGTAACACACAATATGCTAATATGGTTGCAACGCTTGCAACGCCGGAACTGCTTGCTAGCCCACTTGGACCATTTATTAAAGAGTGTGAAGCGGTCACGCTTGCTGGTCAGGCATATCTTCTGATTACGCTACATGAAGAAGCACATCTCTCGTCATATATGCTTTCAGTGCTTTCTCATATGGGAGCGACGAGTGAGGTCTATGAATACTTCGACATTATTGGCACAGTGAATGGTCCTCTTTTGCGTCCCATAGAGCCGCAATTTGTGCCGTTTGTGCCGTTAGAGATGGCGGAGACCCGACGTTATAAAGGCAAGACAAACGAAGTTTTTACACGTGTCCTGCTGAATATAGCACTTTTTGCGGGTGCATATGCCGATAATTTGAACGAGCGTTTGCGAATACTCGATCCTTTGGCAGGTGGAGGCACAACGCTCTTTCTCGCGTTGAGTGCTGGCTATGATGCTTTTGGGATTGAACTGAATCGGCAAGATGTCGAGACAACAGAGGTTTTTGTACGGCAGTACCTTGAGAGTATCCATATCCACTTTAAAGAGCGCGACGAACGTGGACGTAGAGCAGGTCGTCGCTCTCAGTTCGAGATTGGACGTAAGGGCGACACACGATTACTTGTCCTGGTACATGGCGATGCAACGGAGGCTGATATGCACCTGCGCGAAGTGATGGGCGGCCCACATGTCCACGCGATTGTGGGTGATCTACCATATGGCATTCAGCACTTTGGCGAGATATCCTCTCTTCTCACACATGCGTTGCCCGTGTGGACAAATATGCTCCTTCCAGGTGGAACGTTAGCACTTGCGTGGAACGCTACTCGTGTTGAGCGTGTGGAGATGGTCAATTTTTTAGAGCAAGAGGCAGGTCTCACTGTCCTTAATGAGCCGCTCTATACACAGTTCGCGCATGCTGTAGACCGCGTGATTAAACGCCGTGACATCATTGTTGGTGTAAAAAAGTCTCCGTAAAAATACGTCCTTTGACGAATGCAGTACACTCGTTTGCATGCTATGCTGAATATACAATACACAAGAGTTAGGGCACCCGCAAGGGGATGCCCTAGTTATAATGGTATTTGAGTAGAACTGAGACACGAGGCATATATGCGTAGAATAAAAAACACGACAATCTCTATGTGTCTTCCTCTCCTTCTTACTTCCCTTATTCTTCTCACGACCAGTTGTAGCACAGAAAGTAGTACTCCCTCCGTTTCCAGCAACAAGACGCCTATTACTAATGCTTCATCAGCACATGTGCCAACGTTTCCGTCAACACCAGTGCCATTGCCCAAAGTAGCGCAAATAGATGCCTACCTTACACATCTTATGACAAAAGGTGTGATGAATGGTTCGGTACTTGTCGCGCATAACGGCATGATATTTGACAAAGGTTATGGTGTTGCTGACAAAGAGAAACATGTGCTGAATACACCACAAACGCGTTTTCGTCTTGGCTCTGTCTCCAAGCAATTTACCGCAATGGCGATTCTCATGTTACAGGGGCGTGGCAAACTGCATACACAGGACCATATATGTCTCTATGTACCCTCTTGTCCCTCAGATTGGCAGTCAATCACCATTGAGCAACTGTTAACGCATACGTCTGGCATTCCAGATTATACGAACTTTCCCGATTTCGCCGTGACATGGACGCAGGCCGTTACGGTAGAACAGTTGATTGCACGTTTCAAGGATATGCCTCTGGAATTTTCTCCTGGTTCTGTCTTTCGATACAGCAGTTCGGGTTATGTCTTACTGGGGTATATCGTTGAACGCGTCTCGCATATGTCCTATGCTCTGTTTCTACAGAAGCAAATTTTTGAGCCGCTTGCTCTCCACAACACAGGGTATGATAGCCAGTACCCATCACTACCACAACATGCTACAGGATATTATGCTGGTTATGTCAAACCGGACGCATATGATATGTCGGTTCTGTACGCGGCAGGTGCGCTCTATTCTACTGTAGAAGATATGTATGTATGGGATCAGGCTCTCGCAATGCATACGCTGGTCTCACAACAATCACTGGATGCTATGTTCGCGTTACATGCTTCTTGCCCAACTTCGGGTCCAGGTGGCTGTTTGATGCATGCAGACCTCGGTTATGGCTATGGCTGGTTTATAGCGCAAGAACCACAAGGTCGGCTAATTTATCACGTCGGTCGTATCGACGGTTTCCTTGCATTTAACGGCTTCTATCCCGCCACGAACACCGATGTGGTGGTATTGAGCAATCTTGAGACGACAGATGTGTTGCAGATTGGGCGAACATTGGGGAGTATGGTGTAACAAAGAGGAATAATGGTATTGGTGCCCTAAAAACACAACTTGTTTTTAGGGCACCATACCATT
>CAZZVE010000186.1:0-6587 GCA_964657325.1 uncultured Ktedonobacterales bacterium
CCTGGCCTAGCTTGTACGCGGCGGTGGAACCTGCGGGACCGCCGCCTACGATGAGGATGTCGAACTCGAACTAGAGCGCGAGGGCATCATGGAAATTGAATTGACACTCGTTCTGCAACTCTTTGAGGAGGGACGTTCCAGAGTCGATGACGTACCTGCCGTAGAACTGCAACTCGATGTTGACGATTTTGAGCGTTTACACGAGACGCTTGACTTCGCGCTCGACCGTGACCGCAGCGGTCGTCGTCGCCGTCCGTAAGAATGTAGGGACCGATGTATCGCGTCCTCGTCGGCATCTGATCGGCAAGAGAACGCGATACATCGGTCTCTACAGAACGTTTATAGAAAGGATTTTGTCTATCATGGCACGAGGAATTACGATAGAAGACTTGTACTCAATGCAATTTCTGAGTAGACCACGTATCGCACCGGATGGACAGCGTGTAGCGTTCGTGACAACGACGATTGATGCGTCAAAGCATGAGTATCGTTCGTCGATCTGGGTTGCGCCAGTGAATGGTGGTGAAGCGCAGCGTTTCACATCTGGTACGGCGAATGCAAGTAGCCCTGTCTGGTCGCCTGATAGTCGCTGGCTGGCGTTTGTGTCCGAGCGCGAGAGTGAGGCGACGGGCAAGGATGCGAAGAAACAGGGGAAAGGCAAGCCGCAAATCTGGTTGTTACCTGTGGGTGGTGGTGAAGCGCGTCAACTGACATTTATGGAGCACGGAGCTGCTTCCCCTGTCTGGTCGCCCGATAGCAAACGTCTGCTATTCAGCGCAGAGGTTGGTCCTGCCGATGAAGAGACGGAGGAAGGCAAACCACTACCAAAGGTGCGCGTGATTGATCGGCTCTGGTATCGGCTTGATGGCGTAGGCTTTATCTATGAACGTCGCTCACACCTCTTCCTCGTTGACGCGAATGGTGGCACACCGCAGCAGTTGACGGATGGTGATTGGGATGATGGAGACGCGGCATGGTCGCCCGATGGTACGCAGATTGTATTTGCCTCGAATCACGCCGAGGATCGTTGGCGTATTCTTGGTGCGGACATCTACACACTACAAATCCAAGACAATGCAGCAGGCGAATTGCGCTGTTTGACGGATGGAACACTTAGTTGTGGCTCACCTGCGTGGTCGCCAGATGGCAAAACAATCGCCTTTCTCGCTTCGTCCAAGGTACATTCAGGTGGACATACGTACCTGTATTCCATCGCATCAGATGCAGACAAGCAAGCACCGCAAAATCTTTCAAAGGATTTTGATGGTACGTGTATGGATTGGACAAATAGCGATATTGGTGATGAGCACCTGATGCCTTCACCTGTCTGGTCAGCCGATGGTACATCATTGTATGTCCTGGCATCGTTGCATGGAGCATCACGCCTCTTCATGCTTTCAGCTCATGGTGCAGGAGCGCAACCGCCTACATTGACTCCTGGCGATGTGCATGTGCGCGATTTTAGCGTTGATACCGCGAAAAAGCAGATTGCATTACTTGTTGGTGACGCAACACGCCCGCAGGAGATATACACTCTGAACGCGACCCAACAAGCAGGCGAAATGCGGCGTGTGACACATTTTAACGATACCCTGTTTAACGATTTGACGATAGTTGCACCTGAGTATATACAGTACAAGGGGGCCGAAGACTGGTCTATAGATGGTTGGATTCTCAAGCCGCACGACTTTGAACCATCGAAAAAGTACCCGTTGATTGTGGAGATTCACGGCGGCCCAAATACGCAATACGGCTACGGCTTCTTCCACGAAATGCAAATGCTGGTCGCGCAAGGCTATGTCGTGCTTTATACAAATCCACGTGGTAGCTGTGGCTATGGGTATGACTTCTCGTTTGCCGTCAATGGACAATGGGGCGAGAAAGATTCCATAGACATCATGAATGGTGTGAAAACACTGGTGCAGCGTGGCTACATTGATGAACAACGCATTGGTGTGACTGGTGGGAGCTACGGTGGTTTTATGACGAACTGGTTAGTAAGCCACTTTGATGACTTCAAGGTCGCAGTGACTGACCGTTGTGTCGCTAACCTTGCATCAATGTTTGGTAGCAGCGATGTGGGTTGGGACCTGGGCTACGATAACCTGGACACAACACCGTGGGAGAGTTTGGACAAGTATATGCACATGTCACCAATACACTATGTCCAGAACATCAAAGTCCCGTTGCTCATTATTCATAGTGAGCAAGACTTACGCTGTCCAATTGAGCAAGCCGAGCAACTGTTCGCGTCGCTCAAATGGATGGGACGCGAGGTACAACTGGTACGTTTCGAGGGACAAAGTCATGGCCTCTCGCGTGGTGGACATCCTAAACTGCGTCTCGAACGATTACGCCATATCAAGGGCTGGTTTGAGAAATATTTGTAGTTTTTAAGTGAGAGGAGATACTATGTTTGGCTATCATCAAACATAGTATCTCCTTTTGTTTAAGCAATGCTTTGACCACTATCACATATGAATAACATCATTGAGAAGGTTTCATTTACATTAATTTGCAACGAACATACCAATTTTATCACTACCAGCTTCTGTAAACCACAGAGTACTGTGTCTATCCATCACCAAACCAAACGGGAAACTGCCAGGCGAAGGAAGCGCGTGATACACAAAACGATGCGTGCTTGTATCAAAGCTGGCAAGTGCATTTTCTGCTGGTACTGTGACCCATATTTCACCATTTTGTGTGACTGTTAAGCCGTACAAGCCCCCGCTTCCCTGTGTTGTTGAGGGTGCACTATAGCTTGTGAACACTCCTGTTGTAGGGTCGAGCCGTAACAGTTGGTTATTGTTAAACGAGGTTGCCCAGATAAAGCCATGTACGTCGCTTACGATTTCCATAAGTGAAACGGATGAGTCTGAGATTGCGAAAAGACGGATAGTACCTGTGCTTGGGTCAAGGCGACCGATGTGATTGTTTGTGGATTCGGTAAACCATACCATGCTGTATGCGTCCACCGTAATCCCATAGGGGCTGAGTGTCTGAACACTTTTCGTGCTTGAAAGCGGATATTGTCGAATTGCTCCCGTATGTGTATTGAGCATAGCTATGCTATCAGCATTCAGTTCGGTAATCCAGAGATTGCCATGTGCGTCAAGCGCGAGATCGTTTGGACCACTAGGGAGCGTAGACAAGTGCTGAGTATTGTTCGGATCGGGTATATGCAGGATGGGTAGACTAAACGTTTGAAAACGTTTCGTATCGGGGAAGTAGTGTCCGATATAGTTGGCGTCTTGCTCAGCAAACCAGACTGTATCATCGGATGCGACAACGACACCCATAACACTATAAGCACCATGGGGCGGCGTGATTTCCGTAAATGTTAGTGTATGTGTATCAAACATCGTCAGGAAGTTGTGGCTCATTTCGCCGAACCACAAACGTCCCTTTGAATCCAGAGCGGGACGCATTAAACCGCTTCTCGTTTTCGGCAAGCTAAATTCTTTAAAACTTCCTATAGCCGAGGGATATGTATCATTGGAGTTGCTTGTTGTCGATGTGCTGTCGCTAGTAGCATTACTACATGCTGTAACAAAGAACAATGAGCAAAGAACAATAATGAAGAGATAAAAGGTGTGTTTGTGCAAAAGGGACCTCTATATGTTTTCTCTTAGTCTATGTACACACCACACACACCATCATCTACGAGGTGCGTCAAATGGGCTTTCACCAATGCATGTTGGTGAATGTGTGCGGGTGGATT
Source organism: uncultured Ktedonobacterales bacterium (assembly GCA_964657325.1). Taxonomy (GTDB): domain Bacteria; phylum Chloroflexota; class Ktedonobacteria; order Ktedonobacterales; family Ktedonobacteraceae; genus JBBQVS01. Next base: position 3,725 of record CAZZVE010000186.1, read on the forward strand.
ATGCAATTCGACGCGGAGGTAGTTGTCCGTGAGTCCTTCCCAGATACCGTGACGTGGGTGTTCTACGAGTACTTCGACGGTTTCGCCGAGAAATTGCTGCCGAAATTGTTGACTATGCTGCTCATTCAGGGCAAGCAAACGTTCGCTACGGGCTTTTTTGAGAGGGTCCTGTATTTGTCCCTTCATACGTGCAGCTGCCGTTCCCTGGCGTGGTGAGAAGCGGAAGACGTGTGACTTGGCAAATTCCAGTGTGTGTGCAAGCTGGTAAGTTTGCTCGAAATCCTCGTCGCTCTCGCCTGGGAAGCCTGTGATGATGTCGGTACTGATCGCCATACCAGGAACAAGCCGCTTGGCTTCAGTAACGATAGTCTGGTAACGAGTGCTGTTGTAACGTCGTGCCATACGACGAAGAATAGCGTCGGAACCGCTCTGCATCGGCAGGTGCAGGTGGCGACACATGCGTGGATTTTGCCATAATGCTAACCACTCAAGGCGAAAGTCTTCTGGCTCTAACGATGAAACACGGATACGTGGAATCTCTGTTTCTTGTAGCAGCGTTGCGATCAGGTCGCCGAGGTCACGTTGCTCATCTCCATCAGGATGATAGTCGCCTAGGTGAATGCCTGTAAGCACGATTTCCTGGTAGCCTGCACGTACCTTGCGATTGACATGCTCTACCACGGAGGCAATGCTACGACTGTGGGAAGCACCACGCACCGTAGGAACGATACAATAGGTGCAACGATTATCACAGCCATCTTGCACTTTCATCTGTACTCGTGTGCGTGAGGCAAGGCGCGTACTGGCTAGCTCAACAGTGCTTGTCTCACTCACAAAAGGGGCGAGACGCGCTGGATTGTCCGGCTGTGGCTCGACCTCTTGCAATGAAAGTGTGGTATCACTACCAATGTGTTGTGTATCCAACGGCTGCGATGAGAACATAGGAAGAAGATACTTGCCTTGTACCTCTATGGAAGATGTATTGCCTGAATCAACATTTTCTCTCTGCGTAATTGCCTCAACAAGGGCATCTTTAGCCGTATTGCCAACTACAACATCAACGCCGGGAAGGGCTGAGACTACTTGAGGGTTGAGTTGAGCATAACAGCCAGTGACGACAAGTAGTGCATCTGGGTGGCGACGATGTGCCTGCGCGATGAGGTTGCGCGAACTACGATCTCCGAGGTGTGTAACGGTACAAGTGTTGACGATGTAGACATCGGCATCCTCGCTAAAATCACGTTGCACAAACCCGGCTGCGCTCATCTGCTCACCAATGGCTTCACTATCAGCCTGATTGACTTTGCAGCCAACAGTTGTAACCGCAAACGTTTTTCCTTGCGGCGGATGAATATCTTGATTAAGCATAGTTTTGCTTCTTATCTAGTAGGATGTACAGGTGTTAAGCTTTTCTGTAGTGGAGAAGGTGGTGTTGTCTCCTCAATGGTTTTCTGCATAAATGGGAGGACAAACCAGATGCTACCGACACCGAATAGTGTGCCTGTGAGCAGCCGTAGTTCCCATGTGCTTTCACGCAAGCCAAACATTTGTGTTGTTCCATCGAGTGCCATTGGCAAAATCATCAATACCCAGACCCACCAAGGAATACCGGGAAGACGTTTTTTGCTTAATACAAACACAACGCTGGTCAGAAACATCGAGGTGTAGATGGAAAAGTTGCGTGCACAGAGGCCAAGCTGATGACCTAGGATATAAAACGAGTGCGAAGGGATTTGTGCGCAGACATAATGGAGTGAAAAGAAAATAGACTTAGAAAGGCTATCAAACCCAAAGTATGAAAGAAATGGTACAGCAATAGCAGACAGCACGAGCAGTCCTAATACAATCATAGTAATGTTTGCCCAGTGTGCAAGCAGAAAATTTCCAAACCCGTTTGCAATCGTATTGAGTTTTCGTGATGTTGATGGTGTAGTTCTCGTAGTGGAAATATGCTGTGCTGACATACTATTTGCCCTCATTAGATAGATACTCAAGGATAGAACAGTTTTATAGATGAAATGCGTTCGCTAACTCATTATATTCTATACGACCTTCGGCGACTATCGTTTCATCGAGCAGAATGACAGGAATGCGATAGCGGTAGGTTTCAAAGATATCAGGATGAGCACGAATATCTATTTCAGTGAGTTCATAATCTTTGTGTGCCGCGATTTCATCGAGCATCTCGCGTGCCTCGTCGCATAGATGACATCCGGCCTTTGTATAAAATGTCACCTTTGGCAATGATGCTTCTGTACTCACGTTTGCTGCTCCCTATTTTTACTTGTTTTCATAGTATCATATCAACTTGTATTTGTACATTAGTTTTTTCTATAGGAAGCGGTAGGGGCGGCAATTCATTGCGCCCGATACGCGTCAGGATAATAATTGTTGAGCTTGCTATAAGGGAAAAACAGGTCTTCGTTGGCATGACAGGGGCAAGCCCTGTCACTACTATACGGACCAAAACGACGTGGCTCTGCCACGCGAAACCGTCTATAGTAGTGACAGGGCTTACCCCTGTCATGCTTCTCACAGCTCGATAAGTAGTTATAAGCAATGAATTGCCGCCCCTACCGACTGACATTCCTATACAACATAGCGTTTAGCAGTCATATGGTGGTGGGGGACAGTTGATGTGCGATCCGCCAGGTAGAAGTGGATTCTGTGTCTGAATGCTTATGTGATGGAGGGGTGTTAGTGGTGCTGTGATAGCACGAGCACTTATACCCAATGTTCCAGCTAGCAGGGCGAGGGTCATAAGCACGAGAAAAAGAAATTTGTGTAATGATACAACCATTGAAATGCTCCTTCGTTTCTCAATTTTATACACTGTTGTGCTTTCCGCGAGCAAATTTTGCTC
>CAZZVE010000186.1:6687-10374 GCA_964657325.1 uncultured Ktedonobacterales bacterium
TACAGCAGGCTCTCGTGGATGCATTGCTCTCACTACGTAACCCGCGTTATCGTCAGGTTCTCCTTGCAACGTATCTTATGGATTTGGACGAGCGAGAAGTAGCACATCGGTTAGATGTAGAGGTGCAAGATGTGTATTTATGGAGGCACCGTGCAATCCGAGCTTTACGCCAACAACCAACGATTTTACAATCCTTGCGTGATCTGTGTGATTAGTGTAATTTATGAGCAAACAAGCAAGAAGGTGTACAACTCTGAAGAATTGGCACGTTTTATTTCTTGAGTGTCGTGAATACAATGTAAATAGTGTAAAAGCAGGACGCAATGAAATGTCAGGAATTGCTCGCTCTGTGGCCTATGACGGATTATGCAGCTGGATGGGAAAAGGAAGCATATCAAAAGCTAGCTAATCATATCCGTACTTGTGCACTATGCGGTCAAGGGATTGTTCACCTTTCCGAGGCCGTGATAGCGGAAGACATATTGTCCTGTGATGGATGTCGGGTCTACTTTCCTGTCTACTATGAAGTGACGCGTCCTATATATACCTCTTCTACACAAGAGAATGTGAATGTTGTGGAAGTAGCAATTCATCTCGGTAAGTGTATAGCTTGTGCTGAGGAATATTGCGTGCTTGTTGAGCTATGGAACATGGAGGAACAATTATAAAAGCCTTAGGCTATAGAAACTATTCCTGTTTCTGTAGCTACCTGTGGCTTTACATAGTAGTGTTTAAAGATATGATCCTGTTCCTCTGGTGCAATGCCAATACCTGATGTTTCCAGGTATACATTCAACATCTCGTGAAAACGAGAGATGGAGTAACCCTGCGCCATCAGGAATGTTATCCCAGAAAGGATGAGAGAACACTGTTAAGTTTTTTCTTGTTATAACTATAATATGGAAGAATACGCCTTTTTGGTCGGTCTTTAGTATGGCCCAAGAAACCGTTTACCATCGAAGTGAATCAGGTGCGAAGGGGACTCTGCAACCCACACCTCAGTTTCCCAAGAAATGTTACTGAGTTCTTTTTTCAAGGCTTGACGGTCAAGAAATGCTGTTATGAATACTAAATCTGCACGAGACTGATCAAATAATCTTTTTAATTCTTCATGACGCACGGGAGTAATTGGACCATGACTTGTCACTGCTTCAATCAGTACTAGCCAATTTCTTGTCTCATCGTAAAGCATAAGGTCAGGAATTTTTCCATGTGGCTCAAGAGTAACACCTAGTTCTTGCAAGCCCTCTACATCGAAATAAGCGAATTTTTCATCGGTATCGCCTAGATACAAAAGTTTGCCTCCTGGAACAAAACGTTCTGCAAACTCACGTAGGATTAATTCTACAAGGACGTTTTGCCCACCTGGCGAGAGCGTAATCGTCTGTTCTTTTACAATCTTTACTGGTATACGTGATAACTCTCGTTCCTGTGCGTAACGCTTTTGCAGTGTTTTGATGTCAACAAGGTAGTCACGCAGTGCTACGTCCCATTGAGGAGTATTGTAAGTCTTGAGAAGGTCAAGAACGTTTGGTTCTATTTGATAGACAGTTTGACCGCTATTGATTGGTCGATCTGGATTATCAGGGTTTCCCACGATCAGTCCTGCATCCAAGAATTGATGTACAGTTTGGCGACGAACCGTCTCCCGTGAGTTGGGTGCATACTTCTTCCCGTAATATTGGTCAAAAAAGTTCATCATCTGTGTGATACCACGAAGTGGACTCTTTGCCTCAGACCATTGTTGATTCGGTTGCAAATCTAGCAGTGCAAGAAGTGTAAGCGCTGAACGCTCATTTTGTTGCTGACGAGGGAATCCCAGGTCTTTCAGTATGGTAAGAGCTTCTTCAATACGTTTTTTGCTCGAAATAGGATTCATTTTCTGGTCATCATTCATGGAAAAAAGTATCTCCTCGATTAAATCATCAATAACAGATTGTGAAAGTACTTTGTTGAGAAGTCTTGTACCTATTTCCTCAAGCTGTTCCTGCGTTGGATAACGCATGTTTCGTAAATCGGTTGCATTTACCTGAGTGTGACCATTGAACAATCTGATATACATATCAACAAACGTTGAGTTGAGAAAAGCCATAAGCCCCTTTGCCAAAAGAGGGTCAAGTCCGTGCAGGTTGTGATGAAAGTAGTTTAGGTGATTTTCAAAACCAATGTGAGTTACAGAAAAATTATGTGGTTCATAAAGGACGGCAACAACACGCCTCTTTTCCTCTTTTGAGGAAAATCGTCTCATAAGTACGTAGGTTTCGTTGGGTAACAGTAGATCACGGCTTTGATTAGAGACAGCTATAGCATTTGGTTTTCGCACCTGTGGTTTAGGCCAAACTACTGTTCCAGAAGAAATATGAGTAGGATAGATGAGTGGAACAGTTCCATCTTCAGGAAGCAAGCGTAGAGATTCCTGAACGCGGAAATCAACAACTCTTCCTGTCGAAACGCTTATACCTAAATCAGTGAGTTGTGTGTGGAGCATTGCCATTCTTTGTGCAATCTGCTGTCCACCCTCGTCAGAAACGATACGTATACAGGACTCAGGGTCATTAGGGACAACTACTTCAGTATAAAGAGCTTTGCGTGTGATGACAAACGTGTCGTCAGGACTAGTTGTACTTGTAATGAGAATTGTTTCAGGTTCCAGGGAAGCTTTTATTGCTGAAAGAATGACTGTTTCTTGCAACACTTCATCTTCATGAAATGTATTGATTCGTGACTCAAAAAGATGAAGACGTTGAAGCGCCATTGTATGAAGGAACGATGTACGAAATGGTCTGAAATACGTACCACTGCAAAAGCTACGTGGCGTGATAGCAACTAACTCTCCATTTTGAGTTAGTAGATGCATACATAGAGCTAAGAAACCTGTGTAAAGGTTCGTTGTTTTAACACCATTACTCAGCAGAAGTTTTGATAATTTTGAGTTTGTCTGAATTTTTCGGTAGGGTGGATTAAGAATTATACAATTGAATGTTCGCACAGGAGTTAACGTAAAGAGATTTGTTGTTGTGTCATTGATGCAATTCTCGATAAAATCAGCTTGCCGCACTTCCGCAGTAAATGAAATATGCACACGTTTACATATATCTTCGCAGAGTTTAAGGGTGTTAGGGAGGTATGCAGCTAGTAAGGGATCAATTTCGTAGGCTGTAACATGTATTTCTTGCGGTGGATGTGGGCGTTGGCAAAGTTCAGCAACACTCGCCGCAAACAACGAACCAACTCCTGCACATGGGTCGAGAAGGGAAACTATTGGTTCATGGCAAGTTAGCATGGAAGCCATTAAGCGAGCAATAGACATAGGTGTAAGAAATTGTCCAAGTTCAGTCTTTTGATGTGAATCCAGTCTTTTGTTGACATCGAGACGGTAAGTATCAACAAGATGAAGCATATCGTCTACCCAAGATGAAAAACCATCCACTTCTATAACTGGTAACGACACGCATGACCTCCTACATATGATTTGGCTTTATACGCATTGATTATAACAGCATGATAAGTATATGGGAAGTGTAACACTACTTATTTGTGCATCCATTTTTAAGTAGAGTAATAGACAAAGGCACCACGCGAATTCGTGTGGTGCCTTTGTCTATTACTCTGCCGAGATTTACTCGCGGTTGCGCATGCGCTCGTGCTGTGTCAGGAACTTCTTACGCAGGCGAATGTTTAAGGGTG
>CAZZVE010000187.1:0-5092 GCA_964657325.1 uncultured Ktedonobacterales bacterium
CGTAGGGACCGCGCAATTTGCGCGGTCCCTACGTTTTTGTGTATCTCTTAAATCTTGTTACGCGTTTTACCGAGGTTGCCAGGAATGTCTTCGTTGAGGCCAATGTGATTGACCACGACTCTTACGCCTGAAACACCAATCAACTCACGCTCAAGCATCACCTTCATATCATTGTTTGGCACATCACCGTAAAGGTGAAGGATGTAGTTCTCGACCAGCACCGAAATGTTATCTGCTCCTTTGAGTTTGCCTTTTTCCTTAAGCTCGTCAAGCTTCGCGTTAGCCGCTCTCAAAATGGAGTCTTCCGCGACGATGAAGTTGAGCACGTTTGTGACTTTTGGCAACTCCCATAATGCAGTCTCCACTGCGTCTCGTTGTGCCTCTAACTCGACTTTTCCATAGAGTGCCAGGACAATACCCTCACCCTTAATATCGTCGATTTCAACGCGTACGGGGTGCGTACTGTATGCTGTACTACTGACTGTGACGGTATCTTCGACGATAGAGCGCGCCATGTCCAATATAGCTTCAGGTTTCATTGTGGCATACCGCTCAGAAAGCTCGGCTTGTGTCGCACCAGAACCGCCCATTGGGTCTTCCAGTGCCCAACCCAGGATGCCTATGATCACAAGAGGTGCACCCACGACGGTGAGCCAGGGATTTTCTGGAAAAAATATGATGCCAGTTACTGCAATCAGAATGGCTGCACTCAGAATAAGGGGCCATAAACTAGGATTTGGTAGATGTATATGATGCTCTTCCTCAGTCGGCTCCTCATTATGAGCCGTGAGGGATGTATTAACCTCTTCTGCCGTAAGATTAGCGCGTTGAAGAGAAGTATCCATAAGTCTCCTCCGAGGATAGTTGATAGTATGATGAACTCTTAATGATAGTATAATAGTCCTTGTTACTAAGCATACCAAATTTATGGCCTTGATGCAAGCGGTTATGCTTTTTTGTAGCTCACTGCTCATATTGACATCATCTATAAATTTCTATTAATATATACGTTATTAGTTTATCGTACCTAAAAATTAGTACGAAGGAAGATGTATGATGCATTTCTTTAGTACACCCTTACGCAATTTGCGTACTTTGTCGTATCGGATGCGGCTCGGCGTACTCGGCCTTTGCTATCTTCTATGTATCCTCGTATTTACTGTAAGCTTCGTCTTTACACATGATGCAAGCCTCTTTGCGCTACCTGTTGCGTTAGCTGCATGGTTATTTAGACGGCGCGAAACAAGTATTTTTCTTTGCATCGTCATTCTCACTGTTGCTCTATTTAATACATTTTACATGGCGAGTTATATATGGCCTCGCGGTCTTCTTATTTCCTTTCTCATTGGTTCTCTGATATTTATTGTCGTCGCGTTCTTCATCAGTTATCTGCGTGATATGCTGGATGCAACAGAGGAGGCAAGACGTGTATCACAAGAGGCCGAACAACAGATTGCAGATGCAAACAAAATACAGCAACGCCTCAATCGCTCCAAAGACCAGTTGTTACTTAATGTTAGTCATGAGATGCGTACTCCATTAACAGAGATACGTGGCTATCTGGATTTACTCCAATCCTACGATATACAACTCGATGCAGAGACACGTGGGACCTTTCTTACAAATGCTATAAGTGGATGTGAGGAACTTGAGGGGCTTGTGAACAACATGCTTGATGCGATGCACGCGGGCAATATTACGCCACGTTTAGACAAAGTTATAGTCGCCCAGATTGTACAAGAGGTTTTACAACAATTTGATCCCCGTAAGCTACAAGTCTTTTCTCTTTATACAGATATCCCTGGACATTTACAAGCGCGAGCCGATTCACAATATGTCCGTCGCGTGCTTCGTAACCTGTTGTCGAATGCATTCAAGTACGCGCAGCCTAACACACCTGTTATTCTTACTGCTGGACTACATCAGGCTCATAATGGGGGAACATATGTATGCATCCGTGTGCAGGATGCTGGGCCAGGTATTCCGTTAGAAGAGAAAAATCTATTATTTGAGAAATTTGCGCGTCTTGAGCGCGACCTGTATGGAAAAACACGTGGGACTGGCCTGGGGCTATATATCAGCAAACAACTTGTAGAGGTTATGGGTGGAACTATTTGGGTGGAAAGCTCCGGTGTAGCAGGAGAGGGAAGCACTTTTTGCTTTACACTCCCATATATGCCGCCAAAACCAATAGCTTTATTGAATGAAAATTCTACACATTACATACAGGGGTCTTCTACCATTCAGCATGGAAATGCTGTATGATGTTCCGAAGCATGTGGTTTGATACCTTATTGTAGGGACCGATGTATCGCGTCCTCTTAGCAATTACTTACTAAGAGGACGCGATACATCGGTCCCTACACGTACCTTTTAGAACTTACGAACGGCGTAGACGACGCATGCGATAGACGACGAACCCTCCTGCAAGCAGCAATAGAATAAGTTCAGGCAACCACGATATGGCTGGCTGTACGAAATCTCGTGCCGCACGGTAGTTTGGGTCGGAGCCAGTACCTGGTATACCTGGGAGGCCGTTAACCTGAGCCGAGACGAATTGTATCTTAGGTGTGCCGTTAAGCAGGCCAATAGCAAACACGCTGGTGACAGTATTAGTACCGAGAGTTGCCGAAACTGGCAGCGTTGTATTGCTTGTAGGCGCGCTAACATTGGCACTCCATGCTCCCGAAGGCTCAGAGAGATAGTCACTCGCCTGTTGATAGGCAAGGCCATTTACAAGAGTGTTGCCGTCGGCTGTGACATTGACAGTACCAGTACCAGGAGAGAGATGATACACACGTACTTTGGCACTGCCGCTTACGACTAGATTATTATCGACAAAAACTTGCAATGAGAAACCATCAGCTGCCGTGCCAATTGCGGCAACTGTGTAGGGTACTCCTGGCTGTACCTGAATGGTCTGAGTGATTGTTGCGGCACCAGGCCCTGTTCCAATCAAGCCAACTTGTACTTTGTGTGGTCCGGCTGGTATGGCCGCGTAAGGCGTAATTGTGCCAAACTGGAAGTTATTCAGTAGCATGTTGCCATCGACAAAGACTGTCGCTGTACCAATATCAGGTGAGGCGTGAATGACACGGACATATGAAGGGCTGTCCGCCTTCGCCTGATGAAGTGGTACTGTAAAGAAGAGAAAGAGAGCAGAGATAACGGCGAAGATTGCCATAGCAGGCAGAACAAACTTTGAACAAGAGAACATCTTCATTCTCGCGTCCTCCAAATTGTGTAGACAATAGCATTACAATATACATATATGTAAATAGATAGCTATTTATTATAACGAAGCAGACACCGAATCGGGATACGAAAACTAGTAAAACATACCATATCTTCTTTTATTGACTAACAATAGCAGGGAAATCTATAGAAATTTGTCCTAGTGAGCTTTACAGACAAACCAATTATCATTATAATTACGTATACTATAGTGTGAGTTACACAAGTAATACGTATTGGATAAGAGATGCAACAGGTACAACAATTACAACAAGAGCAAATAATACTTCCTATAGGCTCTGTCGTGCGGAACGTGAATGGGGATCGCTATACTATAGAAGGGCTATTAGGCAAGGGTGGAACGGGTGCAGTCTATCTTGTACAAAACAGAAGAAACAAGCAAGACCTGTTCGCGCTGAAAGAATTAATTGACCCTGATAAGTTGGGCCGTGAGCAGTTCGCATTTGAGGCTGAGGTACTTATGCGTCTCGACCATGATGCATTGCCTCGTGTCTATCGTGTCTTTGAGAACGAGAGACTAAAGCGGGTCTACATTCTCATGGATTATATCGAGGGACAGGACCTGGAGGCACTACGTAAAGAGCAAAAGAACCAGCGATTTACGCTTCCTCTTGTTTTGGCTCTGCTCAGTCCAATTGTTGATGCCCTCAGTTATTTACATCATCGTGAACCGCCGATTGTCCATCGGGATATCAAACCTGCTAATATTGTTGTGCCTGTAAAAGGTGGCGACGCAATGCTTGTGGACTTTGGTATCGCTAAAGAATACACCAACGATGGTACAACAACAGTTATCCGTCATGGGACACCTGGCTATGCAGCTCTTGAGCAGTATGGAGGTGGAACGAATACGCGTACCGATGTATATGGCCTGGCTGCTACCGTATATACACTACTTACTGGTACTATTCCTGTAGATGCGCTCACGCGCGTGACAGGAAATCAAGGTGCTGATCCGCTCAAACCCGCACACGAATTGGAACCAGAATTACCACTGGGTATAAGCAATGCGATCAGTCGCGCCATGAGTACTGTGCGCGATAGGCGTTTTGCCTCAATTGACGAATTTTGGGAAGAACTCAAAGCGCAAGAAAACGGTCCAAAGGCAAGCGATATAAAAGCTAGTGATACAGAAGCCAGTGTACAGGCAGAAAGCGATACAACAGACAAACTTTTATCACCTAGTAAGCTTTTATCAGCTAGCCGACATATTGCACGTACCAGAAAAAATATTTCTCCCATGACATTAGAGCAACAACGTCAGCTCGTGCAAAAAGAGAAACGCCAATTTCGTCTACTGACTATTTTAGGCGTATTAGTTGCCTTGCTGCTGATTAGTGGAGGTATCACCTGGTCTATTTTGCATATGCCTCATACGACCTCAGCTCACAAACTCACACCTAGTACGCCGTATTCATTGCCTACAGCCACTTCAACGATCAATCAATCTCCCTACCCAACGCTTGCAACCGCATATGGAGGGAGTATGCACGATTACCTCAATGGGAATGTAGTAAATTCCGCCCTGACAAATATTAAGCAAAATCACGCGCAGATACAGGGTTCTTGCAATTGCCTTGGCCTCACTGGTCCGTTTACTGGAACGGTCGGTAAAGATGGAAGTATTACGTTTACGATGAATATGGTGGGTCGAGGGACGAATATGCTTTTTCAAGGTCATATCAAAACTGGTGGCGACATGGCGGGTCAATTTTATATAGTAAATGCATCTGATGGGCAACACACTGGGGAATTTGGAGATTGGACGTTTAAGTAACACGCTCATATATCTCATAAAAGAGAACGCGAAGGAGGGATGATGCGTCGCATATGTGAC
>CAZZVE010000187.1:5102-10365 GCA_964657325.1 uncultured Ktedonobacterales bacterium
GCATCATCCCTCCTTCGCGTTCTCTTTCGTATGAAGCTTATGGTTTCAATACCACCTTAATACAGTTATCTTCTTTATGCTTGAAGATGTCGTAGGCGTGTGGGGCATCATCCAACTTCATTGTGTGAGTGATCACGAATGAAGGGTCGATGTCACCTTTTTGAATACGGTCCAGCAGAGGATGCAGGTATTTATGCACATGAGTTTGACCCATCTTAAAGGTCAGGCCCTTCGCAAATGCTGCACCAAAGGGGATCTTGTCAAGGAAGCCACCATAAACACCTGGTAGGGAGACCGTACCACCCTTCCCACATGCCTGAATTGCCTGGCGTAACACGTGAGGGCGGTCGGTTCCCAGTCGTGTCTTCTGTTTCGCGGTATCATTGATAGCATCAAGACTACTACCATGTGACTCCAAGCCTACCGCGTCGATACAGGAGTCGGGTCCACGTCCACCAGTCATCTGCTTAAGGACTTCGACAACATCGACGCCTTCGTAGTTGAAGACTTCGGCCTTGCTTTGCTCTGCCGCCATACGCAAGCGTTCGGGGAAGCGATCAATCGCAATAACGCGCTCGGCGCCTAGCATGTACGCGCTCTGAATGGCAAACTGTCCAACAGGGCCACAACCCCACACCGCGACAGTATCGCCGGGTTGAATGTTGCAGTTTTCAGCCGCCATGTAACCTGTTGGGAAGATGTCGGATAGAAACAGCACTTGCTCATCGGTCAGACCATCGGGAATCTTGATTGGACCGACATCAGCAAACGGCACACGCGCGTATTCTGCTTGTCCACCCGCATAGCCACCGTAGATGTGCGAATAACCATAGAGACCTGCCGCTGAGAAGCCATACAACGACTCTGCTAGCCATGCGTTCGGGTTCGAGTTATCACACAGCGAAAACAGGCCCTTCTGACAATAACGGCAACGTCCACAAGAGATCGTGAATGGGACAACCACGCGGTCGCCCTTCTTCAAATTTTCAACACCTTTTCCAACTTCGACCACCTCGCCCATGAACTCATGTCCTAGAATGTCGCCCTTCTCCATTGCCGGAATATAGCCGTCGAGGAGGTGCAGGTCAGAACCACAAATGGCTGTTGATGTAATTTTGACGATGGCGTCACGTGGATTGATGATCTGCGGATCAGGTACATTATCTACACGCACCTTGTGCGTACCATACCAGCATAATGCTTTCATGTATCTCTTCTTTCTATTTTGATCCCCTACTTTATGCCTTTGCCTGTTGACTGTCCTTTGATGGTGGGAACCTCGCCCGCTTCCATGATTTCTTTGAAGTGACGAAGCGTTTCTAACGCCTGCTTTTCTGGAATATGCCCAACAAGGTTGCCAATGCCTGTGCCAAGTGCGCCTTGGAATTGCAGGAAGTCAAGTTCAAGTGTGACCACCGTACCATGTCCATCGGGCGCGGGATCAAAACTTACCTTGCCTGCATTCGCTGTAGTTGGTTTGCCGTGCGCATGCCAGGAAATCGACTTGTTCGGCACAACTTGCAGAAGTTCAGAGTTCCACTCAACCGTTTTGTTCATAGGACCCTGTGCCACCCAGTGAGACGTACGCTCACCCGTCTTCATGACTGATTGAATATAATCCATGTAGCGTGGTGCTTGCTCGATGTCATACCAGTAGTTGAACAGGTCTTCCGCGGAGCGTTGCACCGTCATTGAACGTTGTACACGCACACCACGTTTGCCGGGAATGCTCGATACCGTCTTTGGAATGCCAGGAGCGAAGTTCGGTTGCTGCTCAGCTGTACTAATACTCATTGCCTGATAGATGAACGAATGTCCGCTCGCCCCACGATAGAACAGGGCACTTCCAATAACCGCAAGACCTGCGCCAAGCCAATCACGGCGAAAGACGCCGTATGCTGTTAATAGACCGCCACTTACGCCGGAAATCCAGCGTTCGGTCTGCCCAACGTTGCGTGTAACAACATTCTGATCGCCTTGTTGATATGTATTCTGATAGCTTTTTATTGTTGATTGTGCTGATGCCATATATATTCTCTTTCTTCACTAGTATAAAAGTTTAACATCAATAACACGTTAGAGAACGTATAAGCGTTTCGCTATGTGACGATAACGTGTGTATACATGTGGAATTGTAGGGGTCTAATTCTATTACACCCTCTTAGCACTATATAATGCTGGAGGATGTGGTAAACGTTTCAATATGCCATTAACATGGTCAATTACCAACAGGGTGTAGTGAATTAGACTCCTACATTATTATATTTATGGCAAATATTACCAATGTAATAATATTAATCACCAAAATCATTGACATTTTACATATTACCATGGTAGTATTATCTCGTGATAGAAAATATTAACAAATGAATGGTAAATATTACCAATAATTTGAAAGGGAGTTACTAGAATGTGCAACAACATTTACATACAAGAAAAGGCGTTGGAGGAGCAGCAACGCAGCCGAGTACAAGAAATCGAAAATCGTCGTAATGTAGTACTAGCGACAGGTCGTCGTGATGATATACGTCATCTCATCGGGTGTTGTGGCAGGTTCTTGGTGATGCTTGGTACACGACTGGAACAAGCCGAGCGGCACGAGATTCCCGCGCGTGCCTGACTTTAAAGGAGGAGACCCATATATGCATCCACTGATTACACGGGACCCTGTAAGTGGGGGGGAGATGATTGTCACGCGCCTGGAATGTCCTGATAGCGGCATCGTTATCGAGGGACAATTTAGCCTGGGCTGGATTGGGCGTCTGACACGTGAGCAACTGGAATTTGTCGAGTTGCTTGTCAAGTATCGCGGCAATGTACAGAAACTCGCGGCTGAGAAGAACGTCGCCTACAACACGGCACGTAGTCGGTTAGACGAAATCGTCACCGCGCTAGGTGGAGTGCCTGAAAACGATGGACGCCAGGACCGTCGTGTCGTGCTTGACCGTCTTGCCGCGAAAGAGATTAGCGTAGAGGAAGCCATGCGCCTCCTGAAAAGCTAGGTACCCGCTATGTCAACATTGAAAGAAGAACGTAACCGCATTCTGCATATGATCGAGTCGGGACAAGTGACCGCGACCGAGGCCGCGCAAATCCTGGACACGCTTGAGCCTGACTTTGTACCTGAGCGAAGAACTGAGCGTGGACGTGATCGACTTCTACGCATTCGTGCCACGACACTCAATGCGAGAGCGCAAAAAGTCTACGTCACAGCTACTCTACCTGTACGTCTTCTTAGAACAGGTCTGCGACTAGGTGTGAGCTTCATCCCACATATGAGTAGTGTGGCTTTGGAAGAGTTGATACAAAGCATAGAAAACGGAGCCACAGGGCGCTTGCTAGACCTGCAAGATATGGAAAAAGGCGAACGGCTCGAAATCTTCGCCGAAGAACGGTAACAATTCGTCGTCAAGAAACGGTAGGGGCAGCAATTCTTTGCGCCCAGGAAGGATAACAAACATGACCACATTTCCCGCAGTGCAAAAAATCGTGATCGCGGATATTGCAGGCAACCTGACCATTCAAGGTTGGGAGCAACCAACAATCCAGGTAGAGTCGGACGATACCATTGAACGCTTAAAGCAGCAAGGGGATGCATTGCTTGTGAGCGACACTGAAGGCTCCGTTCAGCTTTCCGTTCCTCACGAAACAATCATTGTTGCAAAAGACATCAGTGGCGATGTGACCATCGAACACGTGTTGCACGTCGATCTGAAAGATGTGGAAGGGAATGCGATAATCACGCTTATCCATGGCGATGTGAACGTCGTTGATATTGAGGGTGATGTCACTCTGCGTGACATTAGCGGTTCTGTTCAACTAAAAGATAGTAGTGCGGAGGTCACAATCAGCAATGTGCAAGGAGGCGTCACGCTTGTTGATATCAGTGCTGATATGGTTTTGAGTGAAATTAATGGTTCCGTGACGGCAAGAGATATCGGTAGTAGCGCGACGCTTAAAAGTATTGGTGGGAGTGTGACGCTTATTGATGTTGGTGCGGATGCATCTATAAGCGGTATCAATGGGAACGTTACTACACAGGATATTGGCAACGATCTGTACATAGAGAACATCAACGGAAGTGTGCAAGTTAGTGATGTGGGATCGAACTCGACGCTCAAAGAAATTAGAGGAAGCGTGACATTGCACGATATCGGTGAAAGTCTTTCACTCACGAATGTGTTCGGCACAATGCAAATCTCGGATATTGGTGACAATATGGAGCTAGCGGGAGTGCGTGGCACTCTAAATGCGAACGATATTGGTGGAAACCTGCAACTACTGGCTGATCTTATTCCTGGTCGCGCTCGTATTGATGTAAGTGGGAATGCATCAGTGACGATACCTACGAACACAAACCTGACGATTGTCGCTACAGTAAATGGAAATATCACAGGTCATGCACTCGCTTCAAGTGCCACAGGTTCGCGCAATAAAAGGGTTACTCTGACCTATGGAACTGGTGCGGCATACCTCGAATTACAAGTTGGCGGCAGCCTTGTGCTTATCGGCGATGAGAGTCCACGGAGTAGTAGCAGCAGTTCAAGTAGTTTTGACCGTGATACCCGTGATTTTGAACGCGAGGTGGAGCGTATGGAGCGCGACATTTCAGAATCGGTTTCTCAACTCAATGTACGCATCAATGACCGCGAGTGGCGGCTTGATCCCGAACGGCTTGATCGTCTTGTTGAGCAGGCAAAACGTGCTGCCTCCGATGGTGTGCAGGGTGCGCTCGAAGCTGTGGAGCAGGCATTGAGCAACCTGCGTATGCCACCACCACAAACCGCGCCTAAACCACCCGTTCCACCAATGCCACCCGTAGCACCAACAGAACCAGCATCTCGCACAACGCCAATGACGCCGATTCCACCGACGGAATCAGCATCTCGCACAACGCCGATGACGCCAATTCCACCAATGGAGCCGATGGAGCCGATGGAACCAATGAAACCTATGTTGCCCATGCAACCGATGAAGCCAATGGAGCCGATGCACCCTACAGAAACAAGTAACGAACCACCAACTGCGTCAACACCGTCGCAGGAGCAAACACAACCTACGGAAGAGCCTTTGCCCACGACACCCAATGCTGATCCCACGCAAGACCGTATAGCAATTCTGCGCATGATTGCCGAGGGTCGTATCACAGCCGACGAAGGCGATCTGTTGTTAGAAGCACTCGGAAATGCATAGCTTGCTGAATGTTGATTCTCGGTAGGGGCAGCAATTCATTGCGCCCAAAGATGGGGGTGGTGGGGCAAAC
>CAZZVE010000188.1:0-10344 GCA_964657325.1 uncultured Ktedonobacterales bacterium
CTACTATATAATCTTTATAATCTTTGTAGCCGATATTTAACGAGGTGATTCCATGACACGAACATTTATTGCCCTAGAAATGAACGAAAATTTGCAACGTCATTTGGAGCAGGTCATTCATAATGGAACACAGGCTTTGCCCAATATACGCTGGGTGAATCCACAAGGCATTCATCTCACACTCGCCTTTCTGGGAGAGTTAGATGATGTCCAACTTGCTGACGCTACGCAAGCCACACAGACTGCCGCACAACAAGTAAAGGCGTTTTCCTACCAGTTAACGCGCCTCGGTATTTTTGGTGCATTCCATCATCCTCGTGTTCTTTGGATGGGTATTAACGAAACCTCTGGCGCACTTAATACGCTACAGCGTATCCTTCATCAACAATTGGAGCAGCGAGGCTTCAAGCTAGACAAACGTCCATTTTCACCACACCTTACACTTGCACGTGCCAAAGCTCCCTTATCTCTTCCTGAGCAACAGCACCTACAGCAACTTCTCGAAGGGAAGCAAGCAGATACTACCTCGACGGAAATCTATTCCGTACGACACATTGATGTCATGAAAAGCGAACTTTCGAGGGCAGGGGCAAACTATACCTCACTGCAATCTTGTCCCTTACTGTAGTGCTAAATTTGAAGCGATATTTCCTGTGCAACGTTTACTATATAGGAAACATTTTTATACATCTATCTCTTTCTTATAGTTTTGGTGAGATTTCACGGTTTTATTCTACAAAAATTCTGCATTGGTATGTATAGTTCCAAACCTGGAAAGTGGCTGACTTATGACTGATACTGTGAACAGCGTAGGACAACAAATTGGCAATTATCATCTTGACCGTTTACTAGGACATGGTGGTTTCGCGGATGTCTATCTTGGTACACATGTCTATCTCAATACCCAGGCAGCTATCAAGCTCTTGCACACGCAACTGGACGAAGAGGGTATCGAAGCGTTTCGCAATGAGTCGCTTACCATAGCGCACCTGATTCATCCTCATATCGTGCGTGTGCTGGACTTTGATGTTGAAGATAATAGGCCGTTTCTTGTCATGGATTATGCACCAAACGGCTCATTGCGTGAAAGGCATCCTAAGGGGACGCGTCTACCCTCTGCAACCGTCGTCTCCTATGTCAAACAGATTGCCTCGGCGTTACAATACGCACATGATCAGAAGCTGATACATCGTGATGTCAAGCCGGGTAATATGTTGCTTAGCCATCAAAACGAAGTTCTGCTGAGCGATTTTGGTATTGCCCTCGTTGCGCAAAGTTCGCGCAATCAGTCAACCGAGGATGTTGTAATTGGCACAATGTCCTACATGGCACCGGAACAAATACAGGGCAAAGCACGCCCAGCGAGCGACCAGTACGCGTTAGCGGCTGTTGTCTACGAATGGCTCTGTGGAGCAAAACTCTTTCGTGGTTCCTACATTGAACTCGTCACACAGCATCTTTCCGCACCACCTCCACCATTTGAGGAGCATGGAGTACGTGTTCCTGCCGCAGTCGAGCAAGTTGTACGCAGAGGACTTTCCAAAGACTATCACCAACGTTTTCCACGCGTACAAGATTTTGCGCAGGCCCTTGAATTAGCTTATCAAACGCCGTCGGCGTTCGCTTCGTCCAATATACCACCTGCTCCACCTAGACAGCCCATTGTGTTGCCATCTCAGTCAATCCAGGCACCTCCTGTAGCAGCCCCACCAATTGCACCAACTGAGAAGACATATCCTGTTAGCGGGCAGTCATCAATGCTACAGGCATTTCCTCCTATAAGAACCTCAACCACGACATCCATCATACAGAAAACGGGTCGTGTTGTGCGTCGTGGAGTTGCGGTGTCCTTAGTTTTGTTACTCTTGCTTGGCTTGGGCTTATGTGCTGGAAGTTTTGCGCTGTATCACTATTTCACAACACGTAATACTACGCCTACCGCGGCGAGTGGTGTTCCCGCGGCGGCAGCGAAGGCTGATGATTTTGTAAATTCTCTTATGCACCACACCTATGACCGTGCTTATGGAGATTTGGGCACGACAATCACAAACCAAAATTCGCAGAATCAATTCACACAGGAAGCGCAACAAGAGGACACATGTTATGGAGGCGTGACAGGGGATACGCGCATGGATAACAACACAACTGCGCAAGGTAGCGGTCTGAATTATGTCTACACGCTTAATAGAGAAAAAATGTCAAAGCCTTATCAACTTCGCATTACTCTACAACAAGACGACGGGGGCAACTGGCAAATCACTGATTACAACAGCAATATTGCCTCGGTACAACCGACTTGTAAGTAGCTCCTACAAGTTAGACTGATGTTATAGATACGTCTTACAAGTAATTATTTGGGTTCTCAACACTCAAGCCCTCTGCAACCGCAATACTAATCAGTTGGTTATCAGCACAAACAAAAATAGGAAGAGGAGCTTTATTATTCACAGCCTTTTCGCGGAGACCGATAACACCAGCTAATTGCATCGCATCATAAGCTCGTAGCCTATGTGTACGACATAAGTTTCCCGCTGTTATATACGTCTTAACCATAACACGTTGTAAGCCGTAAAGCTTTTGGCTGTCTCGCCTAAACGTATTGATAAGGGTGTCTCGATCAGAAACTGTAAGGTGCTGCTCTCGTGCTTTCCGACAGATAGAGGTTACAACTTCCACTAGAGAGACTTGTGAAATGTAGATATCGTGTTTCTCTACAGGCTGATAAAGATTTTCAATTCATTCATGTCCAGGCTCCAAGAAGTAGTGCTTAATGATAGCGAACGTATCCAAATAGTAGGTCGCCATTAGTACGGCCCACGGTCTTCGATCACCATGTCTGCCCCAGATATGCCACCACTAAAAAGCTGAGCTAATCTTTCTCTTTCAGTTTGCTCTTCTTGTGCGAGTGGTTCACGAGTGGGAAGGTTAAGAATTTCACCTTCTTGATACATCTTCTCCATGAACTCTCTACTCGTTAATGGACGTTTTTCCTGAGAGTCTTGCTGTAAATGCTGTACCATATCATGTAACAAAGTCTCTGGTTCCTTACCGTTTTTTGCCGCTTCTGCCATAAGAGTATTATACTCCTGCTCAGTCAGCTTGATAGTCATTTCATAAGCCATGTATGTACCTCCTCAGATAACAAGAAAAACTACCCTTAATGTATCATGTTGAAGCAGCACTTCTCATCAATTGTCTACGATGAGCCATTGCAGATGATACAATACAGCGAGACCAATCAGTTTGTGTTCTGTATCTATGTCTCACCGACAGGAGAACAAATTCAATGAAGATCTTACGCACACCTGATGAGCGTTTTGCTAACCTGCCCGACTACTCTTTTGTTCCTCACTACATCGAAAACGATAACCTACGTATCCATTATCTCGATGAAGGTCCAGGTGACGCCGATCCTCTTTTGATGCTGCACGGTGAACCTTCATGGTCCTATTTGTATCGCAAGATGATTCCAGTATTCACAGCGGCTGGCTATCGCTCGATTGCACCCGATCTTGTAGGATTTGGTCGCTCCGATAAACCTACACAACGGACCGACTACACCTATCAAAAACATGTCGGTTGGATGCTTGCCGTTATTGAGTCACTCGATTTGCACCATATCACGCTTGTCTGTCAGGATTGGGGTGGACTGATTGGTCTACGTCTTGCCGCCGAAAATGAAAATCGTTTCGCTCGCATCGTTACCGCGAACACATTTCTACCAACGGGCGATACTCCTCCTGGTGAGGCATTTCTTAACTGGCAACGCTACTCGCAGGAGACACCACGCTTCAACCCTGGTGGTATCGTCAAAGGTGGCTGTGTGACAAAGCCGACTCAGGAAGTTATTGATGCCTATAACGCGCCCTATCCCGATGATCGCTACATGGCGGGTGCGCGTCAGTTCCCTACGCTTGTGCCAACCACTCCTGATAATCCTGCGTCTGAGGCAAACCGCAAAGCATGGGAGGTTCTGCAACGCTGGGAGAAGCCTTTCCTCACCGCGTTTAGCGACTCCGACGCTATTACCAGAGGTGGTGATACCTTTTTCCAGAAAGCTGTTCCTGGCACAAAAGGTCAACCTCACACCACCATTACAGGTGCAGGACACTTTCTACAAGAGGACAAAGGCGAAGAACTCGCGCAGGTCGTTGTGAATTTCGTTACCAAAACAAAGACAGCATAAGAGATGTATATTCGTGTGGCAGGAACGCGTTCCTGCCACACGAATATACATCTCTTATGCTGTCTTCCTTCCCTCATGCAATGCTGCGTTAGAAAGGACGAACACTATGGACTTTGAATTACCAGAAGAGCATCAGCTTGCATACGAAAGCGCATTTGCCTTTGCTCGTGATGAAATTCGACCTCACAACGCCGAAATAGAGCGAACCGACGATTTCCCCTCCTGGCTCTGGGGACGCCTCGCGGAGCAAGGTTATACAGGTATCGCCATTCCTGAAGAATATGGCGGTAGTGGTGGCGATTACATGATGGCGGCTCTTGTCGCACGTGGTATTGGACGTGCCAATAGTGCTATCTCTATGTCTTACGGCGCACATCTTAACCTCTGTGGACACAACATTCTACGCAATGGCACTGAGGCACAGAAACAGCAGTATCTTCCGAAGATCGCTAGTGCCGAAATGATTGGTGCGTTAGGACTCACCGAGCCAAATGCCGGTTCTGATGCGATGGGCATTCAAACTACAGCGCGTAAAGTTGATGGCGGCTATCTCATCAATGGTACAAAGGTTTTTATCACCAATGGCCCTATCGCCGATGTCATAGTTCTCTATACCAAAACTCAGCCAGAGGCAGGGAGTCGAGGTATTACGGCATTCATTTTCGAGACTAAGACAAAGGGCTTTTCCGTCGCACGCAAACTACAAAAGGTCGGTATGCATGGTTCGCCCACCGGTGAGCTTGTGTTTGAAGACGCTTTTGTGTCAGATGACTGTGTGCTTGGCAAGGTCAACGAAGGCTACAAGGTGGTCATGAGCGGTCTTGATATCGAGCGAGCCTTTTATGCCGTAAGTGGTGTTGGTGGTATCGAAGCCGCACTTGAAATATCACTGAAATACGCTAAAGAGCGCGAACAATTTGGGCATCCCATCGCCAGTTTCCAACTGATACAAGCCAAAATCGCCGACATGTACACAGACTTAGAGGCTGCACGCCATGTCGCTCATCGTGCTATGTGGCTTGCACAACAGGGTAAGCGTGTTAGTAAAGAATCGGCTGCGGCTCTGCTCTTCGTAGCACGTGCCTCCTCGCGTGCTGCTAACGAAGCCCTACAAATTCACGGCGGCTGGGGCTATCTGACCGACTTCGAGGTTGAACGTATGTGGCGCGATGCACGTCTTGGCGAAATCGGTGCTGGCACAAATGAAATACGCCAACTTTTAATCGCACGTG
This sequence comes from uncultured Ktedonobacterales bacterium, assembly GCA_964657325.1. Classification (GTDB taxonomy): domain Bacteria; phylum Chloroflexota; class Ktedonobacteria; order Ktedonobacterales; family Ktedonobacteraceae; genus JBBQVS01. The sequence continues at coordinate 5,419 of CAZZVE010000188.1, forward strand.
AACTACTAGGGTTGCGTGGATGAATAAATACAGTACGCGACTGGGTCATGACACCCGTAAAGGGTGTCACTACTATACCAACCGCTACTGCGTAGCTTGCTACGCGAGTCCGCGTATAGTAGTGACAGGGCTTGCCCCTGTCATGACCACTCAGTGATGAGGAGTGTGGTATGAAATCAGTACGCATCGCGGGCGGACTTGGCTTTTATGGCGACTCGTGGCAACCCATTAAGGCGAGCATTGAGCGTGGCAACGTACAATATGTCGCATCCGATCATCTCGCGGAACTCACGCTAGCCATCCTGCAAAAGGATCGGCAACGCGACTCTCATCTGGGCTATACACGCGACCTTGTGCCTATGCTTGCCGAACTCTTGCCGCTTGCTCTACCACGAGGCGTCAAATTCATTTTGAACGCAGGTGGACTCAACCCGATGGCGGCGCGAGAGGTACTTCTAGCCGCACTCAAGAAATTTGGCGTCAAGCTTAATGTAGGCGTTGTCCTGGGTGACTCTGTACTAGAGCGACTCGACGAATTACAAGGGCTGGGAGTCTCGCTTGCACATATGGATACGGGGCAGGATATAGCTACTGTGCGCGAACGTCTACTCTTCGCCAGTGCCTATCTAGGGGCGCGTCCACTCGTCGAGGCTCTTTCCGCAGGGGCTGATATCGTTCTAACCGGACGCGTTGCCGATGCCGCGCTCTTTCTCGCTCCAATGGTACATGAGCTAGGTTGGCAGTGGAACGACTGGGACAAGCTGGCACAAGGCATCGTTGTGGGACACTTGATGGAATGTGGTGGTCAGGCTACTGGCGGTAACTTTGGGGGCGACTGGCAAAGCATTCCCGACCTCGCTCACATCGGCTATCCCATCGCCGAAGTTTCAGAAAACGGTGATGCAGTAATCACCAAAGCACCGGGTACAGGTGGGCGTGTCAACTTCGATACTCTGCGCGAACAACTCCTGTACGAGGTACATGATCCCGCGCACTATCTCACGCCAGATGTTGATGTAGATATGACTACCCTACATATGGAGGAGATCGGCCTTGATCTGGTACGTGTCACAGGTGCTACGGGTCATCCCGCACCCGAAACATTCAAAATCGTTGCAGGCTACGAAGACGGCTATATGGGACAGGCTACTATTGGTTATGCATGGCCCGATGCGCTAGCTAAAGCGCAACTGGCAGCTCAAATTGTGCAACAGCAAATGAGTGAAGTCGGTCTCAAGCCAGAAGAAACGCTCGTCGAGTATATCGGCTACAACTCTATTCATGGTCCCTTAGCCGACCCTACCTATGTCGAACACCTCAACGAAGTCTATTTGCGTATAGCCATTCGTTGTAGTGAGAAGCGTGATGCCGACAAATTAGGTCGTTTGCTCACTCCATTAGGCTTGAGCGGTCCACCCTTTATTGGTGGCGCGGGTGGTATCACTCCCGCACGTGGTCTGCTTGGTATTTGGCCTATGCTTGTACCACGCGGTATTATCGAAGAATATGTGCGCGTTAGCGTTGAGGAGATGGGAGCGTGAAAACACAACTTGTGCGTCTCGTTCATGCGCGTTCAGGTGACAAAGGCGACAAAGCGAATATTGCTCTTTTCGCTCCTGACAGCGCAATCTATGACCTCCTGTTACGAGAAGTTACGGCGGAGCGTGTCAGGCAGCATTTCGAGGGTATTGCAACAGGTAGAGTTGAACGCTTCGAGGCACCCAATGTTCTTGCCCTCAACTTTGTCCTACACGATGCTCTTAATGGCGGTGCATCCCGTTCACTTAGAAGTGATTCGCTTGGAAAATCGCTCTCGTCTGCATTATTGAGGATGGAAATCGAGGTATAATTTGCGGTATCAACTACACAACGAATGGATGTACACAACGGACGCCCACAAGGGGCTACCCTACTATACACGACGTAACACAGCATGTGGAGCACGCAACGAAGTATAGTAGGGTAGCCCCTTGTGGGCATCCGTTGGTTCCCATGTCCAACACAATTGCATGTATTTGAATTGTATTACGATTTATCACGTCCTCGCCCGTGAGCAATTGTTGAAGGACATGATAAATTGGTCCCTATGAAATATTTCATAATAGAAAAGGACAGATATACATGTCAGCTAACGAAGAACGTGTAGAAGCGGAAATCGAACGCATCAAAAAAGGCGGTCCAGAGAAATATCATGAACGCAATCGTAAACAGCATCGTCTCTTCGCCCGTGATCGTCTCAAATTGCTTCTTGATGATGGCAAGATAGAATTTGAAGACGGGATTTTTGCCGAAAGTCAGAATCCTGAACTTCCTGCTGACGCCATTATCACAGGCGTAGGGCGCATTCACGGGCGTCCTGTTGCGTTTAGTTCCTCTGACTCTACGGTTAAGGCAGGGGCGGCAGGTGAAAAATCAGTACAGAAGAGTCTGCGTATCCAGGAAATGGCGATGCAGATGCGTATTCCCTTTTTTTATTTAATCGACTCGGCAGGGGCACGTATCACCGATCAGGTTCGCCTCTTCCCCGGACGCAATCATGGTGGACGTACTTTCTATAACCAAATCAAGATGTCTGGTGTGGTACCACAGATTGCGCTCATGTTTGGCCCCTCGCCTGCTGGCTCTGCTTACACTCCTGCCTTTGCCGATATTGCGATCATGGTTGATGGCAACGCCAGTGCCTATCTCGGCTCACCTCGTATGGCGGAGATGGTTACACGCGAAAAGGTCACGCTCGAAGAGATGGGTGGAGCACGGATGCACTGTAGCGTTTCTGGTCTCGGCGACTTCCTCGCCGAGAGCGAAGAGCACGCTATTCAGATTGCTCGCGACTATTTCCGCTACATGCCACAAAACTATCTTGGGCAACCTGAAGATGCCGAATCTGTACCACCTTCTAGCAATCGTCCACTTCGTGAAATTGTGCCAGAAGCGCAGAATAGACCCTTCAATATGTACGACTTCATCGACTCACTTGTCGATGGAGGCAGCTTTCTCGAAATCAAGAAGCTCTTTGCACCCGAAATTATCACGGGGTTTGCACGTTTAAACGGGCGAGCCGTTGGCGTTATCGCGAATCAACCGCGTGTCAAAGGGGGTGTTATCTTTGTCGATTCGTCGGATAAAGCGGCGAAGTTTATCAACATCTGCAATGCATTCAATATCCCCTTGCTTTTCCTTGCTGATGTCTCCGGTTTCATGATTGGGGCAGCTGTTGAACGGGCGGGTATTATTCGGCACGGTGCGAAGTTTATTGCAGCGGTCTCACAGGCGGTTGTGCCCAAGATTTCGGTCATTGTACGTAAATGCTATGGTGCTGGCTTATACGCGATGGCTGGTCCGGCCTTTGGCACCGATTCGGTAATTGCGCTTCCCACCGCCCAAATAGCTGTGATGGGTCCTGAAGCAGCCATCAATGCCGTCTTTGCCAATCAGATCGCTGAGATGCCGGAAGATCAGCGCGAACCGTTCCGCAAAATGATGGAGGCGCGTTACGCTGAAGACATTGACATCTTCCGCCTCGCCTCTGAACTCATCGTCGATACCATTACGCCCTTCGAGTCATTACGCGGCGAACTCATCGCCCGTTACAGCATCTATCAGACCAAAAGCGAACAGTTTGCCGAACGCCGTAACCCGATCTATCCTGTATGATCGTTGTCACCCCTCTTTTTTTTTAAGGAGTTAGTATGAAGCATGTAGTCTCAAACATGGCAGGCGTTGTCTTGGAATACCTTGTTAAGCCCGGCGACACCATTGCAGTCGATCAGGATGTGGTGACACTAGAATCAATGAAAATGCAAATTCCTGTGCAATCTACTGTAAGCGGTACTGTCAAAACACTCAAGGTGCCAGAAGGTGAGTTCGTTGACGACGGCGATGTTTTGATCGAGGTAGAATAAAGAAAAGAGCTATCATCTGTGGAGACGATGAATCGTCTCCACAGATGATAGCTCTTTTCGCAACCTCATGTTTCAATAATCGTATTTATTATAGAGCTATATTATAGTTTATCTCTGCGAGGAAACATATTCTTGTATCAATTCGGAATGCCCATGCAACAATCTATATGTACCTATTGTCACCAACCCATTCAGGGAAGTGTTCTTACCGCTCTCGGCTCTACGTGGCATCCTGAGCATTTTGTCTGTGGTGCCTGTGGTCTTCCCATTTCTGATCAAAGCTTTAATGTGCAGGATGGTAAGCCATATCATACCGCATGTTTTTACAATCAGATTGCACCGCGTTGTGCCTATTGTGGCAAGCCCCTTACAGGTGAATTTCTGGTCGATCAGTGGGGTACAATGTTTCATAAAGAGCATGAGAGCCAATATCCTCACTGTGACTTTTGTGGGCGTTTGATTCCACCACAGCAGCAGGAACGTGGAAGTAATGTCGAAAGTATGCGTTGCTCTATTTGCCGCTCTACGGCTATTGAAACGATTAATGAAGCTCAACCTCTGTTTCAACAATGCAAGCAATGGGTCAGTCGTCAGGGCTTGAAATACAATAATCAGAAGTTGAGCCTTGAACTGGTGGATCGTGCGAAACTTGCACGTTATCTCAGCATGCGGACTGAACCACATGCGCTAGGTGCAACCATGAGTTCAACTTATGTACAAGGTGGTCAGGTAGTACGGACAGAAATTGAAGGCGTAGCAGTATTGCAAGGTTTACCAGCAGCACTGTTTCAAGGTGTTACTATTCATGAACTAGGGCATGTCTGGCTTCTTGTACAAGGCGTCAGCAATCTGCCCATGTGGGCCGAAGAAGGCTTCTGCGAACTGCTCGCGCAGCGTTTTCATACAGAGATGAACACTCCTGAACATCTATACTACGCACGTAACATCGAGCGTAACCCTAATTCGGTATACGGTGAGGGTTATCGGCGGGTGCGTGCCATTGTAGACAAACTCGGTTTCGAGC
>CAZZVE010000189.1:0-10321 GCA_964657325.1 uncultured Ktedonobacterales bacterium
GAGCAAGCCTCGTATCCAAACAAAAAAGTTATTGCGTACGCTGTTTAAACTCAAAAGTGATATACTCATGAGTGATTTTTCCTAAAAGCTGATCTCATGTTGGGCGTCGAGAAGCCGACTCGCGAGAACGTCGTGGTGCGTGCCAGCGACTGACAAGCACAGCAACAAAATAGGTAAAGGTGGCGAGGGTAGCGATATAAAAGCTTGCAGGCAAGTAGCGGCCCGTTCCAACAATCGTCAAAATCAACCCTACCCAGGTAATTGTGAGACCAAACACGACAGAGAGAACAATGGTTGTGAGAGGACGATGTGTCAACCGTGCTGCACTAGCAGCAGGAGTAATCAGAAGAGCAAACACCAGCAAGGCTCCAACAACTTGAATGGCCATTGCAATGGTCACTGCCAACAAGACGAGAAACACGATTGACAACAGACGGATAGGCACTCCACGCGTCTGTGCCACCTCTGGATCAATGGAGGCGAACAGCAGAGGTCGGAATAAAAAAGCCAGCATCACAAGAACGACAAGACCCGAAACGAGTGTCGTCAGCACATCTCCTCGACTCACACTCAAAATGGACCCGAAGAGCGCACTCACCGTGGCAACCGCGTTTTTTCCAGAGGCATAGAGACTAGTAAATAAGACGCCTAAACCGAGAGCAAAGGCCAGTACCATGCCCGTCTCAACGTCACGCCCACGAGCACGTTCACCCAAGGCACCCATACCTAACGCGCTGAGTATCGTAAGAATGAACATGCCAAGAAGCGATGTAATTCCAAAGAGCGGCCCACCTGTAGACCCGGCGAAGCCAATTTCCGAGATGCTCTCACTGGCAAATGCCTGTGCACGCAACACCACAAAATAGCCAACAATAGCAGTAACAAGAGCCACAATCGTCCCGGCAAGAAACGCATTTTGAATAAACTCCTGCTCAAAAAGCGCAAACATGCTCTTCCTCCATCAACCAATCAGTCTTTCCGTTAAGTTAAGCGGCTTTCCTATAAGTCGCTTGTGCGTATGCTAACACAGCAAGAGATGCAAGGCAAGGAAATATATGTGGGACAAAGCTTTTGAGAGTTGTCATTGAGTAAAGCTTTTCATATTGAGACGTTATCTCATTGACAATATTTTTGTCCTGTGTTATGCTCTCAAAAGATACATTGTATCGTTACACATGCATACGTCTAGTCCATAGGTTCCTTTTTCTTATTCATCTGTAGGAGAGAATTTTTATGTTTTCGTACAAACGGACCTTGGCCTTGATGGTTTCGGTCCTCGTTGTCTGCGTATTTTTGCTTAATGCTTGTGGAAGTTCTAGTACAACAATAGGTGGTGGATCCTCATCCAGTACCCTTGCTGCATCCTCAAAAGTTGTGAACGTGGTAGCGGCGGAGAATTTTTATGGCAACGTGGTCGCACAGCTGGGAGGGAGTCATGTCAGTGTGACTAGCATTCTCTCTGACCCAAATGTTGACCCGCATGAATATACCTCGAATGTGCAGACGGCCGAAAAAGTTAGTAAAGCTGATGTAGTGATTGAGAGCGGACTTGGCTACGATGATTGGATGGACAAACTCCTCTCCGGTTCGCCGAACCCCAACCGCATTTTGTTGACAGGTGGAAAACTCGCTGATCATCCATTACCTGACAATCCTCATGTATGGTACGGTATTGATAACATGCCAGCTATTGCACAGGGTATTACTAATGCTTTGAAAAAGCTGGATAGTGCCGATGCTTCAACTTTCGATAGCAATTTAGCAATATTTAAACAGTCGCTCACGCCGCTTCAGCAGAAGATAGACGCCATTAGCAACAAATATAAAGGGACACCCGTTGCGTTGACCGAGACCATTTACCTCTATCAAACGATGCCCGAAGGACTCAATGTGCTCACACCTTTCGAGTTCATGAAGGCGAATGCAGAGGGAACTGATCCGCCAGCAGATACGGTCACGTCGATTAACAACTCGATCAATAAGAAAGATGCGAAGATTCTTATCTACAACCTGCAGACGGTAACGCCTATCACGACGAACGTGGAGAATGAGGCGAAGAAACTGAACATTCCCGTTGTGGCTGTTACTGAGACAATGCCGCCTAGTAAGACGTATCAGACATGGATGGGCGATCAGTTGGTTGCCTTAGCAATAGCGTTGCACCAGGGAACTGGAAAATAAAGAGGAAGATTTGTGAAAGCAGTATCAGTCGTTGAGGTAGAGCATGTACGTATCCGCCTTGGTGGACGCACTATCTTAGAGGATATCAGCATGACGGTGAACGAAGGGGAGTTCATCGTTATGCTGGGACCAAATGGAGCGGGCAAATCAACCTTGCTCAAGACATTACTTGGCCTCATCAAGCCCAGCGCGGGAACGGTGCGTGTATTAGGTCGTCCCGCTCGTCGTGGTAATAAAGACATTGGCTATGCGCCTCAACATCGCACACTGGAGGCTGACCTCGCCTTACGTGCGCGTGATGTCGTTGGCTTCGGCCTCGACGGAAATCATTGGGGGACAGGTTTGCCCAATCCGAAGCGAAAGGTCCTCATCGATGAGGTTTTGCGTGAGGTGGATGCACTTGATCTTGCCAATGCACCAGTAGGACAGCTTTCAGGGGGTGAGCAGCAACGTCTCTTGATTGCTCAAGCACTGCTCACCAATCCACGACTGCTACTGCTTGATGAGCCACTGGCAAACTTGGATATTAGCCGTGAAGGAGAGATTGTTGCGTTAATCACAAAGGTGTGCCGGAGTCGCAATGTGGCGGTCATGCTCGTGACTCATGATATCAACCCACTTCTCCCTGTGGTAGATCGTGTTCTCTATATGGCGAACGGGAAAAGTGCACTTGGTACACCAGATGAAGTGGTGACAAGCCAACGTTTGTCCGAGTTGTATGGCTCTCCTGTCGAGGTGGTGCAGGCACTCAATCGACTCTTCGTTGTCGGTGCAGAAACGTAGCAGTGAGAAAGATGAGAAGGATACATCCTCATCTTTCCTTTCAAGGATAACACTCATGTTTGACCTGTTTTCAACATCATTTATCCAAAACGCCTTGCTCACAGGAACATGCGTCGCCATTGTTTCGGCTCTCGTAGGCTATTTTCTCATTGCCCGTGGCCTGACCTTCGCGGGTCATGCCCTCTCACATATCGGTTTCGCGGGTGCCGCAGGTGCGGTTTTGCTCGGTCTAAGTCCTCTCACAGGTCTTCTCGTGTTTACAATAGGAGCAGGTATTGGGATAAGCCTGCTCAGCAAGGAGTCGAGGAGTCGTGACCTCGCTATTGGTATCATTCTGACCTTTGCACTTGGCCTGGGTATCCTTTTTCTTTCACTCTATTCCGGCTATGCAGAGCGTGTCTATGCGATTCTGTTTGGCGATATCCTGGGTATCAGTCAAACAGATGTGCTCGTAACAGCTATTTTTGGGGCAATCACCGTTCTTGTCCTGCTGGCTCTTTTCCGACCACTCCTGTTTAGCTCATTCGACCCCGAAGTCGCGGAGGCGCGTGGTGTTCCGGCGCGTTCACTTGCGGTGGGCTTTCTTGTCCTGGTCGCCATTGCGGTCTCGATGTCGGTGCAAGTTGTTGGTGTCCTGCTTGTATTTACGTTGCTGGTTGGACCCGCGGCAACCGCAATGCGTCTCGTCAAAAGACCCATCCTGGTCATTGGACTGGCCATGGTGCTTGGCATTGTCTATGTCTGGCTTGGTATCTTTCTCGCCATCAATGTTGCCGATGCCACATGGCCACCAAGTTTCTTTATCTCGACGCTCTCGTTTGGGGTCTATCTTCCAGTCCGTCTACTCTCTCCATTATGGAATGAACGGCGAAAACAACAACGCGTCGAAGCAGAGCGGCAACGTTCTTCTACACCTCCACTACCAGAACAAGTACAACAAAGATCAGGCGTAAGACAAACAATTGCTCGCATCGAGGGTTCAAAACTTTAGATAGGCGAGCAGAGCGATGTCGCGCTTTTTTAGCAAGTGAGTCCAAGATCATACGGTGAGAGCAGTCCTGTAAATGTCTAGTCTTTCTAACCTATGTCTGCTTTACAGGCACAGTATTGAACGTAGTTATCTCTTTTGTAATCCATTATGCCAATAGTTGTGTAACGAAAAGAATGTGATGTAATAGACGTTTCGTTGAGCGAAGCGTACAGGAAAAAGGATATGAAACGATGATTGCAGAGAAAATTTACGCGGCATTTGATGAGGTAAGTCAACGCAATACGCGCCCTCGACGACTGATTGCAGAGCGACTGATAGAACTTGCCGACAAAGGAGAAGATTTCACAACCGATGACCTCTGGCAAGAGTTACGTCAGGTGGAGCCAAAGATAGGACGCGCAACAGTCTTTCGCTCAGTAGAAAAGTTGGTTGATATGGGGCTGCTCGACCGCATCGAGTTTGCGGATGGAACGCACCACTATCGAGTGTGCAGCGGAACGCATCATCATCATTTGACCTGTACACAGTGTCACCGGGTCATGGAGATAGATATCTGTCTGCCCCAGGAGCAACTGGCAGCCATCGGACAGCAGACACACTTTGCCATTGAAGGTCATGCACTCTCGCTCTTCGGACGCTGTGAAAATTGTCGTGGAGAGCAAGGAACACTTCGTTCGGCAGAAACAACACACTGAAAAAGAGTTAGTGGTGTGTTAGAAGGTTAAAAAAGAGTAGAACCTATTTCCTTGACTGTAAAGCAGGAATTATCGCGGTACAGAATTTTCAGTACGTACTGAACCATGCTTACTCTGTAATCGCTTTGGTGTCATTTGACTTTGACAAACAAGACAAAATACTATACTTTATAGACAAGTAGTTTGTCTACATAGACAAATTCGCAAGAAGAGTTGCTTTCAACATCCCTCTCTCTGTACATTGTAGGGAAAGAGAGAAACAAAGGAAGTATTATACCTCTTGTACCTGTCACCGTTCAACAACGCTCTACGCGTTTCGCCGATCAACGCTGGCTCCTCGACGTTGTCATCAAGCTCATTGGCCCTGAGTGGGACTAGAGCCGACTCCTGTATATGAGTGCGCAGTGTAGCCCTGACACTCAGTCCGCAATCATGGGATTACATGCCACCATCAAAATGCGTATGGCACTTGAAGGCATTCCCATCTTTCCACGGTCATTCCTTGTAACTCGACCTGAACTTGCCGCTTCGATGATTGAGACGATGAGTCAGAAGCATTTCTGTCTCATGAAAGGACACGGCGTCACGGTGACAGGCGCGACCGTGGAAGAGGCGACCATCCGCGCTATAAACTCTAACATTCTGGCTCAAGTGACACTGCAAGTTGCACAAACAGGAAGGCAGGCACCGACCATTACATCAGAAGATGTTGCAGAACTACCAGACTTAGGCTCTACATTTAACGACCTGTGGGTATGGCATTATTATGCTAAGCGAGTTGGGAAAGCTCCTGACGAGTGAGAAAGAGAGACTGTGCGCCCCTTCGCACAAGGCGATCAGCCGCTACTTGACTCATCGAGAGCAAGCGGGTTCGTAGTCCTAGGTGAAATGGAGGTGGTCATGCCGTTCCAATGCCTCAAGGAACATCGACAAAGACGGGATGAGATGTCTGGCGCGTAGATGGTCCGTCTGGCTCGTGCCTCATCCAAAATCTTCCTTTGTGACTATCTTTCCTGCTCTTTCCTATCTTCATTACAAGAGTGCAATCGAGAGAGATTTTCTCCGCCACGTTTAGACGAGTGTTTTTCTCAAGAAGACACGGCGATAGCCATCCTCAGTGCGGCGTTCTTCTTCATCAAATCCAAGATGGCGGTAGAAATCGAGATTTTCTGTCATCAATTCATTCGTATACAAGTGTATTTCGTCCAATTGGTGTCTTCGTGTCTGTTGTTCAACAAAGTTCATGAGAACACGCCCCAAACCTTGTCTTTGAAAGCGAGGATCGATGGCGATATTTTCAACGAACATCCTTCTCTCTTGAAGCATCATGACCAGCACTCCGTGTATTTCTTCTTCGTTCGCAAGCACATAGACAACTTCTTGCGCAATAAGGAGCGCGTAATTCGCCAGTAGAGGTGCTGGCTTCTTCCCAATACGCGCCGTATACTTTGCATACGCGGCCTGAACACACGCCTCGATAGCTTTTTGATCTGCTGGTTGAGCTTGTCGAATAGAATGTATCATTAGGTTCATAACGCTTTTCCTTGAGATGCTTTCGCTTCATAAGGGACGTTCCTCATGCACTAAAGCGATGCTCCAGTAGCATCTCCCATGCATACAGTATGCGAAAAGAGAGATGCGCGCAAGGTCCACTTTCTGCTTCATCACCATGCCACGAGTGGGTTTGGACTCACACAAGAGGCAAAGAGAAGATGGCAAAACAAAGAGCTGTTGTGACACTTCTCAAAGTAGAGGAGGCAATGGCATTTCAGATGCCTTCATTGGCTCTTGTAGCACAACACACACTTGGATATGCTTAGAGTAAAGAACATAAGAGAGACAAGGAGAACTTATGTATGCGTGATGGAACTCGTGTTGTTCGCGCTGGTTTGCCTCGTGCAGCGCAAGGAGAGCCGTTCCTGCCAGGACCAACCTTTGCGGGTCCCTATCATCTGATCGGCGAACCGAGCACCTCAGACTATAGCTATGGTCGTTATCACAATCCCACCTGGACGCATTTCGAGCAAGCCCTGAGCGAGCTTGAGGGAGGGCCAAGCATTGTTTTTGCCTCTGGCATGGCAGCGATAACGGCAGTCCTGGGTGTCACCCTTCATACAGGAAATGTACTGGTCATGCCGTCGGACGGCTACTACACGGCTCGGATGCTTGCCGAAGGATACTTCGCGTCACAGGGTATTGAGGTTCGCCTAGCTCCTACTGCGGGAAACGCACAACGTGAACTGCTTGAAGGTGCAACGTTGTTATGGCTAGAAACGCCGAGTAATCCGGGACTCGATGTCTGTGATCTTGCTGAACTCATCGCAGCAGCACATCAGCGTGATGTCCTGGTGGCAGTGGATAACACAACCGCCACCGTTCTTGGTCAACAGCCACTCCAACTTGGCGCGGATTTTTCTGTGTCCAGCGATACCAAAGCACTCACTGGTCATGGCGATCTTCTTCTCGGTCATGTTTCAACACGTGATGCCTCATGGCGCGAACGCTTGCAGACATTTCGGACGCAACACGGAGCCGTTCCAGGTCCGATGGAAGTATGGCTTGCACATCGTTCTCTTGCAACAGTAGATGTGCGACTGGAGCGACAATGCAAGAGTGCGTTGGAGATTGCTCGGTTTCTCGCGACTCAACCAGAGGTCGTGCTCGTGCGCTATCCTGGCCTTCCACAGGACCCGGCTTACGCTCTTGCCTCTCGGCAGATGAAACGCTATGGACCTGTGGTGAGTTTTATCCTGAAAGAGCAAGCTCAGGCTGAACATTTCCTGAATGCATGTCATCTCGTTTTGCAAGCAACGAGCTTTGGAGGAGTGCATACAACCGCTGAACGGCGAGCACGATGGGGAGGCGATGCGATTTCAGAAGGCTTCATTCGTTTGAGTGTTGGATGCGAGGATACGCAGGACCTCCTTGAGGATATCGCGCAAGCATCGATGAGCATTTCCACAGAGGCTCCGAGTTCCTCTTAAAGGACAACTGGTGACACTCCATTGCTTTCAAGAATGGAGTGCCGCTAAATACATTGCGAGAGCCTCCCGAAGTGCGGGATTGCCATTCAGAGGTTCATGGAAAACCAAGTTCATATGCATCGTGTAGTGTTTCCATGATGACCCCTCGCGTGACTTTTCTTCTTGCATGTACGCGGCACTTTTGTGAACGCCACTTTTCTAGTAGTAGAGCAAGCGTTATCCTAGCACTTCCAGAACCATCTCAATTTCGACAGCTGCATTTGCGGGAAGCTGAGCGACTCCGATAGCGGAACGGGCATGTTGGCCTTGTACTCCAAACACCTCAACGAACAGGTCTGAGGCCCCATTGATGACAAATGGTTGCTCAGTAAAGGTGTCAGTGCTATTCACCAGTCCTAGCAGTTTGACAAGACGACTGACACGATCAAGATCGCCAAGAGCATCATGGACCGAGCCAAGGAGGTCAAGAGCGATCTGCCGTGCCGCCTCATAGCCCTGCTCTTTGGTCACATCGCGTCCAAGCTTCCCCCGTAGAGTGGTCGAGATATGTCCTGAGACGAAGAGGAGATTGCCTGTCTGAACCGCCGAGACGAAGTTTGCCACGGGAACGGTGCCATGGGGTAACGCCAGGCCAAGCGAGGTTAGTTTCTGTTCAATACGCATTGTTCTTCTCCATTGTAACTACTTTTCATGATATTCGTGTGCGTCAATCTCAAGGACGCCTTCCCCGATGAAAACACAATGTCCACCAACACGGACACCGCTGATCTCCTTATCGATATGGTCTATCGTGATGTTTATCAGGCTAGGACGCCCCATCTCAAAGCCCTGTTCACTCAGCAGCGAAACAGTCGGGAACTGAGTAGGAACTAATCCATACCGTACCAGATACGCTCCAAGGGGTCCATTTGCTGAACCTGTGGCTGGGTCTTCTGCTATTCCTAGAGCAGGAGCGAACATCCGACAGTGGATATTGGCGTCTGGAGTCTCGGTCTGCTGTGTAAAGACGAGTATCTCTGGTGTCAGATGCGCAAGTTCTTGTTGCCAGAGGCTCTGTTGAAATGCAATACGCTGCACAGCCTGTAACGTCTTGACAGGGACGATCAAAAAAGGAACGCCACACGAGACAACTTCTATGGGTACATTAGACATCACGTCTTCTGGCTCAAGAGAGAGGACCGAGGCCAGAATATCGAGGTTCTCGAAACGTGGCCCGAACGTAGGAAGCGGTTGCCGCATCGTGATTTTGGGTGCAGGAGGGGTATCCCATGCAAGTGTGACAGGGATGATCCCAACCCCCTCTTGAAGCGATAGGGTTGTCGGCGACGGTTGCTGTGCCTTCATCCGCTCCCGCGCCAGCACAAACGCGGTGCCGACGGTGGGATGTCCTGCCATTGGCAATTCCGCCGCTGGCGTAAAAATGCGCACCTGGTAGTCGGCCCCTTGCTCTGTTGGAGGTAAGACAAAGGTTGTCTCTGAAAGATTAAATTCTTTGGCAAGTGCCTGCATCGTCTTCGCGTCAATTCCTCGCGCGTCGGGAAAGACCGCGAGAGGATTACCGCCGAATCGACGGTTGGTAAAGACATCGAGTAAAAGATACCGATAGTTGTTGCTCATACAGACCCCTTTCTATGAAAACAGTTTCTCTCCTCATGCTTCCTCACTTTCATCTCCTAGAGTTGAAGATACAGCACGTGCGATGAGGCTACAACAGCCAATAAGGAAGCAATGGAAAGCCAAATTCCTTCCTCATTAGAGATAGACAAGGAGATTACGCCTGTGTTATCTGGACATAGGGACCATCTGCACTTGTGATCGAACTATCCTGGGTTGTAACCTCGATTGAGGAGACCAGTCGCGTATCGTCGGGCGACCACGCCAAGGCAAAGATTGGCAAATCGATGTTAAAGCTGAAATGCTGCTGAGTCGAGGCATCCCACTCTAACACGACACCACAACTATCACCGCAATAGACCTGAGTGGTTGCCGCGATACGTTTTCCATGATGCGACCACGCAACCGCAAGAATAAGATCAGGCAGCACACCTTTCGAGGGGTCGTATCGTGCAGCCTCTACGTGATATCCATGATAAGTATAGGCCCGTACACCCGTGAACGCATGCCATACCTGCACCGTTTTATCCCATGAGCCAGACGCGATGAAGTTTCCATCGGGCGACCAGGAAACAGAACTGATAGTGTCTGTATGTCCATGATAGATATATACTTGCTTGCCAGATAGGGCATCGATGATGTGAACCGTCTTGTCTGAAGCACCAGAGGCGATAGATTTGCTATCGGGCGACCACACGAGCGAGTTGACACTTGCGGTATGGCCTCGATACACATACTGTTGTTTGCCTGTTGCAGCATCCCACACCCGCACCGTGCCATCGGCAGAGCCAGAGGCAATGACGTGCCCATGTGGAGACCATGCGACTGTCATGACACTATCGGTATGTCCCTCATAGAGACTTCTCTGCTCTCCCGTCAGAGCATTCCACACCTGCACGGTTGTGTCGAGAGAACCTGAGACAATGCGACTTCCGTCTGGGGACCATGCCACGCTTTGCACACCAGCAGTATGACCTCGATAGAGAAAGGGACGGGTAGCATCGCTGGGGTTTGCCGTCCACACATGGACCGTCGTATCTAACGACCCCGATGCAATGTAGGTGCCCTTGGGA
>CAZZVE010000190.1:0-10294 GCA_964657325.1 uncultured Ktedonobacterales bacterium
GTTTACTATGTCTGGAGATTTTTCAAACTAGTTCCCATCTTTTATAAGGTATGTTATACTACACGCATAGTATAAAGAGCGATACACTACTTACATTGTTGGAGAGAATTGTGCATCAACACATTAGAACGCGGTCCTGTACCTGTCGTTACGTTCATAGAGGCAGCAGAAAGTAGCTCAGCCCTCTGTGAACGTTAATATATCGTGCTCTCCAACAGAAACATCCAATATCACTGTTTTCCGCACGTCTCCCCTGCCTGAGCTACTGAAACCTTTCAGACCTTCCTAGCAAGAATATATTCCAGAGGAGATATGCTTATTATGTCAACGCCTACCGCAAAACCTATCTACCTATATAGCACACTCAGCCGCAGCAAAGACCTGTTTACGCCACTCAATCCAGCAAAAGTTGGCATCTACTCGTGCGGTCCCACTGTCTATAAAGATATTCACCTCGGCAACTTTCGCACGTTCATTATGACCGATTGGGTCCGCCGTATGCTCGAATACAACGGCTACAACGTGTTTCTTGTCAGCAACATTACCGATGTTGGACATCTGCAAAACGACACCGATGAGACTGGCGAAGATAAGTTAGAGCATGAGGCGCGTTTAACGGGTCGCAACGCTTACGATATCGCGGCCTTCTACACGGAGCAGTACCTGCGTGACTCTGACGCATTAAACATCCTGCCACCAAACCTACGTCCCAAGGCAACCGAGCATATACCAGAGATGCAGGCAATGACTGAGCAACTAATAAAGCAGGGACATGCATACACGACAAACGGCAATGTGTACTACAACGTCAGTAGCTTCCCCAGTTATGGGCAGCTTTCCGGCAACACCGTCGAGAACTTGCGCACAGGTGGTCATGGGCGTCAGCAGATGGAGGTTGCCGAGGATAAGCATGCGCCGGAAGACTTTGCGCTCTGGAAACATGGTAGCGAAGATCGGCAAATGAATTGGGAGAGTCCGTGGGGTACAGGCTTCCCCGGTTGGCATATCGAATGCTCGGCAATGGCCACAAAATACCTCGGCGAACAATTCGATATTCATACAGGTGGCATTGATCTACGCTTTCCACATCATGAAGATGAAATCGCACAAAGTCAAGGTGCGAGTGGGAAACAGCCAGTACAGGTCTGGATGCATGGTGAGCATCTTGTTCTTGGTAGTGTAAAAATGTCACGCTCGACAGGCAATGGTTTACTCTTGAGCAGATTACAAGCGCAGGGCATCGACCCGATGGCCTATCGTTACCTCTTGCTCACAGCCCATTATCGCTCGAAGCTAAACTTCACCGATGACTCGATTATCGCGGCTCAAAACGGCTTGAACAACTTGCGCGCCGATATTGCCTCACTTCCTGCTGTTACAGCATCATCTACACAGCAGAGTTGGTCAAAAGAGGCACAGCAGGTGCATGATGCTTTTCAGCAAGCTATCAACGATGACCTGGATTTACCAACAGCCTTGAGCCTGACACGTGAGGTTGCCCGTAACAACAAAATCGCGCCCGAAGAGCGACATCGACTCATCCTGGATTTTGATCGTGTGCTAGGGCTACGCCTCGATACCGTCGAAGCGAATGCGCCACGAATATTGAACGATGAGGTACTCGCATTAGTGCGTCAGCGTGATGAAGCTCGTACCGCACGTAACTGGAAACGTTCCGACGAGATACGCGATATGCTCAAAGCCGAGGGATATGAGGTACGCGATACACCCAAGGGAACAGAGGTTCTGTAGGGACCGATGTATCGCGTCCTCTTGGCGGCAATTAAAACGCTAGAAGGACGCGATACATCGGTCCCTACAGAAGTTTCGTTTCTTATTATAAGAAGGAGACATATTATGGCGTCGTGGTGGCAGAAAATAGCACTCACAGCAGCAGGTGTAGCGGGAGTTGTAGGCGCGGCATATGGCACATACTATGCCTTCACGCGTCGCCCACTGCCGAAGACCAAAGGCAAACTTCATTTGCAAGGCTTGCATGAACCTGTTGAAGTCCTCACAGACTCCTATGGTGTGCCTCATATCTACGCGCATAACGAGGACGATCTCTATTTTGCACAAGGGTACATACACGCACAGGAACGCTTGTGGCAAATGGAAGTCAATCGGCGTGTCGGTTCAGGCCGACTCTCCGAACTATTTGGACCTATAGCGGTAGAAACCGACCGTTTTTGTCGTCGCCTCGGTATGCATCGCTCAGCAGCCGAAGAGGTACAACGTCTCTCCGCTCATGACCACCGCGTCCTCGATGCTTACGCATTAGGTGTCAACACCTTCATTGAAAACAACTCACATCGGCTTCCTGTCGAGTTTACATTGCTTGGCTTTAAACCATCACCATGGAGTCCCACCGACACCATCCAGTGGTCAAAGATGATGGGGTGGAATCTTGGTGGCAATTGGGAAACAGAGCTTATTCGTGCTCGTATCGTCTCAAGAGTTGGCCCCGAACGTGCTGCCCAATTAGAGTCGGGCTATGACGCAAATCATCCACTTATTGTTCCTTCGGGCGTATCTTATCAAGGCGTCAATCTCGGTTTACTGGAACAATATGAACAACTCAAAGAACTCAGTGGCTTCGGCATGCTTGGTGGAAGCAACAACTGGGTTGTAGACGGTACAATGACCGCGACCGGTGCGCCCATTCTCTGTAATGACCCACATCTTGGGCAAGCGGCCCCCTCTATCTGGTACGAATGTCATCTCGTCGCAGGCGATATCGACGTAGTTGGTGCAAGCTTCCCCGGTGCGCCCGGCGTCGTCATTGGACACAATCAGCACATTACATGGGGCGTCACCAACGCGGTCTCCGATGTACAAGACCTGTACATTGAGAAGCTCAACCCCCAAAACCAGCACCAGTACGAGTTTCTGGGGCAATGGGAGAATGCAACCGTTGTACGTGAAGAGATTCATGTCAAAGGACAAAAAGAGCCGCTCGTGGAAGAGGTAATCATCACGCGTCATGGTCCTATTTTGACGAATGTACCTCAACATACAAATGAAAATGTAACAGAGACGCCAAAGGAAC
Organism: uncultured Ktedonobacterales bacterium; assembly: GCA_964657325.1. Taxonomy (GTDB): domain Bacteria; phylum Chloroflexota; class Ktedonobacteria; order Ktedonobacterales; family Ktedonobacteraceae; genus JBBQVS01. Next base: position 3,050 of record CAZZVE010000190.1, read on the forward strand.
TTCCGTTAGCATTGCGCTGGGTTGGACTAGAGCAGTGCAACATCCTCTCCTCAATTCTAAAGATTAATCGCGCTGCAAACTGGCAAGAGTTCCGCGAAGCTTTGCGCGACTGGGATGTGCCAGCTCAGAACGTTATTTACGCGGACAAAGCAGGCAACATTGGTTATGTCATGGCGGGTGCGATTCCCATTCGAGCGAAAGGGCAAGCGTTGCTACCTTCACCCGGATGGACAGGCGAATACGAGTGGACAGGACTTATTCCATTCGACGAATTACCGCAGAGTTATAACCCAGAGCAGCATTTTATTGTGACGGCAAACAACCGCGTTGTAGACGACACCTACCCCTACTACATTACTAATGAATGGTTGAATGGCTATCGTGCCCAGCGTATCACGGATTTGCTTACACAAAAGCCCAAGCTTACACCGAGCGACATGGCAAGAATTCAAGCAGACCAGTACTCATTGCCAGCAGTGGAGATCGTGCCACACGTGCTTGACATAGCACCTATAACAGCGTTAGAAAAAGCAGTGCAAGATATCTTACGTAGTTGGGACTTCGTACTCGCTCCAACAAGCGCGGGGGCTGCTATCTACACAACATTCTTGAGACGCTTAGAGTTTTTGGTACTCAGTGCTACGCTTGGCTCTGACGAGACATTATTGCAAGCGTACCTGGGAAAAGGAACAAACATCCTTGCTTCTGCTAATGGTTATGCCAGCCGCAGCAAACCATTGCTTATTCGTATGCTCAAGACGCAGGATGATGCATGGTTCACCACATCAGTTATTCCCAATGGTCCTACATCGTGGAAAGAAGCTCTGAGTCGCGCATTTACCGCGACAGTTGAAGAACTGCGTGAGACATTGGGCGATGACCCAGTGCGCTGGCAATACGGAGCTATCCATACAATGACCTATAACCATACATTGGGCAGTGTCAAACTCTTTGCCCCATTCCTTAATCGAGGGCCGTTCCCTGTTGGTGGTGATATTGATACCGTTAATATGGGTGCGTCATTGCCTCACGATCCCCAAACAGTAATCACAGTTCCTTCTTATCGTCAAATTGTCACACTCGCGGATATGAATAAATCCCTTTCAGGGCATGCACCCGGACAGTCAGGACATCCAGCGAGCAAGCACTATGACGATTTTATTTCGATGTGGCTCTCTGTCGATCATCATCCAATGCTTGCGGACCCTGAACAAATTGAAGCTCACACACAAGGCATATTGCATATGATTCCTCGAACATTATAGGGACCGATGTATCGCGTCCTCGTCGGCAGTCGGTTGCCAAGAGGACGCGATACATCGGTCCCTACTGGTAGTTGATATATCTCTTAAAAGCCTTACTCCAGTTCCTTCAAAAAAGTCAAACCTTGACGATTTCAAGACATGTTATTGATCTTGCGGATGTATACTTCTTATAAGAGGGTAGTTCTTTACTTTTTTATTCATGTTCTTTTCAGCTTCTTGCTGTACCCTCTCTTTAAGAATGTTCACGAAATCGTACAAGAATGTTTTGACCTCTTTTAATGGGAGCCACAATGCAAAAATATATACGTCCTGTTTCTATACAGCAATGGGCACTTTTACCACTACGTCTCTTTCTTGGTATCACCTTTGTCTATGCAGGTATTCAGAAGATTACGGATCCACAGTTCTTCCAAACCTCTGCATCAGGCTACATAGGTCGTCAAATCTCGCGTTTTGCGCTTGGCTCACCTATTCATGGGTTGCTCACATCACTTGCTGAGCCACATGCTAAATTCTTCGGTATCCTGATCATCTTTGGAGAAATTGCTATTGGTCTAGGCACGCTCTTTGGCTTTCTATTTCGACCAGCAGCGTTCTTTGGCACGCTCCTTAGCATACTCTTTTTTCTCTCTGCTTCATGGCATGTCTATCCATACTTCTATGGTGCGGATATCGTCTTCACTTTTGCGTGGCTTACTCTCATGCTCAATGGACCGATGCGTACAGGTCTACCATCACTCGACGAAATTCTTTCTCTCCGTCTTTTGCAGGCTGCCCCTGTACAGTATCAGCAACGTATAGCCCTACTTTTCAGTGTTGTCTTAGGTACGATAGGCAGACAAGAACCTATCCGCACAGATAACGTTGTGAACTCAACAACACAACGTCAGCCACAGAGACAACAAAGCCGTTATAGCGTCATCATGCAACAGAGGGCGGTACAAAGAGAGACACGACGCACCTTTTTATGGGGTACATTGACAGGTGGAGCAGCAGCCTTGAGCATCTTTGCCGTGAGCTACGCACTCCGTATCCTGGGCAGTGGTTCCGACGAAACAACAGTAGCAGGCACAGACGATGGTGGAGCAGGAGCGGTTACAACACCTTCCACATCATCAACAAGCACAGCAACAGGTCGTATTGCACAAGTGAGTGCAATCCCCAAAAATAGTGCTATGTCATTTACCATTCCATCATCAGGCGATGCTGGAGTCCTTGTCCATTTGAACAACGGACAGTTTGTTGCCTATGATGCCCTTTGCACACATGCAGGTTGTCAGGTAGACTATGACCCAGGCAGCCAGCTATTACAATGCCCCTGTCATGGAGCGGCCTTTGATCCAGCGAAAAATGCTGAAGTTGTCAACCCTCCCGCTTCCACTCCCCTCACCTCCGTAAAAATTACGGTTGATAGCGCAACAGGAGCTATAATCCTCGCGTAATAGGAAAAATGTGAGTGGAGGCGCGTCTTCACTCACATTTTTCCTATTGTGACTCTACCACTTGACAGAACCTTTGCAGGCAGCTATACTCAATATAGCAAATAGTTATGCGAGGTGTGTATGAATCTAGCGGAGAAGATGAAACATTTACGAGCGGTTGAAGGCGACTTGCGCGGCTACAATCGACCAATGACTCAGGTTGAGGTCGTCAAAGCCATGCAGGAAGAACTAGGTGTCAAGGTAAGTCAGGCGTATCTATCTCAATTGGAACGCAACAAACGACTGCACCTTACAGCGTCTAGCCGCGATGTCTTGTCGCGCTTCTTCAAAGTTCATCCAGGCTATCTCATCAGTGATCCGCCCGATTATAGTACTGACCTTGTAACCGAAATGGAATCTGATGGTGACCGATTGGGCACGTGGCTTGCTGCAAGTGCTCACGAATGGCATACAGAGCCGGACGCACAAATTTTTCTGCAACAGTTGGCTGACATGGTAGAACCTCGTCGCTACCTGAAGCTTTTCAATAAACTGATGCACTTATCTATAGACGAACTCGAAGCGATTGTAGAAGCGGTGACAACCGTAAGTACCGATATTGATTGACACGTATTGTAATTTTCCGTACTTCTTGCGTCTACATATAGAGACACGGAATTCTTAGCAAGTATATACAAACATGTAAGCTTAACATGTATGGCTACCAGTATTTTTGAGCTATACAGAGGAATGAAAATCATGCATCAGAAGGGACCTGCTACTCATCGACATGTTCTCGGTCGCAGTCCACTACTACAACGTCATCCGGTCCTTACACCAGTAGTCCTTCTTTGTAGCTCTCTTCTACTGGGTATTGCGAGTATCTTCGCGGACACTGTATTTTCATTACTTACACTCGTTGGAGTGCCCGTAGGCACGCTTGTTCTGCTTTGCGTATTAGTCGCCTTTGTCCTGGGAATTGCTGGTGTGCTCGCAAGCATCATTGGTATCCTCGAACAAGTAGATCGCTATTGCTCTGCAACAGGGGCATCGGTACTTACGTTTTTACGGCTAAAGGAGCAAACCTATGCCAATCGCAACTGATCCACTTTCGTTAGTATTCATTGCCTGTTTTCTCTTTGGGTTGCTCTTCCTGGTAGCAGCTACTCTTTTAGGAAGCGTTGGACATGGTACGCATGTTGGTCACGGTGTTCATATTAGTACGCACGCAGGGCACGTGAGTGCAGGACACCATACACATCTCACTCACACTACACATCATACAGGCAAGGGGTCTCTCGCAAAAACCAATAGTGGAGCACAGAGCAAATTCTCATTATCGACATATGCTAATCCTACTGCTATTGCCTTGTTCGCGTTGGGGTTTGGCTTCTTCGGCTATATCTTCCACGATACTGCTGGCTTCATGTTGCCCCTTACAATCATTCTCTCTATAGTCGGAGGCTTAGTTATTGCGGCACTCTTGCTCGCACTTCTCGGTCGTGTCTTTGGTGATAGCGAAGGTGAGACAATTCAGGATGTTTCAGACCGTACGGGTCTCCTAGGAAAAGTCAGCACGACGATTCAAGAGCATGGGATTGGTGAAGTACTCTATGTCTCGCCGGGCGGTATGCGAAAAAGTGTGCCTGCCCGTAGTGTTGATGGACGACGTCTGGAGCGCGATTCAGAGGTTGTCGTCGTGAACTATCAGCGTGGTGTTGCCGAAGTAGATACGTGGGATCACTTTGTAAATCACGAAGCTTCTGAAGGAGTTTCATCCAATCATGAATCGGATGAGGCAGAAATGGCTGCACTACGTATGTTACTTGAGGAACCAGAGGAAAAAGATAGCCAATTTGTTATGCGCAAAGATGCTCAAAAGGAGTAAATTAGTATGGATCCTCTTCTATTAACTGGTATTGGTGTTGTTGTACTTATTATTGTTGTCTTAATGTTATTCCGTATAGGCGGTAGCCTCCTGCGTAAAGTGGGTCCGAACCAGGCTCTGATCGTGTATGGACAGGGTGGAACCAAGGTCATTACAGGTGGCGCACAGTTCGTTATTCCTTTGTATCAACGTGCCCAAGAATTTCCACTTGAATTGATGTCCTTCGACGTGGCACCTCCACAAGACCTGTATACCTCACAGGGTGTAGCAGTCAACGTTGAGGCAGTGACACAGATTAAGGTTCGCTCTGACGAACAAAGCATTAAAACTGCCGCCGAGCAATTCTTGAGCAAGCCTCAGGAGGACCGTGAGAACCTGATCCGTCTCGTTATGGAAGGTCACTTACGTGGTATCGTCGGTCAGCTTACGGTTGAAGACCTTGTGAAAGACCCGGAAAACGTGGGCGGAAAGATGCTCAAGACTGTTACTCCCGATATGGATAAAATGGGCTTAGAAGTCATCTCGTTCACCATCAAAGATGTACGCGACAAAAACGACTACATCGCAAACATGGGTCGTCCACAGATCGTCGAGAACCGCAAGCGTGCTGATATCGCCGCCGCTATTGCCGCACGCGATACGCAAATTCAACAAGCAAATGCTTCCCGTGAAGCAGCGGTTGCCAAATCGTCAGCCGATCAAGAGCGAGTGAAGGCTGAAACAGAGTCGCTCGCACTTCAGGCAGCCTCACAACGTAACCTGTCTTTGAAAAAAGCAGAGTTCGATGGCGAGGTCAAACGTCAGCAGGCAGCAGCAGACAAAGCGTATGACATCCAGGCCAACGTCTCACAACAGCAGGTTGTCGCCGAAGCAATCAAGGTGACAGAGATCGAAAAGATCGCGCAGATCAAGGTACAACAAGCTGAAATTCAACGCCGCGAACTAGAGCTACAAGCGACGGTGCAGAAATCAGCAGAGGCCGAGCGTCGTCGTGTCGAGACCGTTGCGGAAGCCGAGCGTCAGCGTCTCACACTGGAAGCACAAGGTCAGGCAGATGCATCGAAGGCTCGTGGTCTTGGTGACGCTGATGCGAATCGTGCAAGAGGTCTTGCGGAAGCCGATGTTGTTCGCGCTAAAGGTCTCGCCGAGGCAGAAGTCATCCGTGCAAAAGGTGAAGCTGAAGCTGACGCCATGAAAGTCAAGGCTGCCGCGTTCCACGAATACAATCAGGCGGCAGTGTTGGATAAGCTCCTCACGAACATGCCAGAGATCGTGCGTGCCATCGCTGAGCCACTGAGCAAGGTTGACAAGGTAACAATCGTCTCCACGGGTAACGGTGCTGATGGTGGTGGAATTGGTGCGGGTCGTCTCACAGGTGATATCGTAAACATGGTCGCCCAGGTACCTGCACTCTTTGAACTACTGAGCGGAACACGTATCGGCGATTTGATGAACAACATTCCTGCGTTGACAAATCTTGACACTCAGAATGGCACAAATGGCAACGGTACCAAAAGTGTTCATGTCAATGGGAAAGTAAGCACTATTGACGCAACGTCACTTGACAACAAGTAATGAGATGAGGTACTGCACCCAAATGGTGCAGTACTTCGTATCTCTTGGTAGATGTATGAATCGGTATGCCCATGATTCATACATGACCAATAAGGGAAACAACGGGTCATCTGGTATCCTACGGACACCAGATGATGCTTGTTCTTATAAGGTTTGGAGTGTCTCATGAATTTGTTGGAACGTGTGCTTACTTTACTTCGCGCAAACCTCAATACAGTGGTCGAGAAGTCTGAAGACCCAGAGAAGGTTCTGCGCCAACTACAACTCGACATGCGCAATCAACTGGTACAAGTTAAAACACAGGTCGCTACTGCTATCGCTGAGGGCCACAAGTTGCAGAAGCGCAGCAAAGAGCGGGGCGCGGAGGCCGATGTATGGATGAAAAAGGCTGAGCAGGCAATTCAACAGGGCAATGATGATGCAGCACGTTCCGCACTAACACATTACAATGATATTACGAAACAAGCCCAACGGTATTTGCAACAGCAAAAAGAGCAAGAGCAGCTAGTTACAACAATGCGGGGTGCCCTACGTCAACTCGAAGCGAAAATAGCCGAGGTCGAAACAACTATTGATCTGCTTGTCGCCCGTAAACGCAATGCGCTACTACAACAACGCGTTTTTGATGCCCTTAGTACTACTGGAAGTGCGAAGGACAAGGAGCGCACAGCAAAAGCACAGGATGCAGTGATAGAAGCCGAAGCCCGCGCTCGTGCTCTAGCAGACCTGCACAATCGCGACCTCAAGACTCAACTTGACCAACTTACGGAAGAACAAATTGTCGAGCAGCAATTGCGCGACCTCAAACGTAGAAGTGACGTCACTCAAGAACCATCCCGACTGCCAGACGCCCACGATCTACAATCGGCGTCTCTTCTCGCCCCACGTCCACAGATGAAAGCACCCGCCAAAAAAAGACTTGGTGAGCAAGAAGAATACGGAGATCAAGATGTGGATAACGAACGCCTGAAAAAACTGATTGAGTAATGTTGTAGTAGATCCCCAAACTTGATGCGACAGTTTTTCGTAGGGCCCACGTTGACGGCGTCCGAGGCGCAATTCATTGGCTATGAGCTGGTCAACATACGAAGCAGAT
>CAZZVE010000191.1:0-4065 GCA_964657325.1 uncultured Ktedonobacterales bacterium
TTTGGCAATGTCTTCACGAAAAAGCTATTGACTTTGGCGAAGAGGCTATTTGTTATTGCCTGATTATAAAAATCGTGCCATTGCTTCAACTGCCCAATCTGCACATTTGAGCCAGGAATAAGACTGGCACCATGCTGAACTGTACTGACCGCTCCCTGGACATTGTTGAGAAAACTACCGAGCAGGATGAGGAAGAAGAGCCAGAGCAACCACGCTTCCACAAATCCAACCACGCCGCCAAGCAGTGAGTCACCTGATCCGAACAAAGGAATACCCTTCACAATACTCCGGAGCGCGTTGCCTATAATGTGTAGCACAAAAACAGCTAGAAAAAACAGAATGAAGAATGAGATTAATGACGTGGCGGAAAACCCACTGGACGCAAGAAATGCGGTGAATTGTGGCCCGAAAAAGTACGCGACGCCAAGTGCAAGTGGAATACTAATCAAGTTCAGCAAGCTCAACACAAGTCCATTGCGTAAGCCGCTTAACACAAGCAATACAACAGTAATCAAAAACAAAATGTCTATGATGCTTAATGGCATATATGTTTACCTTCAATACAGCGTTGTGACAAAGAGATACAAAAAGACACATCCATTAGTATATACGTAAAGACGATGAAATTATCCAAGTTGTAACAATGTAGGGATAATTATGTGCTCGACCCATAAATAGAAGCATGATAGGGCATGCGGGAGCATGACAGGGGCAAGCCCTGTCACTACCATATACGGAACCGTGTGGCAAAGCCACGCCGTGAGGTCAGTATAGTAGTGACAGGGCAAGCCCCTGTCATGCCGCCTATCAAGCCATTTTACGAGTTAGTTGGACTCAAATAGGGCAAGCCCTGTCATGCTCCCACGTGTCCCTAAAAATCGTCTAGATGAGGTGGATAGTGTAACGTCTGCTTTTCGTGCAGGTCTTGCTGAGGCAATGTGAAGTTTGGTGTGATGTCTAGCAGTTGTACAAAGGCATCGACGATAAGTGGGTCAAAGCATATGTTGGCGTCCGTGAGAAGACGTGCGCGTGCCTCATCAGTCGAGGACGCATTTTTGTAGGGTCGCCATGACGTTAATACATCATACACATCTGCAACTGTGAGCAGACGAGCACCGAGTGGGATATCTTCACCTTGCTTGCCCGCAGGATAACCCTGCCCATTCCACTTTTCGTGATGATGCAGTACAGTCTCAACATAGAAGGGGTCTATATCGCACCCAATCAAAATGCGAGCACCGATGACGGGATGCCGCTCCATCTTGCGCCGTTCATCTTCGGAGAGCGCACCGGATTTATTCAAAATATCGTTGGCAATCCATGTTTTGCCAAGATCATGAACGAGTGCTGCCAGAGCCAGATCGCGTGCCTCGCGTCTACTCCATCCCAGATGACGTGCCAGGCGTTGGACATAAGTAGCTACCCTACGAGAATGCTCGTAGGTAACAATATCACGTTCCCGGATGCTTTGTGCGAACGAGAGAATCACTCTGCGCGTCTCTCGATCCTGCTCAATATACGCTACTCCCACCACATTACGCTCCCACATCGCCGTACAGTCAACCGAGATTGGTGCTGCCGCGTCTCAACAAAAGGTACACACTGAAGAAGAAAACATTTCTATAACTGTGGACGCAAAACATCCACAACTATCAAAACGTTCATGTGATAGTTGTGTGTTAACAATGCTTTACTCTTATCAATATAGTACCGTTTCTTCTCGGTTTCTGTCTACGCCTGTTGCTTAATAAGGTACTTTTGTCCATCGCGGGTCTCATTTGCGGTCTCTGCCAAGTGATACCAGCCCGACACCGACAAGAATAACCACCATTGCCAGCACGCCTATCAGCGTAATATGTTCGCCCGCGAATAAGACACCGAGTGCAACCGCAACAGCAGGGTTGACATAAGCATAGCTTGTAGCAAGAGCAGGCCGCACGTTGCGCAGAAGATAGCCGTAGGCACTAAAGGCAATCAGCGAGCCAAAGAGAATTAAAAACGCCATTGACCCTAATGCGCTTGCTGTGGGGATGCCATGAATACGTTCGCCTAAAACCGAACCGAGGACCAGTAAGAAGATACCGGCAATAATCATCTGAGTCGCGCTTGCCATCAAGCCAGGGGGTAGCGAGACGCGAGAACTGAGCGCGGAACCAAGTGCCCAGCATATAGGAGCAAGCAGCAGGGCAATCGCGCCAATTGGATTTGCCCATACTCCATTCTCAAAATTGAGAAAAAGCACACCGATAAAACCTAAACTGAGACCAACCCACTCAATACGTTTAGGCCAACGCCCCATTAGACCAATGAATAAGGCCGCCCACAAGGGAACGGCGGCAATGCCAACCGCCGCTAGTCCCGATGAGACCCATTGTTCCGCGAACGAGACACCGCCATTACCACCTCCGAGCAGTAATATACCAATGATAGCAGATCCAATAATTTGTGGACGTGTCGGTGTTGCCACTCCACGTAGACGCAGAAATGTGTACAGTAGAATACCAGCAACGACGAAGCGTATACCCGCCATTAAAAACGGCGGGAAGCTTGTAAGCGCGAAACGCATTCCTAGATAGGTCGAACCCCAGATGATGTAGAGCGCGAACAAGGACAGCAGGATACCCCAACGATTCCCTTTTGCTTTCGGTGTAGGGTCAGAATGAAGTACATCAGTTTTTACATTTTGTGTTTGTGTAGAAATGGGTTGTGTTTGGTATGTGTCGCTCATGCTGTCCTTCGTTCTATACATTAACGTTCGTCGGTAGGGGCACAATTCATGGCGCCCAATGATGGGATGGTGGGGTAAACGTCCCAACGACGAATTTCGTGGCAATGCGAATCCCTTCCCCACCCATCATTGGGCGCAATGAATTGTGCCCCTACCGAGACGAATAACTATATTCGCTTCTAATCGTACCATCCATTTCCCGCAATCCCTACAGCCAAACGGCGCAATTATGCTCTTATTTGGCTCCCTTCTTGTGTCAGCAGGTGCTGTTTACGTTCGCTCCCCCAGCGATATCCGCCAAAACTTGAGTCTTCACGCACGACTCGATGACAGGGAACAAGAAGCGCGACGGGATTAGCCGCACATGCCTGTGCCACGGCACGTGCTTTATTTGCATCACCAAGCGATAGCGCAACCTCACTATACGAGCGTGTCTCGCCGTAGGGGATGGCACGTAACTCTTGCCACACGCGGGATTGGAACGCGGTAGCTTGAATATCCAATGGTAGATCGAGATGTTGCTGCTCACCATGAAGGTGGCGGAGAATCAGCTGCACCTCATGGTCAAGAATTGTACTATCATGCTGAATGTGCGCGGCTGGATATTCTTTGTGTAAGGCTACTTCAAGTGTTGTATCTGTATCTCCAAGCTCTACCGCGCAGATGCCGCGCTCGGTTGTCGCCACAAGTAAACGTCCTAGTGGGCAATCTACAAGCGTGTAGCGTATATTCATGCCTTTGCCTCCCTTGCGATAGTTTGTTGGTGTCATACCAAGATGCGCTGGTGCCTGTTCATAAAGACGACTACTGGAACCATAGCCAACAGTATAAAGCGCATGTGTCACGGCTTCACCATCCTTTATATGCGTCTTCAAATGTGCCATACGTTGTGTCTGAATATACTGACGCGGTGTGACTCCCACCGCCCGTTTAAAGAGCCGTTGCAGATGGTAAGGGCTGATATGCACCTGCTTACTCAGTTCTGCAAGTGTCAAGGTTTCGTCGCTATGTGCCTCGATGTAGCGGCACACACTTTGTATCAGGCTGGATGTGTCCGCTTGAACTTCTTCTGGTCTACAGCGTCGGCAGGGACGGAATCCTGCTTCTTCAGCTGTGCGTGCAAGCGGAAAGAAGCTCACGTAATCACGTTTCGGGCGGCGCGAGGGACAAGAGGGTTTACAATAGATTCCTGTCGAGCGCACCGCGTAGACAAAAGTTCCATCCGCATGGCTATCCTTCGCTAGCACCGCTTCCCAATATGTCTCGTCCATAATGCTAATCCCTCCATTTGTGATATGCCGATTGTAGGGACCGATTTATCGCGTCCTCGTCGGTGG
>CAZZVE010000191.1:4075-10239 GCA_964657325.1 uncultured Ktedonobacterales bacterium
GTCCCTACAGCATTTCATGTCTCTATCATCATCATAATACAAAGCGTCGCACGATACTATCCGATTCTTGCGTTCAATGTGGGTCACAAATTCTTCCCGTTTTGAGCGTCTATCTGGTAATATGGTGTATGTGTTGGGTTAAGGAGAAACGATACGTTTCGGTAGGGGCGCAATTCATTGCGTCCAAAGATGGGGGTGATGGGGCACACGTCCCAACGACGAAGTTCGTGGCATCGTGCACCCCTCTCAGCCCATCTTTGGGCGCAATGAATTGCTGCCCCTACCGACCAATATTTAAAGAGGAATAGAACGATGACACTCGATAAAGATCATTATCTTGTCAGTAGACATGGCGCGTTTGATACATCGGGTAGCCCACATGGATGGCAGCTCATCGGATGCGAAATCGCATGCCACCTTCTACAGCGAAGAGGTCACGATGAACAGCGTGAAATACGCTATCGAGCATGGGCTGCATTAACAATGCGATTTACCAAATGGTGCGTTCGTGTCCAAAATGATACTATGATAGGACATTGTGTATTTCATAGAGCTAGCATAGAGGAGAAACTATGTCCATATCAAACCTTGACCCTTTAAAATCCGAGATAGATGAGCGTGTACCTGATCTCGTGGCGATGCGGCGCGATCTGCATGAGCATCCCGAACTAGCGTTTGAAGAGGTGCGTACCTCCGGTATCGTCGCGCAACGTCTGCGTTCTTTAGGTTTAGAGGTCCAGACAGGGATAGCCAAAACAGGTGTTGTTGGCCTTTTACATGGTGGTGCGAGTGGAGCGGACGCGAAAACTATCGCAATTCGCGCTGATATGGATGCCTTGCCCATTCACGAAATGAATAGCGTCGATTATCGTTCACAGACTGATGGCAAAATGCATGCTTGTGGGCATGACGGACATACCTCAATTCTGCTTACCGTTGCTGACGTTCTGAGTAAGCGTCGCGCAGAATTGACAGGTAACGTCAAATTTATCTTTCAGCCAGCCGAGGAGCAGATTGGTGGGGCCGAGCCAATGGTCAAAGAGGGCGCGCTAAACGGCGCTGATGGCATCATCGGTTTGCACCTCATCAGCAATCACCGACTAGGAATGGTTGGTGTTCGTGCTGGCACGGTCTTCGCCAGTGCAGACAGGTTTGTTTTGACGGTACATGGTAAGGGTGGACATGCGGCGATGCCAAATGGTGCAGTCGATCCCATTGTCGCCTCGGCCTATATCATTACCGCATTGCAGACCTTAATTAGCCGCGAAGTATCGCCGTTTAGTCCCGCCGTTATCACCATCGGTACTATTAACGCTGGTACAGCTTTCAACATCATTCCTGAAACGGCAGTTTTGCAGGGGACGATGCGCGCCTTTAGCGTCGAGGACCGTGAAAAACTGCTGCGGCGTATCCAAGAGGTTGCATCAGGCATCGCCACATCACTTGGCGCAACGTGTGACATAGAGCGTTTCGATGGTTGCCCCCCGTGTGTCAACGACCCGGCAATGACGGAGTTGGTGCGCAATGCAGCTATTGCTACCGTTGGTGAAAAGAATGTCGATACGAGCGAGAATGTCTTGACGGCTGGTAGTGACGATATGGGCGTCTTCCTTAACACCGTCCCCGGTTGCTACTTTATCGTCGGCTCAGGCAACAGGACAAAAGAGACGGACTACCCGCACCATCATCCGCGCTTTAACGTCGATGAGGACGCGCTCCCCACCGCCGTTGAGGTGTTGACGCGTGCCGCACTCGACTTCATTAAGAAGTAAACAAAATTATGCTCATAGATGCAATTGCATCTATGAGCATAATTTTGTTTGCAAATATTTTTATTGACCCCAAAGAGCGAGAGGCTCGGAGTGTACCTCTCGCCCCAGCATGCACGAGCACCTGCTAGAAGCGTCGTGGCTTGAGGCATGACCGTCGAAAAAGAGAGACCGTCATGGAGTGAGTGGTAAACGGAGGATGCGAGCGGAGGCTCTGAGAGTGTGTATGAGTTTCAGAGACGGCGACTCCATGCGATCCTACGTCTATTCTGTCCTGGGAATGTGCTTACTCCTAATGTAACTCATGTGTGTTAAGCGAGGGTTATGCAGGGGTTAAAGTTTGTCGATACAAATTGAGGGAAGAGCAACACACGTTGTTCTTCCCTCAATTTGTACGTTTACTTGTTACCCTTCGTTATTAGCAACCGAGTACTTCACCGTTGCCTTGTTATTCGGACCTGAGAATACGAACGTAGCACTTAGACTTCCTTTGGCTACATACTGAGGCACAATGAGGAGTGCTTGTTGCGTTCCTCCACTACTATACAACGTACCAGACCCCTGGAAGATAGTAAAGGCACTGTTATCAGAACTACAGGAGATGTAACAGAGCTTTGAAGAATAGGATGATGTCCACTTCAAGCCCTTTGGTACCGCTTTGTTCAACGTTATTGTCACCACACATGTTTCGTACTGTGTGTAATTTTCGTAACCTGGTATAGGATTACACTGACTATTAGGCAATGTTGCTGGGCTTACTGAGATGGTCGCGTTATTGGTACTAGATGGACTCTTCTTTTGAGCGGTAGCTGCGTGAGATACTTTAGGAAGTGCCACTAATGCCCCAAGCAGGATAGCTAGGCAACTTACTAACGTGATAGCAGAGAGAATAAGTTTTTTCTTCACAAGAACATTTCCTTTTTCTAATGTATGTTTATACAACAAGTTAAGTGGTTAGCCCGAATAAAGCATAGCTGCTTTTGTTCTATATGTATATAGTAAAAGGATACAATTTCTTGTTCTTTCGTATCATCTAATAACTCTTCTACGCGTGCATAGGGAATTGTAGGGACATGACCCAATCCCACGCTCGGTCCGATAGCACACGCCGCAACTGATAGTAGAGGTGGGCACTAACTCCTACTTTGTAACGTGTTCGTGGTTGGCGACTTTGTACTGCCTGCACAACAACATTGGCAACATCATTCGCTTCAATCAGACCGTACATGCGACCCGCAAGCATGCGATTGGTCGTTTGGACAAAACGTTGCTTGAAATAGGCATACGGGCTATCATCTCCCGTTTGTGGTAGCGTTTCAGCTTGTTTTGCGAAAAATGGAGTGTGAACACCTGTTGGTTGAATGAGTGTTACTTCGATACCAAAGGCATGAACTTCGTAGCGTAGTGCATCGGTAAACGCTTCAACCGCGTATTTACTCGCATGATATGCACCCGCTCCCGGCGCGGTAAACGTACCGCCAATAGACCCAATGTTAATGATGTGTCCACGATGATTTGTTCGCATCAAGGGCAGGACGAGTTGTGTCATGCGTACCAACCCAAAGACGTTCGTTTCAAATTCATGTCTGATTGCATCAAGCGAAAGTTCTTCGACTGGTCCGTTTAACGCAAAGCCAGCGTTATTGACTAAGATATCAATTGCCGACTGCTCTTCTGTGATGGTCTGTATCGCTTGCACCATCGACGCTTCTTGTGTCACATCTAGCAAAAGGGGTCGAATGCCTTGCAGACCGACAAGAGCTTCGAGTTGACGTGCTGTAGCATAGACAGTGTATCCTTGAGCAACAAACGCCTGAGCAATAGCTTTTCCGATACCAGAAGAGGCACCAGTAACCAACGCAACGCGAGTAGACATAGAGTATCCTCCTATGAAGAATATGGGAAGTCGTTTTTGAAGTAAACAAATGTTTACATAAAGTAGTATAGCTGCATTGACAGGTTTTGTCAACAGTGGTTTACTTGTAAACAAGGCTATTCAAAAGTCAGAGACGAGGACCAGGGCATCCCCTTGCGGGTGCCCTGGAAACGACTTTTAAATGATCCTGACTTATAAAAGACACTATTGAAAGGAATACAGTATGGAAAAGTCTTCTCCTCGGTCACGCAACGCGTCACAGACACGTGCGGACATTCTGAAAGCAGCGCAACGGCTCTTTAGTCAACGTGGCTATGAGCAAGTGGGAGTACGAGATATCGCGGCTGAGGTTGGTATCAATGCAGCATTAGTCATTCGTTATTTTGGGTCAAAGGATCAGCTCTTTGCTGAAGCTGTCACGGAGGCATTTCGCCTGGGGGACCTTCTGCAAGAGGATAAAAATGGATTGGGTGAACGTCTGGTTCGCTATCTTATGCAAGATGACTCGGATGATACATTTTATCCCGTACTTGCGTTACTGCGCTCTGCTAGCAGTCCTCAAGGTGCAACATTGTTACATCAAGGATTAGAGACCCATTTCATTCAGCCGCTTGCTGAGTGGCTAGGAGGAGAGGACAGCAGCCTTCGAGCAAGTTTGATTGCCTCAACATTGCTTGGTGTCGCTATTCTGCAAGATGTGCTCTATATCACTCCTCTAACGGAAAGTTCTACAGAGTCACTAGTGAAACATGTTGCGCCTGTCATTCAAGGATATATCGACGGTATAATGTAGGGACCGATTTATCGCGTTCTGGGGGCGGGGCAACTATCGGCGACAAATTGTTTTCGATACGTGACCCCTAACCCCACCCCCAGGACGCGATAAATCGGTCCCTACAATTTATTTCTCTTCCCTCGCGGAGCGCGGCCTGAAGTGCAGTTTGATACCTGTTCCCCTGAAGTCAAACGCTTCTCGCAGACGGTTTTCGAGGTAGCGTTCGTAGGAGAAGTGCATGGCTTGCACGTCGTTGATGAAAAAGGTGAACGTGGGCGGGTTGACACGTGTCTGCGTCGCGTAGTACACCTTGAGCGGCTTGTTACGGATAATGGCGGGATGGTGTCGCCGTACCGCGTCTTGCACTACTTCATTGAGTCTTGATGTAGGCACACGTAGAAAGCGCATCTCGGCAATATGTATCACCGTTTCCAGGATGGACTGGATATGATAGCCCGTTTTCGCTGACGCGAAGATGACAGGCGCGTAGGGCATAAACTTGAACTCTTCCAGCACCAGTTTGCGGTATTGCTCCGCGCTATCGATTTCGTCGTCGGGATGCGGAATGATATCCTCATCGCGTTCAGCTTTGCGTTGCTCTTGAGCGAGGTCCCACTTGTTAATCACAATAACGACGCCCTTCGCGGATTCAGCGACTTCACCAGCGATGTGCATGTCTTGTGCCGCAATGCCTTCACTTGCATCAATAAGAATGAGCGCGACATCACAACGCTCAATGGCTCGGCTCGAACGCAAGACGCTATATTTCTCAATGCCAGGGCCGACACGTCCACGACGACGAATACCGGCGGTATCGATCATGATAATCTTGCGATCCTGAAACGTTATTTCGCTGTCAATGGCATCGCGGGTTGTGCCGGGCATATCGCTGACGATAGCACGGTCCACACCGACGATGGCATTGAGTAGCGATGATTTGCCAACATTTGGACGACCCACGATAGCCACGCGTGGCGTGTCGTCCTCTTCATCGCCTCCATCCTCTTCATCCGATTCTGGGAGTTCCTCAACGATGCGGTCAAGCACATCACCTGTACCAACCCCCTGGATAGAGGAGAGTACTATAGGTTCACCCAAACCTAGATTGTAGAACTCGACGGCATCCATACGTCGATTGGCGTTGTCGGCTTTGTTCGCGGCTATGATAATCGGCTTTTTGGTGCGACGCAATACGTCCGCGACCTCTTCATCTGAGGCGGTGATGCCTGTACGTGCATCGACCATGAACACGATCACGTCGGCCTCTTCGATAGCAAGTTCCGCCTGGGCTTGTACATGGTCCATCAGGTCGCCGGGTTGTCCGGTAAGTCCTACCTGACCAACGGGAATGTCGGAGCCAAATTCGAGACCGCCTGTATCAATGAGCGTGAAGGTACGTCCATTCCAATCGGTATCGCCGTAGAGACGGTCACGTGTCGTCCCCGGCAAGTCTTCAACAATGGCGATTCTATCGCCAAGCATACGGTTAAAAAATGTGGATTTGCCGACATTTGGTCGGCCCACGATGGCAACAAGCGGCTTCATTAGTGCGCCCCTCCACCCTTTCCTATCTCGCTGATAGCTATAACATGCATGAATAGTCGGAACTTATTATAACACATGTAGGGGTAATAATGATGAGTGGTAAACCGGTAGGGGCAGCAATTCATTGCGCCCAAAGATGGGTTGGGCGGGGTTTACGTCGAGATAGAGATGGTAAATGCCCTGCAAAGTGGATCTGGCC
>CAZZVE010000192.1:0-10125 GCA_964657325.1 uncultured Ktedonobacterales bacterium
CAATAATTCCTGTAGAGAATGCTTTTCTAAACTTTACATAGTTAACCATTAGCTTTTGTTTACCTGGATAGAAACCTGTTTCGTCTCGTTCATCACTATCCTTTTCCTCAAAAGGTTTTTGTTGTCCTAATCTATAGCCCTTTTTTATAAAAAACCAGAAAAATAAAACTATAATAATATCTATAAAGATGTTTATAAAAAGTGAAACAGATGCGTCATTTGGAAGCACTCTAAAGATAAATATTTCTACAATGATATAAATGACTATTAATAGTAAGGCACAACCTATGATGAACCAGAAGCCGAGGACCCGCGAGAAGAAATAAACCAGTGACTTTTTTAGAGATAAACTAGGTGTTTCTACAGGCTTAGGACTGAGTCCGAGAAGAAATGCAAACAATCCAAGAAATAGACCTGCAAAAAAACCTACGGTTACGCCAAGCACCGTTGCAACGGCAAAGCCAATAACAACACCGAAAAGACACCAAATCAGGAAGTTACTTCGAGAGAGATGTGATGAGGCAATAAACGATTGATTTCTTTCAATTCTACTAATGTGAGTGACAGCACGACGTTCGGTTAATAAACCGATAAATAGCCCTATCGGAATCCTGCTGCAAAGCAAGCAGCAAATAAACGAGGAAAAACTTTCCAAATTGGGTAAGAAAAAATAGAGGCGAGCAGCTGTTGGATAAAATACAGAGTATCTCTACTTACATCAATTTTCTCATGTGAGGACAGCCTTAGAAGAAGACCTAGTGGAATAGCCGCGAATGGAATAAGAAGCCCAAATGCAAGTCCCCCGATAACACCCGAATTTATAATCTGGGTGGATATTCTTAGAACCACACGGGTTTTTCGGTAAATATTAGGAACGACAAAAAGCCCACCCATTATAATACACACGTAGTTGATAATAGTAAACCAGTTCCAGCTCTGAAGAAGCCAATCACCAATTCCTATAACATCTATATTCACAGGTTAGTACTCCTTAACCACTTATTCCTGAAAGCTAAGACTTCTCAATTATATTAACGTTTACTGGTACCTTGTATAAAATGGTAGGATAGAAGCTTACTTATTGATACCATCCGCATTCAACCGCTAATCATTGCAAGTCTCACTAATGGCCTATTTGTTATTTGACGTAGCGTCTCATCTTGTTCAATACAACACAAAACATTGACTTACTCTTTCCATTGAGGATTTAAGGGACCTGGATGACGTTGAATTTCTGCAATGTGCTCATGCAGGTATACATGTATATAGGAACACCATCTATTTCAGCAGAAATGAGGACACTTCCAAGAACGAAAGTAAGTGGCGACCGAAAGCCCGTTGCCTGTCGATTCCTATTTGACTAAAAATCAGAAATACTTACACTTCAAGTAAATATTTCTGATTTTATTTTTAAGCGAATTAAGTGCCAACGATACTTTACTAAAACTGCGTTACTTTCTGCTCTATTCCTCTTTCCACATAGTCATACAAGTAGATAGCTTGTAGACCTACAAAAGCGAA
Source organism: uncultured Ktedonobacterales bacterium (assembly GCA_964657325.1). GTDB lineage: Bacteria > Chloroflexota > Ktedonobacteria > Ktedonobacterales > Ktedonobacteraceae > JBBQVS01. The sequence continues at coordinate 1,522 of CAZZVE010000192.1, forward strand.
ACCAGGTCAGCCTCAAGGCGAAAACATTCCCATTTCGCGTATTCATTTCTGCATATGAGGAAGGAGTATCAGTACTTCTTGTAGAACAGAAACATTTGTATCTACACTTTCGTAAATTATCGAGCGCGTGCTACTGACAATAGCATCTATAAACGTCGTCATGATGTCACAAGATGTTATATATACATGACATCTATGAGTTCTTTAGGCACCGTGCGGCCTTCTTTGCACATATGCTATGAAGTGTTGTTTTTAGCGTGAGGGGGGCTGACAAGACTTGCGCTTAATCAATTGCGTGGGCAACAATACGCGTGTCATTTCCAATTCCTCTTCATTAATCAAGCGCAGGAGCATCGTTGCCGCAGTACGTCCAAGTTCCAAGCGAGGCGCGTGTATGGTGGTCAGGGGGGGATTCATGATTTGAGCGTAGGGAAGATTGTCAAAACCGATCACACTCATGTCGTCGGGCACACTCATGCCCAGTTCATGGAGTGCTCGGTAGACGCCAACCGCGTGACGATCATTGCCTGCGAAGATTGCGGTGGGCGGCTCCAGCAATGCCAGTAATGCTTTGGTCGCTGCATAGCCATCATCCTCGGTGAAATTTCCGGGACATTGTAATTGTGGATCAATTGGCAGGTTCGCCATTTCCAAGGCTGCACGGTAGGCTGCGAAACGCTTAATAGCATCTCGCGCTAACACTGTCTTGCCAATATAAGCAATTCGTTTGTGTCCAAGGCTGACGAGATACGTGGTCGCATCAAACCCTCCTTCCCAACTAGTGACCGTCACCGATGGTATCGTGGGACGCGGACCACCTTGATGATGAATGAGCACAAAGGGTACTCCTGAGCGTTCGAGATGCTCTATGGCCTCTTCGGAAGGAAGAACAATCAGGATACCATCTGTGGAGCGATCAGTGACTGTATCGATCCATTGAACCTCCTCTTCGGCTTGGTAGTGTGTTGAGGTTAGCACCATACGCACTCCGGACTCGCTCAACATCCGAGACACTCCCTCTAAAATGGGCAGAAAGTATTCGTCATCCAGACGCGGCAGAATCAGGTCTACCAGCCCAGTTTTCCCTTTTCGTAAAGCACGGGCCGCACGATTGCGCACAAAATGATGTTCCTCAATTACCTGCTCGATCCTTTCACGAGTAGGTTGAGCCACGTCCGCACGCCCGTTCAACACCTTTGAGACTGTCGGAACTGAGACCCCCGCAATCTGTGCAATCTGTGCAATGGTTGGGCGTCCGTCCATTTTGTGCCTCTTTGCCATTTCCTCATCCTCTCAAGATAGTCCGAAAAGTTTCGGCTTATTATAACACATGTGTAAGCAAAAAACGGCGTTTGCTGTGCTTTTCGACGGTTAAAGTATAACCCTTTCGGGTATCCTCCTTGACACTAGCAAGGGAAATGAGTTACTTTTAAAAATAGCCGATATCAATTCCGAAAAATATCGAGATGAGCAGGAATTTCTTCATACGAGCTATTGTACGAAACAACTCTAGTATATCGAAATTCTTGGAAGCACGACTAGTGTTCTCTTTCCGCATCTGGTCAAACTCTTATGCTTCAACGTACTAGATGCAAGAGAGAAAAAGGAGATGTTATGGATGCACATTCTCACGGTGCTATGAGGCATCGGAAACCCGTTCAACGACTGATTGGGTTCATCATGCTCCTCTGTTGTATTGTCGGACTCTTCGCAACCTCCCTGCTCTTTAAGCCTTCTCTTGCTCATGCTGATGCACAAAGCAAGCAGGCAACTAACAAAGGCACAAGCGGTGCCTCCAACGCGCTCACGGCTCCGTTGGCGTCGTCCGGTCAACCCAACTTCGGCCCGAACGTCTATATCTTCAATCCGCAAATGCCACAAAGCCAGATTCAGGCAACGGTCAACTCTGTGGCAAACCAGCAGATTTCCAACCAGTTTGGAACTCAGCGTTACGCACTGCTATTTGAGCCAGGCACCTATGGGTCGAGTACCGCCCCTCTCAGGTTTCAAGTCGGCTACTACACCACTGTCGCGGGTCTCGGTCTCTCGCCGAGCGATGTCGTCATCAATGGGTCTATTGATGTCTACAACCAGTGCTTCGGCAGCAACAATTGTATTGCACTCGATAATTTCTGGCGGTCATTGTCGAACCTGACCATCAACGTGACTACTCCGAACGCGGGCTGCTACAGTGCTGAATTCTGGGCAGTATCACAGGCCGCGCCAATGCGTCGAGTCCATGTAAACGGGTCCACAACCCTTATGGACTATTGCACACAACCCTCATTCGCTAGTGGCGGCTTCATCGCCGATTCAGCATTTGATGGTGCCGTGACCAACGGCTCACAGCAGCAGTTCATGGTGAGAAACAGTAAGCTTACTAGTTGGAGCAATGGCGTCTGGAATCAGGTATTCTCAGGTGTCGTAGGCGCACCCGCTCAGTGTTTCCCTGCTCAGAAGTCATGCGGTGGCCCATATACGACGCTTCCGACAAGTCCGGTGACACGAGAGGCACCGTATCTGTACACGGACGCCAACGGGCACTACGCGGTCTTTGTGCCATCGGTGCAACGCAACTCAGTGGGCACATCGTGGGCTAGCGGTGCGACACCTGGCTCATCCGTTCCAATCGAGAAATTTTTCATTGCTCAGCCAACGGATTCCGCAGTGACAATCAACCGTGCATTGTTATCCGGCAAGAGCCTCATCTTGACCCCTGGCATTTATAACTTAAATTTGAGTATCCTCGTCACACGGCCTGACACAGTAGTACTCGGTCTCGGTTTCCCAACATTGATTCCTAAAAACGGAATCGTGCCAATGGTTGTTGCAAGTGTGAAGGGTGTCTCCCTGTCAGGGCTGCTCTTCGATGCAGGTACAACGAACTCTCTGGCATTGTTACTGGTCGGCATCGGTCACGGAAGTGACAATGATGCCTCCGATCCGATAGCACTTCAGGATGTGTTCTTCCGTATTGGTGGTGCGGAATCAGGCCGTGCGACGAGCAGTCTGGTCGTCAACAGCAATAACGTCATCCTCGACGACATCTGGGCGTGGCGTGCCGATCACGGGAATGGTGTGGGTTGGACGAACAACACTGCTGATACTGGCATCGTTGTCACTGGAAATAATGTGACAGCGTATGGCCTTTTCGTCGAACACTATCAGAAATACGAAGTAATCTGGAGTGGAAATGGCGGTACGGACATCTTCTTCCAGAACGAGATGCCCTACGACCCACCGAGTCAGGCGGCATGGATGGAGGCTCCTGGTGTCGATGGCTGGGCAGCCTTCAAGATTACTAACAATGTAACCAGTTTTAGCGGCTACGGTATGGGCAGCTATAGCTTCTTCAACCAAGGCGTGAACATTTACGCCGCGCACGCGTTTGAAGTCCCTACCACCCTTCCGGCGTCAAGCCTCCACGATCTGTTCACAATCTTCCTTTCCACAACCGGTTCTGGTGGTATCCTGCATGTGGTCAACGATACGGGTGGATCATCAACCATCGCTAACCCTGATGCCCCGGTCACAGTGGTAAGCTATCCGTAACGGTTTGACACCTGATTAAATCGTCTACTTCCACGAACTCCATCAAGCTTCGTCTTTTACAGAAAGCTTGATGGAGTTCATGTATAGTATCCCTTCAGAAACAGGACATGGCAATAATGTAGAAGGACGGTTAGGAAAGATCATACTAGTAGAATTTATTCTCATGCCAAAAGCCTCGTATACAGCATTCTATGAGGCCCAAAAAAGTGAATTAACACTGGTGAGAGCGAGACTGTTGCCCGTCAATTCTGCCCTAGGTAGAAAGCGTGTCGCATTGACAACGCTCTCTCTTTTTGTTTACTATCCCTGTTTTTACCCTTCCTTAAATCCGAGCCGCTACAATTTTCCTCCATGACCTGGAAGTCCTTTATCCTCTGGTATAGGTTCCTCATCTGGTACATCTGAGAGCGATGAAATTGAGATTCCTAGAGCAAGAATATGCTCTGCCAAACGCTGGTAATAATCTTCTACGACTTTCAGTGTTTGCTGAAGGGCCGCCATTAATTGTCCTCCAGCCCGTTCTACCACTTCGGCCTCATATTGCTCAAATACCAGGATACCTTCCCGCAAGGCCATCTTCATTTCATAGAGAACTCGCTTGTCCTCGGTTTGAAATGCCACGCAAAGTGCGTTTATTATGGCATAATCGGCTGATCTCGCTTGCGGATCGCCGCTTTCTCGCATCCCAAACAACAAACGTTTCAGATATATGATCGCGTTGCGAACAAGCCGATAGGTCTTGTGCGCTTTGAGAGCCTCTATCTCCTTCTGGAGCCAGCGAATATCCTGGTCTCTCGCGCAGAAGCCCGTGGTCGCAGTCCAGAGGCCCTGAAGGTCCTCGTCTATTAAACCATCCAGGTAGCTTATTAGAAAACGACGATGCGCCTCAATGAGAAATTGAGACTTGAACGGAGTCAATTCATTGGGAGCTTCACCTGCGGTAGAGGATAAACGCGCAAAATCATAGTCATTTTCCAGCGCGTTCTCCATTCCCACCACTAGGTAGATGTAACGCACCCAGGCAGTAAACATATCTTCCAGCAACATGAACTTTAGCCCATCAGGGCTTAAGATCACTCCCCAGGAGCCATTAAACTGGAGGCGGTGCAAATGACCAAGCTCGTACATCCCTAGCATGGCATCCACTTCTGAATTTACATGGTGGAGCACTCCTCGATAAGCACTTGTCGCATCCATTCCGGCATAGTCGATAATAATCCTCTCTCCACCCACATGTTGATACATAAACTCAGTTACATCGTACACTCTTCCGTCTACGACAATCCAATAGCCAGTAGCAGGCGTGTTATGGAGGACGACGCTGGAAATAGTGTAGGCCTTCCCTTTCTGTGCATGACCACTGTAAGTAGTAAAGATGTCCTGCATGTAGCGGCCCTGAGCAATCATACGCCTGATGATATTTTGTACCTGCGCTTGCGATCCACCACTAAAGCGGTGAATGACCCCTTTGAGCGCATCCATAACTGAAACCGCAAAGCTCGTCTTCCCACAGATATAAAAGTACCCGTTTTGTCCACCTTCATCCTCGCTACGTAAAAAGTTCCACAGAATGCTGGCCTGTTCATCTGCTGCTATCAGTTCGTCAATGCGCTGACGACGGCCTTTTTCAAAAACATATCGTTCAGTTGCTGGGTCAAAGCGCATTGCACTATCCGCCCTGGAAAAGGCCGGGCGCAAATGGAGCTTCCCAGCAGCCTCCAGACGCTCGAAAACAGACCGATTGAAAAGCTCATCAGGAGTGCGCGTCCCAAAGAAAAGCCAGTTCTCGCCCGTCTCCGTCAGATGAGCACGCGCCTGGAGAAATCCATAAAAAGGGGCAATGCCGGAACCAGCCGCAAACATCACTACTGGACGAGACGGGTCAGCGGGCAGACGGAAACGCGGTGTTGGCACGATGGTCAACGAAAGCTGCTTCTCCCGAAATTTGGGATCACTGGTAATATAGCGCAAGAAATGGGAAGCAGTCCCCATGCGCGCTTGCATATAGGAGTAGGAAGTATGGGGCGTTTGATACTCCAACCCGCCGACAATCAAGTTCAGTTTTTCCGCTCCAGCCACGTTATCATCCATCGTGGAAGCGATTGAATAGAGACGGAAAGACTCAGGTGGCACAATATAACAGATGCTCTCCGAGTCCCAAGGGCCAGCTTTGTAGAGGCGAGTCACATCATAACCACCGGCATAGACAAGATTCAGTAGGTCCCAGAGTTCCCATTGATCTTCCATATGGGCATCGACAATCCTCTTGAGGGCGCTTGAAGCAGTGATTTTCAGCAGTCTTTTTGCAATATCGCGGGTAACGGGCCGTATTTTCCCAAAGTTGAGTATCGACTTTAGCGGTAAAATTTTGATATCATCTGAATAGCCTGCACGCAGACGAATAGCTTCTTGCCACCTGGGAGTGAGGGGGACGATCTCGCTACCTTCCGCTTGCAATGCTCGCAATGTTTTATGAACCAGCATCTCGTCGTTTTCTGATAGCACACCCACACGATCACCTGGCAGATAATGCACACCTTGTCCAGTAACATCCAGTTCGATAAAGCTCATCCAACTTGCAGCACCAGGAGCAGTGGTAATAGTGCCACTTTTGGGGCGCGCAAAGTAAACCTGCTGTTTGCTTGCGACATAACGTTCATCGCGCACCTCCGAAAGTTCTGCGTCAATCTTTTCCCAGGTCTTATCCTTGAAGAGACCTGTGAATTTGGCTCCTGTTGTGACTGCACGACCCACCTTAAATGCGACCTCAAGAAAACCGTAGGCTTTGATGCGATGCAGCCCCATCCACCCTTTGTCGCCAACATAGGCATCCAAAACGGCGTTATACAGGCCCTTCAAGGCTGTGTTCTGACTGCGCTCTACAAACTGGCGCACAGAAATAGTACGTAAAGCCTCGATGAGTGCATGCCAGTGCCTAGGGAAGTGTTCACCGAGAGAGACACTCTGCTTCCCTACCATTGTGTGATACGACTCTCGCCCGAAAAAAGCATCCAGCGCGTGGAATTGTGGCTGTGCTGTTCCAGCAGGGCTTGGCGCATTTTCAAATATTGGGACTCCTGATGTGCCAACCGTCTTCGCCCAGAGCACCTGGTCGAGATGCGTTTTGCTGAAAGGATTCACGTCGATTTGTGGATAGATCACCTGTGTCACGTAGTGTAACTGGTCGAGGATAATAAGTAATGCTGCTTCTAGCGCGATGCGGTCTTCTCGCACAACGGCTTCCTGCGCCTGAAGCATAGCATTTAAGGTTGGTGTGAGTTGCATGGCAAACTCAGTCGTTACTAGATAAAAAATACGCTCTGCCTGATTGTTCCAAGCCGGAACAAGCAGCTCCATATTATCCAGACGACGCGGTCCATTTGAGTCGCGTAACTTCCAGTTGTAAAAAAAGAGATCGACGTAAGAGACATAGGGCAAAGGTTTTCCTAAACGCCGTGAGACTTCCTTCCAAGGCGTTAAAATAGAAGTGGGCAGCAAAGCGGGTAGATCTGTTTGAGCGTACTGATACGCGTGGGCAAAGATGCCCAACATTGTAGATGCACGTAACAGGTAACGGTCGGGAAGTGCTTCAGGAGTAGCCTCTAGTAAAGGCATCTGTTCAAATATCTGGCGCATGGTCAACGTTCTGTATAACTCAGGCAACCTATCAACCATTTCATCCCAAACACTATGGGAGGTGGGCAAAGCTAAAAGAGGCGGTTCTACCGGTAGGAAACCATATTCAACAGACAGAAACCCTTCATTTTCATGTCCTCGTTCACGGTTGTAAACCTCAGCCGCTTCCACCACCTTGCGTGGTGCTATCATCTCTTCGGACGCGAAAACTGGTTGTTCGGAACGCGTAGCACTTTTGATTTCAGAAGCGGGTGTAAAAAGGGCCGACGCATTCACGCCCTGATCAAGATAGGACCAGGAAAACTGATAGGGTCCTATCCTGATCAGATCACCAGCATTGAGAGCCATGCGTTGAATGCGCTGTTGATTCACAAACGTTCCGTTAGCACTATTCAAGTCACTAATGATAAGGCGTTGATCTTCTAGTTCTAATCGCGCATGTTGCCGTGAAATGACCCTATCCTCAATGGAGATCGTGTTAAATTCTATACTGCGACCTATCGTGACTGGCAGATCACGTGTGTACTCTACAACAGAGCCTGTACGTTGATTTTTACAGATCAAGCGTACTCGTACCGCTGACGGCATGTCTTTGAACCTTCCACATGTTACGCATGATAAATTACAGCACGACAAATATCAGAGCGGGCAACCGTTCCCAGCAGTTTGCCGTCATCTACTACAGGCAAACGCCGGATCTGCTTCTCTACCATGACGGTTGCAGCTTGAGCCACGTCATCGGTGGTCTTCAAGGTAATGGCATCCCGAATGACTAACGGATCAATGGGGCGATTTACTAGGTTGCGTCCCTTTTGGAGAAAAAATGTAAACGCGTCGTCGAGAGTGCCACCGACTCGCAAAACTTCGTCGAAGCTAGGAAGGATAGCGCGGATAATATCTCCTTCAGAAAGTACCCCGATAAAGATGTTATCATGATCTATCACCATCAGATCGCTCACTTCGGAAATACTGATCATCTCTGCTGCCCTACGCATATCTGCCCCTATGCGAATATAGACTGGATAAATAGTCATAATATCCCGTATCTGCACATATACCTCTCTCTAGCGAACTCATCACCTTGAAAATATATTATCACGACTTTTCCGAGACAAGCCTCAAGAATTTTTAGACAAAATAGTAGAAGGATGAATGTTCAGAACATTCGTTGACAACTCTTCTGTCCGTGGCTCGGCTTGAGTATAGGACCAATTATTGCTGTAAAATTAACATACAAAAAATGGCAAGTCAAGTACGCTTGTGCTTAACGGCCTGGGTTGTGACAAGCGTAATGCCAGCGTCGATTCAACTGAAGAACTTTGCAGAGGTGACGAACCGACATAGCTGACCTCTCCTGGGCTTGGAGAACGTCTATCATAGCGTACCGCTCTCGGTCGGAAGCAGTCACAAGGCTTT
>CAZZVE010000193.1:0-10120 GCA_964657325.1 uncultured Ktedonobacterales bacterium
TATCAGCGTAATGCTTTCTCTTAATTCCTGCTTTATGCCTGTATCATGAATAACCGTAATATTGTCTATCGTCATTTCCCAATTGAAGTTACGCTTGCTTAAATAGCTGATGATTTGTGGAAGAGCTTCACGACTAATATCATCAAAACCAACAGTGATATGAGGTACTCATTGCTCTGGAGAGTAATATTCTTGAATACCATTTCCAATTTTATGAGTTTGTTTCCATAACGCTTCATGAAATTCTGTTACCTCAGGTGTACGTATAACTGGTATATAAATAACGGGATGCTCTCCTGTAAAAATTCCTAGACCCGTAGTTCATACTTGAAATGATACTTTGTTAGATGCAAAATCTTGTAAAAGAGTTGTAAGTGCCTCGAAATCGTACTGCTCAGCAATCTGATAGGAGAAGTGAGGGTAGGGTGTGACATAAACACCTTGAACTCCAAACTCGTGCTGAAGTTCTTGCCAAAATTCCTCAACAAGTCTATAGTGCATGTTATCCAAGAGTGAAACGATACTATGCATAATTCAACGCCTCTCTTTCTGTTGATATGATTATATCTCCTAGCACAGTTAGAAACCTCATCGTCGGTTAAAACGTACCAGAAGGTATAGCAGTAGAGTTCTGCCCTAACAGATTGAGGAGCAAGCAATGGAGACGCGTTTTACGCTGGGAATTGAGGAAGAGTTTCAGTTGGTGGATATGCAGACTGGTGAGTTACGTTCCTACGCGGACGCTATTATTGAGAAGGGGGCCGACTCGCTTGGCGAACAACTCAAGCAGGAGATGTCACAATCAACGATAGAACTGGTCTCGAACATTCTCCCCAATATTGTTGTCGCGCGCCAGGAGGTGCGTGCCACACGCGCAGCCCTCGCGCGACTTGTCAAAGAAGAGGGACTAGCCATTATTAGTGCAGGTACTCATCCCAGTTCGTCCTGGCGTGACCAGAAGAATACGGAGGGTGAACGCTATATTGAATTGGCACAGGAGTATCAGGACGTTGTGCGCTCCGACCTGATCTTTGGCCTGCATGTGCATGTCGGCGTAGAAAACAAAGACCTTGCGATCACCATTATGAATCAGGTACGGACATGGTTGCCTCATTTGCTGGCACTCTCGACCAACGCTCCCTTCTGGTCGGGGCGTATGAGTGGCCTCAAGTCCTATCGAGCGGTGCAGTGGAAACGCTTTCCGCGCAGTGGTGTGCCCTATGTATTTCCTTCCTGGGATCATTTTGACAAATATGTACAAGACCTGATAGATATGGGCTGTATCGACGATGGCAAGAAAATCTGGTGGGATGTCCGTCCACACGCCTATTTCGATACCGTTGAGTTCCGCGTATGCGATATGCCCTCAACGATAGAGGATACGTTGGGTATCGCCGCACTGTGTCAAGCACTGGTAGCGAAGTTGGCGCGTTTGCATGAGCAGGGAAAAACCGTTCCCATTGTGAAAAGTCGCTATATCGAAGAAAACAAGTGGCGCGCCATGCGTTATGGTTTGGACGCGGAGTTTGTTGACTTTACGTTACGTCGTCGCTTGCCCATGCGTGACTCGATACGCGAGGTGCTAGATTTCGTTGATGAAGTGGTAGATGATTTAGGGAGTCGCCGTGAGATAACCTATCTTCACACATTGCTCGATGATAAGCAAGGGACAGGGGCAGATCGGCAGATGGCGATTTATCAGAAGACGGAGAGTACGCAGGACGTGATCGCATTTTTGTTAGAGCGAACAATGCAAGGAGTACTATAGAAATGGCGAATCGTTTTTCACTTGGCATTGAAGAGGAATTTCAGTTGGTAAAGCGCGCAACAGGCGAACTATGCTCGTGTGCGCAAAGCATTTTAGCAAAGGGAGCACCGTACTTAGAGGAGCAGATTAAGCCAGAGATGCTGCAAAATACAGTGGAGTTGATCTCAAACGTGTTTCCTGATATGGCTGCTGCACGTACCGAACTGCATACATTACGTGTGTTACTCAATCGACTCGCCAACGAGGAAGGGCTGGCACTCGTAAGTGCGGGCACACATCCAAGCGCATTGTGGGTGGATCAAGAGCGAACCGACGGTGAGCGTTATATTGAACTGGAAAAAGAATATCAGGACGTTGGACGTTCTATTCTTATCTTTGGTTTGCATGTGCATGTTGGGATAGAGAACAAAGAACTCGCTATGCGTGTGATGAATCAGGTGCGAACATGGCTGCCACAACTTATCGCAATCTCCTCAAACTCTCCTTTCTGGCAGGGACGCATGACGGGTATCAAGTCTTACCGCTCAGTGGTGTGGAAGCGTTTTCCTCGTAGTGGTATGCCAGAGGTGTTCGCGTCACGGCACCACTTTGATTCATATGTGCAAGATTTAGTTGAAATGGGTTGTATCGACAATGGCAAGAAAATCTGGTGGGATATCCGCCCTCATCCCTTCTTTGATACCATTGAGTTTCGCGCCTGTGATATGCCCGCGACTATAGACGACACACTAGCGATAGCTGCACTGTGTCAAGCGATGGTCGCGAAACTAACCTATCTTGATGAGCGTGATAAATCTGTACCGTCACTGAAACGCGACTATATCGACGAAAACAAGTGGCGTGCGATGCGTTATGGTCTGGATGCTGAAGTCATCGACTTCACACAGAAACGCTCTATTAGCATGCGCGACTCTATCCGTGAACTACTAGATTTTGTCGATGAGATGGTGGACGACCTTGGCAGCCGTCGAGAAATGAACTACCTGCGTGCGTTAATGGACGACTCACGCGGAACGGGTGCCGACCGTCAAATGGCGTTTTATAAAGAGAATGGCGAAGACAGCTCTAGGGTAAACCAATTTTTGATTGAGCAAACTATGCAAGGTGTTACGCTTGAAGACGCTGATCTGTCAAATCGCTTCCTGCAATTCAAAATGTACGAAGAGAATGTAAGGAAATAAATGTGGGGATCGATGATCCACATTTACAAAAAAACGTGGTCATGAGACAAACGGACGCCCACAAGGGGCTACCCTACTATATCTGGTGTGCAGATCACGCGAAAGGATCGTATAGTAGGGTAGCCCCTTGTGGGCGTCCGTGAATTCCCAAGGTAATTTATTAATTTGCATTATCGCGTCCTTGCTAGTATGTCAATCGCCATAAGGACGCGATGAAGCGGTCCCTACAAGATGATAACAGGATTTACAGGAGCACCTGTTGCGTTTTTGAACTTAATGGGGGCTGCAGTGTAGAGGAAGGTATATTGTTTGTCTTCCGCGCATGACTGCCCTAGCTCTTCCAGGTCGCAAATTTCGTTAAGTGCGACACCCAGGTTACGCATCAGTGCGGCGTGAAGCGGTAACGCAATCCCTGTTTCTTTATGAACTGTGGTTTCGTTAGCGATGGTGTCGGTACAAAGCGCGGGAATTTCCATGTCTTGGAACCACTGCACCAGTTCTTTCGTGTAACTCAACCCTGGCTCATTGAAGGTTCCTTCGTAGAACTTTGCGGCCCCCTGTTTGAAGAAGAGACTCAGGAAGCCTGTCCTAAGAATGAGAATATCATGCTTCTCGATGGTGACACCTTGCTTCTCGGCGGTATCGAGCAGGTCTGGTAGGTGAATCTCTTCGCCTTTTGTTAAGGCATCGACGCCACGCGCGCGCGCAACATCTAATAAGATACCACGTCCAACGACGCCACGCTGAGCGATAGGATAGACGCTATCCTTCTCCATACCACCAGAAGTTGTGTTGGCATCGTATCCATTCCAAATTTTATCATCATACCAAGCGTGCCCCAGCGCATCGTACTGCGTCGAGCCTTGTAGAAACATGACGGCGAAATCGTCGGCAAACTCAAGCCCACCCGCTGCGGGCCTGCGTTTTCCACTGGCATAATAGCTCTTGTCTTGCGTCATAAAGCGTTGCGCGGGAGTACGACCAGGCCATACAGGATCACCACCTTTATTGCCTATCGCCATACCGATAGTAATAACCTTGCCTTGCTTGACGCTTTGCACACCGCGTAAGACCTCTTGTGGAGTAAGATAATTGAGTGAGCCCACTTCATCATCAGTTCCCCAACGTCCCCAATTCATAGGTGCATCCGCGAGTAGTTCGTGTAACGTAGTAGCTTTGGGAGTTGTATCTTCGGTCATTGCTTTGTTTCCTCGCATTGACAGTGACGTAAAGGTACAGGTTAGTAACCATTTTCCTTAAAATGACGCATTACGAAAAGCTTGCGTACAATCGATAGTGTTATGAATGAGAAGTAGCAAAGAACAGTTTTTGTACTATGTCAATGATACCTAATAGGTGTATATCATATTGGGAAGGTGTTTGTACAGTGGTAGGTATAGTTGTAGTAGACCGTCAAAGCACATGTGTTAAAGGCAAGGGCATCCCCTTGCGGGTGCCCTCGTTTCGGTGACAGATTGAGTTTGACAAACTAGTAGGGCGCAATTCACTGCGCCCCTACATTGCGTTTCAACGTAGCATTATTGTTTTCCGTCGAGGGCAAGATTCAACTCTAACACGTTGATATATGGTTCACCAAAGATGCCCAGGAAACGTCCATGAACATGATTATTCACCATGTTTTGCACCTGACTTACAGAGAGGCCACGCACCTGAGCGATACGGCTTACCTGTAAATTGGCTGCTTCGATAGAGATATCTGGGTCTAGCCCTGAGCCAGAGGCCGTTACAATGTCAGAAGGTAGCGGCGTGTTAGCGGCAAGATTGTTCTCCTTACGGAATTGATCGGCATAGTTTTGTACACCTGCATAGGTGCCAGGAACGTAGTATGTATTTTTCTTTCCTGCAACAGGTGTTGCATTGGCAGGAACTGGTGTACCAGCCGTTATGGTAACTTGCGTCCCGTTACCACCTGTAAGTTGAGCATTGGTTGGTCCTATATTTGAAGCCGACGAGTTGTCCGCGGAATACGGTGCTGCTGAACCTGAGGTACTCAAAGTCGCTGAAGGGCGTCCATGAAAGTATTTGCTAGAGGTCCAGTATTGACCAATCAGGTCGGAGCCAATCACTTTTCCGTTCACCGTGTGCAGGCTTCCATTTGCCTGATAGGGAAAGATCAGTTGTGCTAGAGCAGTTACAATACCAGGATAAATGAAGCCAGTGATAATGGTGAATAATAGCATCATGGCTATTGCTGGTCGTAGGTAGCCTACAAGCCCGACGCGACGTGGTACTGCTGGAATAGCTTGTGGAGTACCTTCCTCAGTTGATTGTATAGATTTCATAATGAATTACTTTCTTTCTCGTGTTCCCTGATGTATCAGGCGGTAGAACCAGGGCACCCACTGCCTTCATCATTCCCCGAATGCGGCTTGGGGATGCCCTGGTCTCCCTTATTTTGCTTAGAAGGTTAAGTGTAGGACTTGCAGGATCAAGTCGATGATCTTGATACCAACAAAAGGAACGATGATACCACCTAAACCGTAAAAGAGGAGATTGTCGCGTAAGAGGCGACCCGCTCCAAGTGGACGGTACTTTACACCACGAAGTGCTAGTGGTACCAGGAAAATGATAATCAAGGCGTTAAAGATGACCGCCGAGAGCACCGCACTATGTGGTGATGCCAGACGCATAACATTGAGTGCATTGAGTTGCGGATAGGTGACGGCAAAGGCTGCTGGGATAATGGCAAAGTATTTCGCAACGTCGTTGGAGATACTAAAGGTCGTTAACGCACCGCGCGTAATCAGCAACTGTTTTCCAACTTCAACAACCTCAATCAATTTCGTTGGGTTGGAATCCAGGTCTACCATGTTGGCGGCTTCCTTCGCGGCCTGTGTACCTGTATTCATCGCCACACCGACATCCGCTTGTGCCAGTGCGGGAGCGTCATTCGTGCCATCACCAGTCATGGCAACGAGGCGTCCTCCCTGCTGTTGCTCTTTAATAAGCTTCATCTTGGTTTCAGGTGTTGCTTGTGCCAGAAAGTCATCTACACCCGCTTCTTTTGCGATAGCTGATGCCGTGAGTGGGTTATCACCCGTAATCATGACGGTGCGAATACCCATGCTACGCAGTTGGTCAAAGCGTTCGCGCATGCCACTCTTCACAATGTCTTTAAGCTCGATGACACCAAGTAGACGTGCCTGTGTGCGTTGTCCACTGGCTGCACCAAGAATTTCCGCAACCACGAGTGGGGTACTACCAGCTTTGGCGATAGACTCAACAATGCCTTTGAGTTCGTCACTCGTTGTGCCACCATTTTCAGCAACATAGGCTGCTACAGAATCGCCTGCACCTTTACGAATAGCGGTTCCATTCTCAAGGTCAACACCACTCATACGCGTTTGAGCAGAGAATGGGATGAAGTCCGCCGTAGAAATTGCCTCATCGGATAAGCCGTATTTTTCTTTCGCAAGCACTACGATGGAGCGACCTTCTGGCGTTTCGTCGGCGAGGCTTGAGAGCAACGCTGCCTGAGCAAGGTCACGCTCGTCAACACCTTGTAATGGCACAAAGCGTGATGCTTGGCGATTGCCGATAGTAATTGTGCCGGTCTTGTCAAGCAACAACACGTCTACGTCGCCTGCCGCCTCTACCGCTCGTCCACTCATTGCCAGTACGTTACGTTGTACCATGCGGTCCATGCCCGCGATACCGATAGCGGAGAGTAGCCCACCAATTGTGGTTGGAATAAGGCAGACGAGTAAGGCGATCAAGACCGTAATAGAGACCGCTTGACCAGAGTAGATGGCAAAGGGTTCAAGCGAGACACACACCAGGACAAAGATGATGGTCAAGCTCGCAATCAGAATGTTGAGCGCAATCTCGTTCGGTGTCTTCTGTCTGTTCGCGCCTTCTACAAGAGCGATCATGCGGTCGAGAAATGTCTCGCCTGGATTCGCTGTGATTTGAATGATAATCCAGTCAGAGAGCACACGCGTGCCACCTGTCACCGCGCTTCTGTCACCACCACTTTCACGAATCACAGGTGCGGACTCACCTGTAATTGCTGACTCGTCAACGGATGCTACACCTTCGACGACCTCACCATCGCCTGGTATTGCGTCGCCCGCTTCAACTAATATATAGTCACCCTTGCGTAGTTCTGGTGCCGCGACCTCTTGTACGTTCGCCGTGCGACTACGGCTTGCTAAACGTTTTGCGAGCGTGGTAGTACGTGCCTTGCGCAGAGTGTCCGCTTGCGCCTTCCCGCGTCCTTCTGCCATTGCTTCCGCGAAGTTGGCGAACAAGACCGTAAACCACAGCCATATGGCAACGGATAGTACGAAAAATCGCTCCGCTGTTAACGCACTTGCAGTAAACCCCCCTCCTGGTTGTGTAAACAGCAGGCGCACGAATTCGATAGTTGTGACCGCACTTCCGACTTCTACGACGAACATGACTGGATTTCTGAGTTGAACACGTGGGTCAAGCTTCACAAATGAGTCTATAATCGCCTGCCGAATGATGCTGCCATCAAAGATTGACAAATCTCCCTTGCGACGTGATGGCTTTGTCACATCCGGCTGTTGGGGTTGTTGAACTTGTATTTCTGTCGTCATCTTAGAATGTCTTTCCTTGCAGCATCAACAGGTGCTCAACAATCGGTCCAAGCGCATAGGCTGGGAAGTAGGTCAACGCACCGACAATGACCACAACGCCGATAACAAGCGACACCCACAGGAAACCCGTCGTGGGAAATGTACCTAGCCCTGCCGGTATGACACGCTTCTTTACCAACGCCCCTGCCAGAGCCATGATAGGAATAACAAATGCGATACGTCCAATCAGCATCGCCATACCTAGCGTCCAGTTATAGAAGGTCGAGTTCACAGTCAAGCCCGCGAAGGCCGAACCATTATTGCCATTCGCCGAGGTGTACGCGTATAGAATTTCTGATAGACCATGTGGGCCTGCGTTTAGAACACCTGTTAGTCCTGCTGGAGCAACAACGGCAACTGCGGAAAAGGCCAGGATGGATGCTGGCAAAATCAGAATTGCCAGTGCCGCCATCATCATCTCTTTACGCTCAATCTTCTTGCCGAGATATTCCGGCGTTCGTCCAACCATCAGGCCCGCGATGAAGACGGCGATAATTGCGAAGACGAGCAAATCATAGAGACCAGAGCCAACACCGCCAAACACAAGTTCGCCAAGCGCAATGTTCGTGAGTGGGACCAGTCCACCGATAGGTGTGTAACTATCGTGGAAGCTATTTACTGCACCACAAGAGGTATCAGTTGTGACAACAGCGAAGAGTGCCGAGTCCGTGATGCCGAAGCGCACCTCTTTGCCCTCCATATTGCCACCAGATTGCGTCGCTGTAGCCTGTTGGTTAATGCCATACTTTGCCAGTAGAGGGTTGCCAAGCTGCTCTGCGGGCAAGGCCACACCAATGCCAACAAAGAAGAGAATGGCACCGACAATCCAGAGTGTCCAGCCCTGACGTGTAACACCAGTCATTTTGCCAAAAAAGTAGAAAAGTGCTGCTGGTATAGAAAAGATCGACACGAGTATCACGAGGTTCGTCAGCGCATTCGGATTTTCAAAGGGATGAGCAGAGTTAGTGTTAAAGAAACCACCACCATTCGTGCCGAAATCCTTGATAAACTCCTGTGATGCTACTGGACCTTGCGCGATTGTTTGCTTGATGCCATCAAGCGTCGTAATTGTGTCGTAGGGTCTGAAGTTCTGAATCATGCCCTGTGAGACATAGAACAGCGCACCAATAATCGAGATGGGCAGCAGAATATAGAGAATACAGCGCGTCAGATCGACGTAGAAGTTGCCCAGGTTTTGTGCGCTACGACGGGTAAGCCCACGTGTGATCGCGACTGCAAGCGCGATACCGATAGCTGCGGATGTGAAGTTATGTACGGCGAGACCTGCCATCTGTGTCAAGTAGGTCATAGTTGTTTCGCCACCATATGCCTGCCAGTTTGTGTTCGTTGTGAAACTCGCGGCAGTATTGAAGGCCAACCCTGGTTCAACACCCGAAAAGCTTTGTGGATTGAATAACGAGCCATGTATTGCTTGTGTACGTTCAATGAGGTACAAGAGCAACATGCCAACGGCACTAAACGTGAGCATATCAATCGTGTAGCGTACCCAGCCATGCTCTTCTTGCTCATGGACACCAGAAATGCGATACAGCACGCGCTCGACAGGTATGAGAGCAGGCGAGAACCATGTTCTGTTCCCTGCAAACACATGATACAGGTACAGACCAAAGGGCTTCGTAATCAGCAAAATGATGAGTATGAAGAGCCCTATCTGTACGACTGCGTTAATGGTAATAGGCATTATATTTTCCTTATAGGTTGAAACAAAAAATTAGAAACGCTCTGGTGCTAGCAATGCGATCACCAGATAAATCATGATGGCCAGCGTGACTATACCAATCAGAATGTATTCGAGTGGAGAGTTCATGTGTGTTTCCCTTCTCTATAGCTTCTCGCAACCACGCGTAAAGGCGACAAGTGCGAGAAATGAAAGAATAGTGACAGCAACAGCTAACAGGTCCATGATGATAGAACTAGGCATGCAATTCCTCCTCGGAAGATGGATGTTGCGCCTGTACAGGAGCAACGTCATTATGATTAAGCGGCGTTTTCCCATCTCGACGTTGCGTTGCTTCGGAAGCGAGACGTAGCAGGGCGTCCATTGGAAATGGCTTGGGAAGATACGCCAGTGGATGAAACTCGGCAAGTCTGCTTGGACTAACGCGTACGGCGGAGAGGACGACAACGGGCAACTTCTTTTCGCTCCCCTCGTCTTCTTGTGCACGTAGTATGCCTTCCTGCAAGGCAATCCGTAGGATATCCCATCCGGTCTTGTCAGGTAGGTTAATATCCAGGAAGGTGAGGTCAAAGGAGGAGCCTCGCAGTTGGCTTAACGCTTCTTGAACATCTCCTGCGATGCTCACATCGTGACCTCGGACACGCAGATTGCGTTCAATCAAGTCGCGCAGAACCTCGTCATCCTCAATAAGCAGAATGCGTGCACCAGACATAAGCATCACTCCTAACACTTTTTTACCTTACACCCGCAAGTGTAGAGCAAAAAGGGTCAAAGTGAGTTCAGAGGATGCCAAAATATTCTCAAGATATTCTCAAAATGAAGGAAAGGAGAGAGCAAACATACAAGAAGT
>CAZZVE010000194.1:0-10018 GCA_964657325.1 uncultured Ktedonobacterales bacterium
TGTTACGAAGCAAGTGCATGGCTTTGCTTCTGCTCTCTGTGTTTTGAATGAAAAGACTGGCACAAAGGATAATACCTGGCAACAACCACAGCCACAAGCCACTCAGGTATATCCAATGAGCATGAAAGAGGTACCCTACAACACTGAAGTTTGGCCCCCATGTATAAAAACAATAGACACTAACCATTGTAAAAGCAAGTGCCCGTACGGTCATTGATATACCTGATATACCAAACCATGTATCTTTTGCCTCATCAGCTTCAATAAGGGCAAAGAGACCGAAGAACGTCGTGATGTACCAGGGCCAGAACCATGGAGTGCCGAGCAGACAGTAGAGCAACCATGTCATGGCGAGCCAGCGCAGGAGACCTGATGGAGTACGAATCGTGTTCGGTGCAAACAACGCGCGCAAGCAAAGTGCTCCATGTGTAATAAAAAAGAGAATGTAGCTACTCGTATGAGTGAGATGCTCTAAGGGAGAACCTGCTACGCGGAACGAAGAAGCAATAAAGGCACCAGTTCTTCCAGCGTAAAAGCGTATTATAACTTCATATAAACTGTTTGCATCATGAGCCGTATTAGGATTTACCTCGATGACATGAATAATTTCTCCATGCCCCCAAAAAGGAATATAAAGTATTATACAGACGATGGTACAAACTCCACTCACTATTGCGACCTCTCTAAGACGCCTCAACCAAGGACTTTGAGGATACTGTACCCATAAAAAGAGCAAAAAGCCTGGCAAGAACAAGATATAATTTATTTTGAGACAAATTGCTAGCGCGAAAAAAACGGCGACTCCCACAATTGCAAACTGCGTTCGTTGAGGACGTGACAGGAGAAACCATAGAGCGACAAGCAGCAAAAAGAGTACAGCAGTATCTGTGTGTGCGTTGACGCATGCTTCAAAGAGTAACAAGGGATTCCAGGCAAAGGCTAGAGTTGCCTGTAGGCGTCGTGTTTGTCCTTGTGATGACGAAAGCCCATTGAGACGTTGCAGACTTCCAAGCATTGACCAGACCAATTGTACAGAAGCTAGATGCAGGGCAAGATTGAGGAGGCGCAACAAGAGCACCATAGGAAGAAGCTGCTTTGCCCCAAACACAAGAAGAGAAAACTCCTGCAAAACACATGTAAGAAGTGTCCACACAGGTCCATAGATCGAAGGCTGGTGGACCCAGAAAATGTTAAGATACACTGGATCATGGCTAATTCGTGTAGGAGCAGTTGTTAAAGGATTGAGATGATAAAGAACTTCCATCCGACCGTAGGCAATGTAAGAAAACACATCTTGTGAAGTGACGATAGGACAAAACACAAAGACGAGTCCAAGTAGAACAGTCGAAAGCAGAATAAAGCGTTGTGATATACGCGATGGAAGAATATAGACGGCTAACAAGTAGAGTAGGAATACGAGTGTGAAGGCTACAAAAAGCAATCCTGTTTCTTTCCAAGTCGTGCTTAAAGGTATTGGCATAAGTGCTCTCCTTTGACCAAAAATAAGCTGCAGACGTGGAAAGAGCAAATGTGTTGGTAGGAGCGTCCATGAACCAAGCCGTGGTATTAACGAATCGTAAAACCAGAGACCTCGTAAGGGCAGGACCGCATTGATGAGGAGCATTGCACATGCGATGAAAAACAATACAATGCCTGGTGAAAATCGCAGGAAGAACTGTGTACATCGAGCTTGTTGAGATTGCTGAACCCCATGCTTATCTGTAGATGGGCGATAAGCAAGTATCCTTGTTTGCGCCATAAGTAATTATCCCATTGATAGTACTATTTTTATTTATTGACCGCTTGCTAGCACACGACTTGTGGCCCTATAGAAACTAGAGGGAATAGATAAGCGTGTAGCATTCGTAATACGCTTTACTCTATGCTAACGATTACAAAGTTTGAAGAAATAATAAAAAATTAATTAGAATTTCATTTTGAGATGATTCAGCTTTAGGAAATGCCTACTGAGTTTACTGGGAGACAGAACTCAAAGGGAAGCTAGAAGCTTTCCGTTCAGCAATTTTAGATGTTGTACAGGTACGCTTTCCTGGTATGTTAAGCATCACGAAAGAGCAGATTGAAGGCATTAAAGTTGTGAATGTCTTACAACGTCTAAACCTAGAAATCGGCCCTTCACAAAACTCTAGTAAAGCTTTACAAGCTTTGGTAGAAGCAAGCAAAAGCAAATAAACCAACGAAGGATGTACAGAGAAGATTGCGTAGTCGCTCTGTACAATCCTTTCACACAAAATTGCTGTTAGAGCATCGTATTACGGCATCACCTTTGCTGTACCAGGAATACCCTCTGTCGTGACTGTATGCGTATCGCCTGTCTCCTCTATGCGGTCAAGCACGCTATGGTTGCGTAACAGGATAAAACCGTAAACAACCTTCGCTAGCACATCGAGAATACCGTAGAGCACGGTAGCGACAAATGTGCTGAAAATGCCAAAGCCCTCAGTCCCTAGTGCCCACACGATGGGGTAGCAGAACCAGAGCACAAGCAGCATAATCGAGAGTGTACGGAAATGGCGAGCCGCGATAGGATCGCGCCGACGTGCAATTGGACCAAGTTGTCCCACGATAATGTAGAGTATGACGAGAAACGCAACTGAACTGATGCCAAACCACGCCCAGCGATACTCGGAACGGAGAGCGGCGGCGACAAAGCCTGTCGCAATCATGTAGACATCCGATCCCATTAACCAGATAATTAACGCGCTTCGTCCTGGATAACGCGGTAGTCCTACCAGCGCGAGATCAAGTAACAGTAGAGGTGTTGTAATAGCCCAGTCGATGTAGCGTCCAAAGAGGAATACATGGCCTCCTGGCTGAATAATTCCGCCAGAGCCACTTGCCATCGCGAAGTACAATGTGGCAGCGGTGAGCGCGATAAATGATGATGCATAATAAAAATGCTTACTCTCCGTACTCGCGTTACGCTGCATAAACGTGAACGCCAACGCCGCGACAATCATAATAGCCGATACAATCCAAAGCACTGTAACCGTGCCTGTGTCCATGACAATACCTCGATATTCTATGTATTACGTTTCCTGTTTCGTCCTTGAAATACCTTATGCTTCCCTTAATAATGGGCACGCTAACAACATTAGAAACGTAACGCAATAAGCAGATGAATGTAGAAAGCAGTTCTTCAGCAAGAGCGGCAGTTAGCTGGAAGGTCAAGCAGACACAAACAGGCCGCTATCCCTCGATAGCGGCCTGTTTGTGTCTGCTTGACCTTCTTAATTCATATATAAGTGTTATACTACAGCTTGACGCATTGCTTCAATCAGGACCTTTGCCACCTCTGGACGCGAGAACTCGCGTGGCGGAACCTCGCCCGCTTGCAACATCTGTCGCACTTTAGTACCGCTTAGAGTGACGTGTTGCTCGTTCCCATGTGGGCAGGTCTTACTAGAGGCCATTGCGTCACATGCGCGACAGAAAAAGGTATGGTCAAAAAACATAGGGATAACACCTAGCTTCTCGGCATCGACCTCGGCAAAAATGGTGTGCGCATCATAGGTCCCGTAGTAGTTGCCAACGCCTGCATGGTCGCGCCCAACAATGAAGTGTGAGCACCCATAATTCTTACGCATCAACGCGTGGAAGATGGCTTCACGCGGTCCTGCATAGCGCATCGCAGCAGGTAGTACACCAAGTACCACGCGATGCGCTGGATAGTAGTTCTCTAGCAATACCTCGTAGCAGCGCATACGTACATCAGCAGGAATATCATCGCCCTTTGTATCGCCGACTAGTGGATGCAAGAAAAGACCATCAACCGTCTCCATCGCACACTTCTGAATATATTCATGGGCACGATGGACAGGGTTACGCGTCTGAAACCCAACAACACGTCTCCAGCCTCGCTCCACAAATTGTGTGCGTGATTGTGTAGGTGTAAGACGATACTCAGGAAATAGCTGTTGTTGCAACGCTACTACGCGTACTGGGCCACCCAATAGCACTTCACCCTGACTATACACGACCTTGACCCCGGGGTGCGCCTCGTCTTCCGTACGATACACTTGACGCGCTTCATTCTGCTTATCATAGCCAAATTTATCTTCAAGAGTCATGACAGCTTGCAACACGCCTTGCTCGTTTACAAGTGCAACCTCCGAACTAACTCGTAGTGTATCTGCCTGTTGCGGTGTTACCGCAAGCGTAATTGGCACGGACCACGGCAGTCCATTGCTCAAGTGCATCGTATCAACAACGCCTATATAGTCATTCTGGTTCATAAAACCGCGTAAAGGGCTATACGCGCCAATCGCTAGCATTTCAAGATCGGCAAGCTGGCGTGAGCCAATCGTAACCTGGGGTAAGCTTTTAGCACGTGCTTGCAATTCAACACGCTCCGCCTCGTCCGCCATGTTTATAGTCAGTGTTCCCCCGTGTGGAAGGATGAGTTGATCTGTCATTGTATATCTCCCTTATTACATTCGACGCGGTAGGGGCAGCAATTCATTGCGCCCAATGATGGGGGAGGCTGGGCAACATGTCGGCAATGCTTCTTTTGCACCAACGTGACCCCCTCCCAACCCATCATTGGGCGCAATGAATTGCTGCCCCTACCGAATTGGATTGGCGTATCATAAAGGTATCTCAATGTGGTTAGTCATTGGTAGCAACCATTATATCTTGCGGTTCGAGATAGCCAAGCTCTTCAAGTTTAGCGAGAATGCGTGCGACACTCTCATTCACTGTCTCCTTGTCCGTCTCGATGACGAGTTCGGGATGTTGTGGCTCCTCATAGGGGTCATCTACGCCGGTAAAGCCCTTGATTTTCCCTTCGTCGGCAAGCTTGTACAGACCCTTTACGTCGCGCTGTCGGCACACGTCAATAGGGCATTTCAGATATACCTCGACAAAGCTCCCAATCTCATTTCTTGCCCATGCACGTGTCTCAGCATAGGGTGAGATAGCCGCAGAGATACAAGCAACGCCGTTGCGCGTGAGCAAGTTACAGACGAAGGCAATGCGTTTGATGTTAGTATCACGGTCCTCCCGACTGAAACCTAGCCCTTTGCTCAAATTCGTACGTACAACATCGCCATCAAGCACCTCCACGTTCCGTCCACGTGCCTTCAAACTCTGCTCAATGGCAAGTGAAAGTGTGCTCTTGCCAGCACCAGAAAGCCCAGTAAACCACAGTGTAAAACCTTTATGTATCATATTCTTCCTTTTAAATGCGAGTCAATAGTTATGTGCTCTTGTCCTCACACATAACTATTGACTCGCATTTTATTAAAATACCTTCCCTTGCATATCTGCTGGTATCGGTACGTCCAGTTGCTTCAATATGGTCGGGGCCATATCCATCAGTTGTAGGCCCGTTAGTTCGCGCCCCTCCTTGCCCTCGTGAACGGTGGGGTCATGTCGAATGACGATACCGAACTGTGCATGGTTGCAATCATCAGGGCCAGTGTCATTCTCAAAAGAGTACACGGAGTCATGTCCTATGGTACCAATCGAACGCCAATAGAGGTCGCCGAAATAGACAATGAGGTCGGGCGCGACGCCATTCACCTCTTCATAGACCTCCTCTGGTTTATACACGGTTGTGCCAATGTTGACACCACTGGGGTCTGTCAACGCTTCAAACTTCGCTATGAGTTCGTTGCGTAGCGCCTCTACCTCGTCAGGTTTCACAATCCCTTGCGGCTCTCGTCCCTCAACATTCAGAAAGATACGAGCATAGTAGCCACCATCGCCCCATACCTTTGTCTTGCTCCAATCAATGTCGCACTTGTCGATGGCCGTCAGTGTCTCTGGACGCGATTTCAGTGTAAGATAGCCCTCATGGATCAACCACTCATTGACACAAATACCGCCCTCCATCTTTTTCGCGCCATGATCGGACACGATAAAGACGGTGGTATCACTATCTACTAAGTCCAGTATCTGCCCAATCTCGCTATCAATATAACGGTAATAGTCGCGGATACTATTATTATATTTAGAGTTGAACTCATATTTAGGATGCGTAGGATCATGATATTTCCAGAGACCATGATGGATACGGTCTGTCCCCATCTCGACAAACATGAAGAAGTCCCAATCTTTTTCAGCGATCCACTTCTTGACCAACTTAAAACGTCGCTCAGTCATTGTGTAGATTTGACGCAGAAGGTAGTCTTTATCCTCGGTACGGAAATTTGGGACATCGACAAGGTATTCGCCAACCGTCGCTTCGATCTCCTTCATCGCGGAGACTGGGTAGGTATACGGGCGGTCAGGATTTCTTGTCGAAGGAGAGAGAAAACATCCAACCTGTATGCCATTCACGGGCTTGGGCGGGTAGGTCTGTGGTACTCCAACTGTAATCACTTTTTTGCCTGCTCGTGAAAGAATATCCCATACACGGTCAGTCTTGACTGAGTTAGAGTTTGCTAGCGTGTTTTTGCCATAGGAATGATCGCCACGATTACGAAAACCATAGAAACCAAGAGTGCCAGGGTCTTTGCTGCTCATCATCGAACTCCATGCAGGTACGGTGATAGCGGGAATGCAGCTTTCTAGTTTGCCCCATACTCCATCGTCCATCACGCGTTTGAAATTCGGCAATTCGTCGCGCCACTGCTCAAAGACCAGTTCTGGCGCGGCACAATCTAGCCCAATCACCAGAACCTTCTTGCGTTGACTCATCTATCGAAACCTTTCGTCGTGCGCTTTGTATTGATACATCGGTCCCTGCAATCGACGTATTCTAATTATTTTGTTCATCACGAAAACTTATAACAGTCTATCACTTGTAGTATAACATCACTCACATGAAATCCATACGCCGAAATTATTCAAACTATTCGTTCTACTATCAAGCAAACAGCGTAACCGTGTTAAGGGGAATAGCAGTATGCTCTTCCTATGTTACACTGAGTAATTGTGTCTACATAAAGTAAATAGACGCATACAATGAAAGAGAAAAGCAACAATGACAAGCGGTAAAAAAGTACGTGTGGCAATTATTGGTGTAGGTAACTGTGCCAGTTCACTCGTACAAGGAGTCCAATATTACAAGGACGCCAAACAAGAAGATTTTGTGCCGGGGCTAATGCATGTTAACCTTGGTGGCTATCACATCAATGATATCGAGTTCTCGGCAGCCTTTGACATAGATGTAAACAAGGTTGGCAAAGACTTGAGTGAGGCAATCTATACTCAGCCAAACAACACCTATCGTTTCGCAGACGTTCCTAACCTCAATACAACGGTCTCGCGTGGCATGACACATGATGGACTCGGCAAGTACCTCTCACAGATTATCAAGAAGGCACCAGGGGAGACCGCCGACATTGTGCGTGTCTTGAAGGATACCGGAACAGATGTTGTGATCAACTATTTGCCCGTTGGTTCAGAGACGGCAACTAAATGGTATGTCGAGCAGATTCTTCAAGCGGGCGTCGGCTTTGTAAACTGTATTCCTGTGTTCATCGCACGAGAAAACTATTGGCAACAACGCTTCATAGAAGCTGGTCAACCTATGATTGGCGACGACATTAAGAGTCAGGTAGGTGCCACAATTGTACACCGTGTCCTGACACGCCTGTTCCGTGAACGTGGCGTTAAACTAGAGCGCACAATGCAGTTAAACGTTGGTGGCAACACCGATTTCTACAACATGCTAGAGCGGGACCGTCTAGAATCGAAAAAGATTAGTAAGACGAACGCAGTCACAAGTCAGCTTGACTATGATATCGGGAAGGAAAATGTGCACATTGGCCCCTCGGATTATGTCGAGTGGCTCTCTGACCGCAAATGGGCCTATATTCGCCTTGAGGGTCGCACCTTTGGCGATGTGCCATTGAATGTCGAACTCAAGCTAGAGGTATGGGATTCGCCCAACTCAGCAGGAGTCGTCATTGACGCGGTACGTCTTGTGAAAATTGCGCGTGATCGCGGGCTAAGCGGTACTTTGGAAGGGCCAAGTGCCTACCTGATG
Organism: uncultured Ktedonobacterales bacterium; assembly: GCA_964657325.1. GTDB lineage: Bacteria > Chloroflexota > Ktedonobacteria > Ktedonobacterales > Ktedonobacteraceae > JBBQVS01. The sequence goes on from CAZZVE010000194.1 coordinate 7,958, forward strand.
AAATCGCCACCTGTGCAATACGCTGATGACATCGCGCATGAAATGACCGAGTCGTTTATCGATAATGACGCGCCAGTTAGCATTAATGGTCACAAGGAAGTTGTGACTGAACAAGCGTAATAGTGTGCAATGAAACATGGCATGGAGAGGTACACGTCCCTTTCCATGCCATGTTTCATTGCACACTATTACATTTATTTTATAGCTGTTGTGTCGGGGTAGAATTATTCACTGCATCGGTCACAATACGCAATAGCTCTTCGCGTACAATTGTTACATCTGGCGGCGCGCTAATTCCAATCTTCACGCGTTCGCCTTCTACCGCTAACACTGAGATATTGATTACGCCATCCAGCACAATACTTTCGCCGACTTTCCGTCGTAATACAAGCATTTTAGCCCCCTTTATATAAGAAGCGTGTCTTAAGCGTCCTTGCCGCTGCACCTGTGCCTGTAATGACAGACCTTACGACCCACGCGCAAGGGGATGTAGCAGCGATTGTGGAATAAGTGTATTCGTGTATAGACGCGATGACAACGTAGAGTGGGTATACTTATTCTTGAGTATTTTCTATAAAATGAGTTTCATTCTCCAGAATGCGCTGTGCCAGAACCATCGTATCAACCTGATATGTTCCTGCTCGCACTTGTGCTCGTAGTGTCTCTACACGAGAAACACGACATGCTTGCATCGCCCGTGCCTTTCGCCTCATTGTTTGTCCTCTATCTGAATTATGGTTCATTGGAGGCACGCCCTCTTCAGCCATCGTATTCTTCCTTGATCGCGCTACATACTTCGTGGAAACTACGTGAAGATGAGCGCCCATATTACCTTTCACAAAAACTCCCTCCCAATGCATAGAATGGGCATTGCTAGTACAAATCATCCTTGCAATTATACTTATTTTTATCGGCACAATATTTCGATTACATAAGGCAACCAATGCTATAGAGATACAAATAGAGACATGTTCGTGTAATTTATGATGCAACCTTTCCAGAACGCTGCTTGCCTACTCCTTTGCTTGCACTGGGTACGCTTGTCTTCAATTTCTTTGGCTTGACTTGCGTATCTGAATTTGCAAAAAGTGTCCGTAAGCGCACAAGAGCCTGTGAATGAAGCTGACAGACACGCGACTCCGAAACATCCATCACTCTGCTGATCTCCTTCATCGTCAATTCCTCAACATAATAGAGTGACAGCAACAGTTGCTCACGTTCTGGTAAATGTTCAAGAGAGTGATAGAGCACTGTGAGCAACTCTTTTTGCTCAGTCATCTCAGAGGGTCCTGGAGTCTCCTGATCCTCTAGCAAGTCTCTTAACGTCAATAACTCGTCATCCTGTCCAAACATAGAAAGGGGAGCATCAAGTGATAAAACTGAAAGTCCTGCTTCCACTACCATCGAACGATAACGCTCAACTGTCACACCAAGCTCTTTTGCAGCCTCGTCCTCTTTCGCATGCCGCCCCAGGCGCTGTTCTAACGTTGCTAACGTCGTCTCGACCTGCTTCACCCGTGAAACCGCCGAACGTGGTAGCCAGTTCAGTGTACGCAATTGGTCAATTACTGCTCCCCGAATACGAGATGTCGCAAATGCCTCGAAGCGTACACCACGCATTGGGTCGTAGCGATCAATTGCATTCATCAGGCCAATCGTGCCATAGCTTACCAGGTCTTCTGCTTCTAGCATACTCGTGGGTGGAATACCCAATCTGCCTACCACAAATCGTACTAATGGCATGTAATGGAGAATTAATTCATCGCGCAGTACAGCGCGTTTTGTCGCAACAAAATCTGCCCAAGCCTCTTCAATCGACGTACTTGATAAGGTCATACCTTTGTCCTTCTCTCTACTCGTTTATTTCCCTCCCATGTGTCCCCGCATTCCATACTTTCAGTGTAGAGAGATTTTGCAGGTCTCGATATGGACGAAAGGCCCTGCTAATGGCGGCAAATGTCCCTAATGTGCCGGAGAATATGTTGGTCTGATGAATCTTGGCATCGGACAACAAAAACGGTGAGGATAGCAATGCATTGCTATCCTCACCGTTTTTGTTGT
>CAZZVE010000195.1:0-9978 GCA_964657325.1 uncultured Ktedonobacterales bacterium
AGCCTCCATCTTCTATGGACCATCCTTCTACGAACGTGCGGCAAGAGTGCCCCTCACCTTCAGGTAGGGGATGAATTGCCGACTCTAGACAACTTCTAATCGTTTGCAGTAGAATATCTTTATGAGAACGTATGAATATCGCTTGGATCCAACCAAAGAACAAGACCACTTGCTTATGCAGTGCTTGATTGAGTCTCGTATGATTTACAACACCATGCTTGAGATGATGAAAGCGCAGTATGAACAAGAGGGCACGTTCCCAAGTAAGTATGACCTTGAAAACGCCTTCAAGGGATACGGTACTCATGTTCCAGCTACCACTATTCAAATGCTTGCAGATCGACTGAGTAAGTCCCTCAAACGCTTTCTTGCGGCAAAGCAAAACAATATCGCTGGTATCGGCTTCCCTCGTTTCAGGAAACCGAACCAGTGGCATAGTATCCAACTGAGACAATACGGCAACGAGAAGAACCGCCGTGATGTCATGCTTGCCCCTGATGAGAAACACCTGTACATTCCTGCAAAGTTGGGTGGATCGGTCAAAATCAAGTATCATCGCCCAATGGAAGGCACTCCGAAAACGGCTCATCTTGTCCTTCGTGCTGATGGGCATTGGTACGTGCTGATTGTCTGCGAAACCGATGTCAAGAATGAGCATGTTGGTACGCAATGTACTCATAGCGATATTGGCATTGATGTTGGTCTCAAATCCTTCTTGACCGATAGCGACGGGAACACTGTTGACAACCCTCGGTACTATCGCACGAGTCAAGCCACACTCCGACGCAAGCAGCGAACCATCTGCCGACGCAAGAAGGGAAGTCATCGACGCCGTAAAGCGTGTAAGAATGCGGCACAGACACACCTCAAGATTGCACGTCAACGAAAAGACTTCCACTTCAAAACGGCAAAGCAGTATGCCGATACCCACAAAACGATTGTGGTTGAGGACTTGCAGATTACCAACATGGTCAAAAATCATCACCTCTCGAAAAGCATCATGGATGCAGGTTGGGGCGCATTTCTCGATATCTTGAGTGCCAAAGCTGAAAATGCTGGACATACAGTGATACGAGTCAATCCGCGTTTCACGTCGCAAAAATGTTACAAGTGTGGGGAGATTGTGCAAAAGTCTCTCGGTGTGCGTACTCACATTTGTCCTTTCTGCGGCTACATAGAAGACCGTGATGTCAATGCCGCTCAGAATATCTTAAAAAGCGGTCTAGGGCTAGGGCATAGCCTTCAAGAGTCAACGTCTAGGGATACCTAATGCGTTTCTTGAGAAGCCTCCGTACAAAGTCGCGGAGGAGTTGTCACAAAAGTCGTTTCATCTCTGTAGAACGATACGTCAATTGACGAGGTACATGGGAGTGGTGAGAGTGAGTGTTCATGTGAAAGAGAAGATGCATCTTCGCTCTTGTGAGCAGGGATGCATCTTCCTGAATATGGTATGAGTGATGTTTGGTGTGATGATGCTCTTACGTGGAGGGTGTTGCCTTGCGCTTGTCGGATGCAAGCTGGACCCAGTCGGGTGAATAGCTTGGAGTAGCATATCCCAAAAAGTTGCCCATTTCCAGTGGCAACTTCAACTCGCTACTTTCTACATCTGGGAGCATCGCTGTGACATATCTTCGGCCATCACTTGCCTCAACTAATGCCCAACAGACGACTGTTTCGGTACGATATCCAAGTTTGCCTTTTTCTGGCTCTTCAACATCGCCCCAAACGGCTTCCCATCCAGGAAGAGCGGGCATAATCTGGATGATTTCTGGTTCTTCTTCTTCGATCACTGCTAGAACGTCTACGTCTTCAGGTGTTTGCATCGTATGTTCCTTTCTTCCTTTATATAGAGTGTTTGCCTATGTAGGTCAAGAGACCTGCATCTATTCTAACGCAGAATGGCCTCCACATTCTATAGAACAGCTAAAAGTCCTTCTTAGCTCTGATCTTGACGCTCACGTTTGATCCATGAAAAAAGAGGCACACACAAGCAGAGCAATAGACTCTAAGACTGCCACGCTCGACTCACGGTCGTTCTCACGCTGTGCCAGTACCATGAAAGATGAAGACACTGACTTCTATGAGCCTTGTAAACGCTCATGTGAGTTGATGTCATGATGAAATACGTGGTTCCTCTGAGAAGGAGAGCTGCTTTTTGCTCATTGACTCTCTTGTAGAAGAGAACGTGTCTCCTACAGGATCACGAGAGAAAAGAAACGTATCATGAGATGGAGGAAAACGATGACAACGACTGCCGATCCCACACGTTTTGAGAGAGGCCTCGCCTAACAGGGGTGACTCTATCAAAACGAGAGAAACAGACGCCAAGCAATGAATGGGCCTCTAAAGTCAGTCTATCTCATTAGTTCAATGGAAAAGAACCATGAGAGCTGCGAAAGAGCACCTGCTCCTGCTGGATTTGCTTGAAAAACCTAAGGCGATACAGGATTACACCCTTGATCCTGGTGGCGAAGTCAAAAACTATGCCTACGTTGAGCTTGAAATCTTCGAAGAGTGAAAATTGACTTCGCTACCAAGGATCAAGGAAGTGCAAGAGCTATCTCATTCCCACAGAGATACTCTTGCCAGAAAAGTCATTCCTGATTCCTCAATTCAAGCTTCTTATGAGACGAGCGATTGTCTCTCAGAAGGTGCAGCGTTACGGTATTTTCGCCCCAAGCTTCTTCAATACTTGCCGAACATCATCAACCAGTTCTGGCGTCAGCGTATTGTGTGTACGAGCACGATCAGCGACGCGCCAGACAGTATTCCACTCCGTGTTGGAAAGAGCATCTCTTGTGACATGCTTTCCCGTGTACTCGCTGAGATAGGTGTCTAAGCGCGTAGAAAGTCGTGTTTGCGTGATGGCCTCACTCATGATTTCTCCTCAAGTGGACGTGCCTCGTCGGTCCATACCCAATCACGAACCTCCGGCATATCTTCAAAATGTGCCCGGATATAAGCGTGGTGCTTGTTCAATAGAGCATCACATTCCGCAATGAGTGGCTCTGCCAACGCGTGTAGACGAGTTGCGCGCCGCATAGCCTCAATACAGAGATGGTATCGACTCATCCCGTTGAGGACGACCATATCAAATGGAGTCGTTGTTGTCCCTTCTTCATTAAAGCCGCGCACATGAAAACGCTCTGCATTTGGGCGCCCATGCACCAGTTCATGCACCGCTCGTGGGTAGCCATGAAAGGCAAACACGACTGGCTGGTTTTCGGTAAAGTGTTCGACGAAGGTAGCATTGTCCATACCATGAGGATGCAGATACGACGGATAGAGCGTCATCAAATCAACCACGTTGACCACACGTACCTTGAGTTCTGGCAGATGCTGGCGGAGCCACCACGCTGCCGCAACCGTTTCAAGTGTCGCACTATCACCAGCACACGCCAATACGACATCAGGCTCAATAGTGGAGTCATTACTTGCCCAGTGCCAAGTGGAGAGACCACGCGCACAGTGTGCTCTTGCATCTTCCATGTTCAGCCATTGCAGTTGAGGCTGCTTGTCAATCACAATCAGGTTCACGTAGTCACGACTGCGTAAACAATGGTCGGCAACTGAGAGCAAGCAGTTGGCATCAGGCGGTAGGTAGATACGCGCAACAGTGCCTTTGCTGGACAGGACGACATCAATCAAGCCTGGTCCCTGGTGGCTAAAGCCGTTATGATCATTGCGCCAACAGGTCGAGGTCAACAGGAAGTTGAGGGATGCAATGGGTTCGCGCCAGGGAAGTTTCGCTCCCGCTTGCAACCACTTCGCATGCTGAACAGTCATGGAGTCCGAGACCATCGCAAACGCTTCATAGGTCGCGAACATGCCGTGCCGTCCTGTGAGCAGATAGCCCTCAAGCCAGCCTTGACACAAATGCTCGCTCAGCACCTCCATGACGCGTCCATCAGGAGAAACATGATCGTCAATCGGGATGATTTTGCCGACTGATGTGCGATTCTCGACTTCAAACACATTACCCAGACGGTTCGAGTTGGTCTCGTCAGGACAGAAGAGGCGGAAGTTCTGCTGCTTGGCGTTGCGTGTAAAGATGTCACGCATCATCTTGCCAAGTTGTCGCGTGGACTCATGACGCTCGGTTGCTGGCTTTAGCACGTCAATCGCGTAGTCAGTGAACGCCGGAAGGTCCAGGTCTACCAAGAGTTTGCCACCATTCGCATTGGGATTGGCTCCCATCCGATGATCCCCCCGTGGGGCAAGTGCGGCAAGCTCCGCGACGAGGTGGCCATGCTCATCGAAGAGGTCCTCTGGATGATAGCTCCGCATCCACTGTTCAAGAATGTGCAGGTGCTCCGGGTTTTCTCGCACATCGGCAACCGGAACCTGATGGGCGCGGAACGTGCCCTCAATGGGTAGACCATCCACTTCTTTCGGTCCCGTCCAGCCTTTGGGAGAGCGCAACACAATGACAGGCCAGCGCGGTGCTTGTGTAAAGCCACGAGTGCGAGCATCTTCCTGATAGACACGAATCTTCTCATAGCAGGTCTCAAGCGTCTCTGCGAAGGCTTGATGCATTGTCATAGGATCATCGCCCTCGACAAAATGCACCTCGTAGCCATATCCCTCGATTTGCTTTCGTATTTCTTCGTCCTCTTCGCGTCCAAGCACGGTCGGACCAGAAATCTTGTACCCATTCAGGTGCAGGATGGGCAGAACTGCACCATCACGCACCGGGTTGAGGAACTTGATGCTTTTCCAGGCTCCTTCAAGGGGTGCGGTCTCGGCCTCGCCATCGCCCACAACAGCGATTGCAATCAGACTTGGATTGTCGAAGACCGCGCCATATGCGTGCGAAAGCACGTAGCCAAGCTCGCCCCCTTCATGAATAGACCCTGGAGTGGGTACGCTTACATGGCTTGGAATGCCACCCGGAGTCGAGAACTGACGAAACAGTTTACGAATGCCTTCGGTATCTTCGGTAATAGTTGGGTAAATCTCTGTATAGGTCCCTTCCAGGTAGACGTTGGCAACCAGGGCAGGGCCACCATGTCCGGGTCCTGCAAGGTAGATGGCATTGACGTCGTGATCTTGAATCAGCCGATTGACGTGGACATAGATAAAACTCAGTCCAGTCGAGGTACCCCAATGTCCGAGCAAGCGTGGTTTGATGTGTTTGGGTTGTAATGGCTCTTTGAGTAAGGGGTTTTCCTGTAAGTAAATCTGACCAATCGTCAGATAGTTCGCGGCATTCCAATAGCGGTGCATAAGATCAAGACGTGGCTGATCAATAGGAGACATCCTGACCTGATCGATGAGTGACATCTTTTCCTCCTCGGAAAGAACGGGGTATTATGAACATGAAAGACATACATTCATAGGACACCATTGTAGGTGTTGAAAGAAGTGATCTACGTTTAATTCGGCAGAGAAAGTTCATTCTTGTGAGACCCGTTGAGTGTCTCCTTCGCGGGTACACTACTCTGGCGTCGCATCATCTGGATCATCGGCTCAATCAGGTCAATCGGCAGTGGGAAGATGATGGTCGAGTTCTTCTCAACCGCGATCTCGGTCAACGTTTGCAGGTAGCGCAGTTGTAAGGCTGCTGGCTGCGTGCTGATCACTTCGGCGGCTTGCGCCAGTTGAGACGAGGCCAGCAACTCTCCCTCGGCATGAATCACTTTCGCTCGCTTCTCGCGCTCCGCCTCGGCCTGCTTTGCCATCGCGCGTTGCATCGCCGCAGGCAACTCCACATCCTTGATCTCGACGGCGGTGACTTTCACTCCCCAGCGCGTTGTATGCTCGTCGATGATCAGTTGCAACTCGTGGTTGATCTTGTTGCGCTCCGACAAGAGATCGTCCAACTCCGATTGCCCCAGGACGTTGCGTAAGGTCGTTTGCCCAATCTGCGTCGTCGCCTGGTTGAAGTCCACAACGTTGACCACCGCCGCAATCGGGTCAACCACATAAAAGTAGAGCACTGCCGTCACCTTGATGGTCACGTTATCGCGCGAGATCACCTCTTGTGGCGGCACGGTCAGGGTGACAATACGCAGATCAACGGTGCGCATGCGTGAGACGAACGGAGGGACCAGGAAGAGACCGGGACCTTTCGCCCCAATCAAGCGTCCCAGCACGAAGACCACTCCCCGCTCATATTGCTGCACCACGCGAATAGTCGAGAGTGCCAGGAACACGCCAAGAAGCACGAGCACACCAAGTACCAACCAGAATAATGAATACATCGGGAAGTCTCCTTTTCACTCTCACAAGATATCTGAACCACGCCGCGTTGGTCCATCGAAGAGGCTTTCACCAACTGGCCTATGACCATCCGCCCGACTCCTCTGCTGCGCACCGTCTGATGACCCGATCCTCTCTCGCATCTGTTCAAAGGTCGTGGCATCGATTTCGCCTCGTGCATAGCGTTGGTTGAGTATTTCTGCTGCTGTCGGACCATTCCCCGCCAGCGGGTGTATCCGCCCCGTTGGACTGGTCGTTCGACGAGTCAACCCACGAATCACGGTCCAGCCAAGCACGACCAGGACCACAATCAAGAGGAGCGAACCGAGCATCATCAGTCCCATACTCGGCCAGTTCCAACCATATCCCCACATCATAGCAGTCGTCTCACTTTCGTCTATTTTTTTCGTGAACAGAAGGTATCGGTGCTATCCACGAAAAGAGTGTCTTCACCATTTCATGGAGAACGGAGCAGGAATGCGGATCACATTCTCGTCACCACACTGCTCTGTCTCCATCCTAACTCGTTAGACCGTCTCACTCAGGTGAGCCAAGGGAAGCGGCGGACGAGGGCAGTCTGAGTCCACCAGCGACCGAGGCCAAGCGTATCGCCTGCACCCACAACGGCCAGTCCCAGGAGGACGACTGCGTAGATGAGGTGATTGTCCATAAAGATGTCGTCCTGCGGTGGCAACGACGCGCTCCACATCAGGACAAGCAGGACGGCTCCAGCGACGGCGGCGATCCGCATTCCGATGCCCAGCAGCAATGCTACGGCAATCGCAAGCAGGCCAATCATGAACATCCAGTTCACCCAACCAGCACCCGCAATGGCCTGATAGAAGCCCGCAAAGGGGCCGATAGCACCACTGAGGAAGCCCATGCTTGGGGAGCCTCCGTGAATCCATGCGTGAGCGGTCGTCGTCTCGTGCCCAAGTCCGAACAGCTTGTCCAGAAACGGCCACAGGAAGGTCCAGCCCAAGCATAATCTAGTCACTGCCCACAGGTAGCGGCTCGCTCCCTCACGCGAAAAAGAGTGAGTCGTTGTCGTCTCCCTGACTGGCTCCACGGGAGTGGTAAGATTGATTTGTGCCATGAGAGTTCTCTTTCTAAGTAGAGTGCAAAACACGTTAAGGGGAAGGCAGCAAACATGCCGTTTCCTTCCCTTCATGGTCCATTGAGAGAATGACGCGCAATGGACCATGAAGGGAAAACGATGGATCAATCAAGGACGAGAAGAAGAAGTCATGAGGGAGCTTTCACATAAAGTCACCAAAAGCGTAGTAGAGCCATATCATGGCCACTTAAAAAGTAGAAAGCGAAATCCCACCCATTATAATAAAGGAAACTACGTTCTGTCAGAACAGCGTCACAGACGTTTGTCAGGAGACGTGTGCATCCTTTCCTCGTTGAAACGTTGCATGACACCTCTTGCCTGCCCTCCTTCTCATACTACTGGCAGAGCGTGAGAAAAGGCGTGAGAACGACCGTGAGTTGCTCATGTCTCTCCTCTCTCACGTTTTGAGAAGAACACTACGAGTGCGTGAGAGCCGCGCGGAGATGCGGACGAGCGCGGTAAAAATAGGTCTTCACGGTTGCATCGGGCATTTTGAGTGCCTGGGCAATCTCACGAAAGCTCATGTCGTACAGATACCGCAGGAGCACGACGGAGCGATAGGTAACTGGAAGCCCTTGAATTGCGTGTCGAAGTTCCTGTGTCGCATCATAGTGTTCGACCACCTCTTCTGGTAATGGCTGAGAGTCTTGAATGAGCGAGACGAGCGAACACTCCTCTTCATTATTTTCCCCTTCAAGTTCAGAAAAGTGAATGACCCGCTGCCTTCGTCTTCGCCTGACCCGCAGTTCATCCACACAGCGATTATGGGCAACTCGAAAGAGCCACGGCTTGAGCGAATGACGAGTCGAGAGGGTGGGCAACGAGAGGTAGAATTGCAGCAAGACAAATTGAAGCACATCGTAAGCTTGCTCATCATCTCCATCATGACCCAGCACATGGCGAATATACCCAAGTAAGCCAGCGTCATAAGAGTGAACGAGGGCTTCAAACGCTGCGTGATCTCCTGCAAGAGATTGTGTCACAAGCTGTTCATCGGAGATGCTTTCAGAGGAGAGCAGTTGAGCGTTATATTGGTCCATGAATTATGTCCTTTCGTCTTTCGTCTTTCTTGCTATGGAGAAGGAAAGCGGAGCAAGCTGGTTCCCAATCCCTCCCACACAAAGGAGCATTTCAGACCCAATCCTTGCATGGGTACGCATTATTGCCCATTCTCTTGTGTTCAGGAGACCTTGCTTGTGAAGAATCTTGGGAGGGATACACAGTTTGCCGATATCATGAAACAGCCCAGCAAGAGCAACGAGTGCACTTTCTTCGTGAGAGCGGCACAACCGATGCGCCAGAATGTGTGCAATGCGAGACACCCGTTGCGAATGCAGTGCTACTTCAGAGCGATGGTGCAAGAGCAGAGTAGTAAGCATTGAAAGCCCTTCTTCACAATTCATCTCTTCGCGCACTGCTATCATTGGACAATTCCATGTATGAGGCATATTGGTGGCAAGATCAAGAGACGTTCGTTTCTTTGAGCGAAAGAGACTTCCTCGCTTCGCACACGCTACTTCCATCGTCTCGCGTTCCCTTCAAATGTCATAGATCATGATGTGTTTGTAGCAAAGATGTGTCTGTAGCAAAAAAGAACTATTCATGCAGCAATGATTTGTTTCAGCATTCGGTGCCAGACCTCCCTCCGCTATCCTCTTTATGATACTGGCAGAGCGTGAGAAGAAACGTGAGAACGACCGTGAGTTACTCATACCAGAGCAAGGATGCAGCACCACAGCGAGTTGGAACATGACCGGAGTTGTACGTATGTTGCATTTCCTCCGCGAGTGATGAACGCAGGTTTACACACCAATCTGTTTAAGCATGCAAACCCTCGCTCGTCACTTATATATGACTACCTACTTCACTACTCAGCCGACGGTGGAATATCCAGTAGTTCCAGGCTTGATAGGCCAGGACAATGGGGACAAAGCCAATGGCGATCCAACTCATGACGGTGAGTGTGTAGGGGCTAGACGATGCATTATACACGGTCAGGTCCCACTTGTGATTCAGACTCGAAATCATGACGCGCGGGAAGAGTCCCAGAAAGATGGTCAAGGTCGAGAGCAGAATGGTGAGACCGGTCATCGCAAAGGCCCACCCACTGTGCCGTGCTTTGATAAGCCAGTAGACCGAGAGGAGAGCGGCACCCGCACCTAAGGGAGCGACACCGGGGTCTACTCCTAAGCGCACGAACACATCGGTCGTAAAGTAGCCAACGAGCACGTACAAGAAGACGAAGATCACGGCGGGCAACCAGAGCCGCTCAGCTGCCTTGAACGCTTTTTCTTGTAGTGTGCCTTGTGTACGTAAACTTAGGAAAATTGCGCCGTGCAGCATGAATAAGGAGACGAACGCGAGGCCGCCAAGCAATGCGTAGGGGTTGAGCAGATTCCAGAAGCCACCCACATACTCCATGTTGGCATCTATCGGAACGCCTTCGATAATGTTGGTGATGGCAACACCCCAGAGAAAACCTGGGAGCAAACTCCCCACAAACGCAGCCCAATCCCAAAATGTGCGCCAAGCGGGACGCTCGTCACGGTTGCGAAACTCGATGGCAACGCCACGCAGAATGAGCGCAACCAGCATGAGTAGCAGTGCGAGGTAGAAGCCACTAAACAAGGTCGCGTACCAGTTGGGAAATGCCGCAAACA
>CAZZVE010000196.1:0-9858 GCA_964657325.1 uncultured Ktedonobacterales bacterium
GCTACCCTACTATACTTAACGTGCGTGCTGCGCACGTTAAGTATAGTAGGGTAGCCCCTTGTGGGCGTCCGTTGTGTATCAAGTGGGCATCCATTGCCCTGCTTCTAGTTAAATGCCCATAATTTTGTAGATATAATTTTGAGTTTCGGCAGGTACACAATTGAGCCATCCCGCACCACATGCGCTTACCGCGTTATCAAGGTTGCCACCACCGGCATTGTAGGCAGCGAGAGCTTTCGCATAATCGCCATTGTATTGTATGGCATAAGATGCCATGAGACGTGCTGCACCACTCAATGCTTGTATGGGATCGTAAGGGTTAATGCCCAAGCCTGCGGCTGTCCCTGGCTCAAACTGCGCGATACCCACGGCACCAGCAGGAGAAGATGCATTGGGATCAAAGCCGCTTTCCGCGTAGATTTGTCGCACAAAGTAGTCAGGCGGGATACCTGCGTTGATCGCGTCCTGGCGAGCAATAGCAACATATTGACTCGTAGGAAGCGTGATTGGAGGTGCATTACCTGCAACGGTTACGATAGGTGGAACGGTAGGCTGAGTATTTGTGGTATCGGTGTGCGCGAGGATGTTCCAATTTTGCTGCTGCCCATTTGCCCATTTGACCACTCCAGTAAAAATGTGAAATGTGCTTTGTCCACCATCAAGAGGTGCGAGCGTCAGCATTGTGAAGAGCATCACAAACGCAATTGTTCCAAGAGCGATGCCATGTCGGTAACGACGACGCATACGACGTACAGGCATCTGTGCGGCTTGTGCCTCTGGCAACAATCGCGTACGTTTGTTGTTACCGGGTATTACAAGAAGTTGATCGGTTCTTCGGGGTGTGAACGTGCTGGCCTGTAATGCTTGTATCAGTGATTGCGTAGTAGGAACATCATGTAACGGTTGTGAGACCGGAGAAAGTTCGTCAGTACCAGATTGTGGTTGTGATTGTCTCATAAACGGAGGAACGAGTGATGATGTAATTGGTGTTTGAGAAGCAAAATACGCTTCTGACCCCTCTACCGAGTTAGCAACATCGCTCTCTATCGAAGGGAAAGAATGAAACTGTGGCATGAATCTACCTCATAACTACACTACGTTGGACAATCATTCACCTTTCGGTGAGTCTACTAAACAGAACGTAGCACGTCAACGTTCGGGTGACTATCATACCAAAAGTAATGTGAGATTTGTGTAGGGACCGTCAAAGTCAGAGACCACCATTGCGATTACAGCACCAAATGCGGTTGCCAGGAAATTCACCACGTCATTATTCACCCATGCTATACCACGAAGAGGAACAGTCTGTGTTCCACAATTATGAATGCTCCGCTCGGTCTCTTTCTCGCAAACAGGACAATAGTACATCGCTTGCACTGTAGCTCCTAAGTAGCTGTCAAACAAGCTACCAGCTAATCCGCTTATAAGTCCAATGAGAGAAAACGCGACATGACGTTGCCTTTGCAGCAATGCGTAGAAGAGTCCTAGGGCGGTCGCGCCAACCGCTGCAACACCCGTTCCTAAAAGAGTGATACCACCAGAGGTGCCCGGAGGAGTACGTTTACCCGTGGTAATGAGACGTGGCGGTTGTGTACTGAGCGTCCCAAGTTCTGTCGCCCATGTGTCCGCTGTCGCGGTTGCGAATGCACCTACATAGCCCGCTTCACACGCACGACGTACTATAGATGAAGGGCTTAGTCCATAGACAAGAGCCAGGAGAGTCGCGACACTTCCATTGGCTGCGACTTGCAGGATATCACGTTCAGAGCCTTTGCTAAATTTATCTTCGGCAACTATGGCTTTATCACGTTCACGAAAATGGGAAAGGAGGCTTGATGAGACAAAAAAGAAGATCAACGAGAGGCCCCATGCCCATCCACCAAAGCCCGCGGTCGTTGTACCTGTAATAATTGCTCCAGTTACCCCACTGCGAGTAAGTGAGCGTCTTCGATAGGCAAGCAGAGCTACGCTACTACTCAAAAGTAGCCCTAGCGATGTACGTTGCAGTATTTTTTGGGAAGATTGAAACATAAATTGACACCTCGTTAGGAATCGAGTTTATTTTTGTTACAGAACGTAGATAATAACAGTTCTATTAATCAGAAGAGAAATACGTCGTTAGCATGACAGGGGCAAGCCCTGTCACTACTATACACGTAGTGGCACGAGCGGTCTATAGTAGTGACAGGGCTTGCCCCTGTCATGCTGCGTCTAGTTAATGAGAACATACTCTTTATCAAATTGCCAATCGCTGATCGCCTCGATTTCGACGTAGAGGTGTGGGTGCAATGGATCAATATGCTTGCTCAGATGGATGTCAACAACACGATTATCGTTGAGTCCAAGTCCCTCACAGAGGGCATCCTGTGTAATCTTGAGACCACCATCGAGATCGCGTTTTAGAGGCGTTGTGAAATAAAAGTCGAGGAAGAGGACAAGGTAGCCCTGACGGAAGGAATGTAACAATTCATTATGTATCTGCCCTTGCCGTTCAAGTGCGCGCAATATATCACGCACCTGCTGCTTGAAACGGCGTGCAACGACTGTGCTGACGCGGTGTCCATCAACGGTTGCGTACTGCTCGTTGATACTGGGAGGAAGGGGAAGTGTGAGGTGTAGTGTGGACGGCGGCCTTCTGGCGTCCGGGCTATGAGGGATGTTCTTGCCCTGCTCACTCATAGATAGCTCCTGCGCTCTCTGCAAATAGTACTTTTAGGTAAACCACATTGCGCATATTGTATCATATCAACATGTTTTATCGTGTATGTAACATTGTTGTCAAGCTGTAAAAAGAGTGATACACTCTCTGCTATTCAGACTGTTGGCCCAGGCAGTCGCTAGGAAACATTTGCTATGAGTCGAGGAACGACGAAAGCGAGGAGCAAACGTGATTACGTGTAATAACTGTGGAACGGCAAATCCTGATACTATAAGAAACTGTGAGAATTGTATGGCACCCCTCTCGCCAACACCCACGGGCAAGGGTGAAAGCGGAGTCAATCGGCGAGCAAATACACAGGACCAGCCGGTACTTCCTGCATGGTTAGAGTCACTACGTGCTGGTGATCGTTCTGCTGTTGAACCAAAGAAGTTCTCACCTGAGGACATGCATGAAGACAGCATGGTGCCAAGTTGGATGCAACCCAACCGCACACATGATGAGAAAAGTCCTAATCCCTATTCGTCAATGCGTTCTGCCGCCTCTCCTGCCCCAAACACGGACGAGAGCTACGTACAAGAGAGAAACATCTCCGCCAATTCACTTATTGATGCGAATGCATTACCTTCGTGGATGCAGCCAGAAGGACCTCAACTTCCACAGCAGAGTATCGCTGCGTCCAGTCTTGTTCAACCAGAATTTATGCCTGAATGGATGAAAACAATGCAACCTTCATCTTCAGGACAACCATCAGCATCCATACAACAGCAACAAAAACCTCCCATGCAGCAACCACCATTGCCAATGCAAGGTTTCTCTGCGCAACAGTTGATCGATCCACAAGCACTGCCGAATTGGATGCAACAGGAGGGCGATTCGCGTTTCACGCCTCCTGTACAACCACCAGTAGCTTATACAAATCAACCGAGCAATGGACCTGGAGGTCAGTCTGGCTTTGCCGCCTCTTCGTTGCTGGACATGAACGCACTTCCATCATGGATGCGCGATAGCGAGCGAAGTGGTCAAGAGCAACGTGGGCCACAGCAACTGGCACAGCAAGGCTATGAGCAGCAGCAACAATCATGGCAGGTCCCTCAGCAGCAGCCAACATATCCTTCTGCGCCTGGAAACTCTATCCCTGGTCAGCAAAGTCAAGGTGGTACGCTTTCGATGGGATCGCTTATAGATGTAAATGCGCTCCCTGAATGGTTGCGCTCAGCAGCCGATAGCTCACATAGTCAGCAGGGGCAAACAGAACAATCCGGCAACCGCTACGCAGGACCCAATACTGCTCCTAACTATACGTTTCCACCTCGTGCAGAGAATGTGCGTGTTCCCAGCCGCCCACGCAATGAGGCTGGCATGAACGAGGGCAGTGAAGTGGCTGCTAACGTCTTTTCCTCTATGCTTGGCGTAGCTTCAAACGCTCCACAGTATCCAGCACAACAACAGCAACAACAAAACTATCCTGCTTATCCTGGTGAGCAAGTCATGGGAAATACGAATCCATCACCCAATTCAGCACAAGGCATGCAGTATCCACAGGGGTATACGACGAGCCAGTTAGGGCAGCAAAACTACAGTCAGAATGTTCAAATGGGTTACAACATGCAACCGAGGCCGGGAAACTACCCTGTGGGGCAGCAACAGAATCAAGGCATGATGCAGGCACCTAATCAGAGTGAGAAGCCCGCGAAGAAGGGTGGACTCTTCGAGGCCATTCGCAATTTCTTTTTCCGCTAGTAAGAAAGCAAAAGGACAGTGAAGATGTATACGCAACCTCATCCAGAGGAAGGGCAGAGGCAAGACAGGCAAGAAGCACAAACTCAAAATCAGAATACAGCATCTGCTAATTCATTACTGGTTGCAGACTGTGGTACTGTCTTTACTAAAGTCTCGCTGTTCGGGCTTGTTGAAGGCCAATATCGTCTTATGGCACGTGGTGAAGCACCAACAACACTACTTCCACCGCAGAGCGATATTACGCATGGCATCATTGAGGCTATTGGCATTATCGAGCAGGTAACTGGACGCCAATTTCTTTCGCAAGGACAGTTAGTGACGCCTGAAGAGGAAAATGGTGACGGCGTTGATGCCTTTATCACGACGATCAGTGCAGGTGGCCCAATTCAACTCGTCGTGCTGGGAGCCGTTAATAGTACATTGAAAGCACTAGCAGAACAAGCAGTATCGGGCTTATACGCGGAAACGCACTCCCTGCCATCACCATCGTTTGTTGCAGCCACCACTACGACACCTATCGCCGCAGGATTGGCGGGACAACCCCAAAGCGTGACTGGCTGGACGCCGGAGCGACTCGCACTGGAGTGGGAGCAGCAGCTAGGACACATGCGCGAAATTCAGCCACATGCCGCGCTTATTGTTGGTATGGCGGATGGTCCTGCTGGACCTGTTCCTCTACAGGAGGCATGTCAGTTGTTAACCAATTTCGCCAAGGAACGCGAAGAACACAGATCGAATTTGGATGAGAACAGTACACAACGTGCTGTTCTTTATGCTGGTGCGCCACAATATATAGACGCGGTACGTCGCATGCTTTATGGAGTTGCGGATGTTACCCGCGTTGATTCTCTTGTCTCACAGGCACAACTAGGCTCGATCAGTGTCGCGGTAGGAGCATTGCACGAGCGTAGTGTTTTGCAACGCATCCCCGGCTATAATCGCGTGCAGGCATGGTCAAGTGCTGAGCCAGTTGCCACTGCTACCTCGTTGAGTAGCCTTGTCCGTTTCCTGGCACAACACTACGCCATGAATGTTACAGCAATTGATGTTGGAGGAGCTACAACCACCGTTATGCTTGCTGGAGAGCAAGGTGAATTTGTGCCGAACGTCAACGCTGGTATTGGTGTAGCATCAGGTATGGGAGCGGTGTTACAACAGGCAGGGGTGCAACGCATCACACGCTGGTTGCCGTTTTCGCTTTCAGAAGAAGATTTGCGGCAGTTTGTACTCGGTCAAGTGGCACATCCTTATGTGCTGCCGATGAGTACACGTGACTTACAAATTACACATGCCATCGCACGTGAGGCAATGATCCTCACGGTCGATAGGGCAAAAAGAAGCACAACCAATTGGCCTGATGCCGATTTAATTCTCGCAACAGGCGGAGTTCTGGCTCATGCACCGACCTATGGACAGGTTGCCTTGATGCTTCTCGACGCGTTACAACCACGCGGTGTCACCTCACTTGTGTTAGATAAAACAATGCTTATCTCGCAACTCGGTGCCGTCGCAACGGTAGCACCTATCACTGCTGTCCAGGTCAATGAGAATGATGCTGTGACACATCGCCTTGGTACATGCGTCGTTCCCTTTGGACAATTGCAACAAGGGCAGGTGGCTGTAACGGTTGGCGTCGAATATACTAACGGGCGACAACACAAAGTCGATGTTGTCACTGGCTCTATCGAGGTTATTCCATTACGCCCGAACGAGCAAGCATTGCTCACGCTATTCCCTGCGCCCGGCGTCGATGTTGGGCTTGGACCAGGAGAACGGGCGCGTGCAGCCGAAGAGATTGATGGTGGTCTTGTCGGTCTCATCATCGACGCACGAGGCCGACCATTTACTATTCCAGTCGAAGAAGCTGAGCGTCAAGCGCGAATTATGCAGTGGATGCAAGCCATCGGCGCATAAAATAATGTAAGGACAGGATGGATTTGTCACACTCTCTTCTATGCATTCCGCAGTTGCGGGATGCATAGAAGAGAGTGTGACAAATCCATCCTGTCCAGAAATACTACGGTAGTAGAGGAGCACATAGGGATGGCCTATCAGCCTGGGTGGTCTGTGATCCCGCAGACAGTGGTGAGGCGGGAGCGTTGGCCTGGTGGGTATAGAGGAAATGCGTTGGCACGTGCTGTGCCCTTGGTGTATAGTGGGCAGGAGGTACAACCTGATCAACCTGTGCTACGCATGGAGCATCGCACCGCAACGGGTGATATAGCACAAGACGAGGTTGTACCAGCTGGCCTTTATGGTCGTGTTGTCGATGTCACACAGCGCGGCGGTATCGTTATTGAAGCACAGGCAGCTGTAGTGCGCGGTGAAATTGGAGCGGGGAATCAGGTCGCAGGTATATTACATGTTGTACAAGGCGATACGCTGAGTCGTCAATTACCTGCTGGTGCAATTCTCGCCGTGGCTGGCTCCCTTAGCTTTGTCATGCTACGGCAAGCACTCGTTGCCGGAGTCTCAGGCATCATCGCAGGCAGCATTGCAACACGAGATTTTGAGGGTTTCCTGCACACTGATCTGATTAAACTACTTGACGATATCGACATTGAACAGGCACAGGCAACTCTCCCTCCCATGACGATTCTGCTTACAGAGGGATTGGGAGCAGCATCTATGACGGAGGCAACGTTACGTATACTGCAACAGCAGCAAGGATCGGTTGTCTTACTATCGGGCATCACGTCTCCACGTCACGGTATTATGCCTGAACTTCTTCTTTCGTTCTCGCCGGGAGAGATACAGCATTATTCGCAGCCAGTTCAGCAAGACCTTTCGCTCTCACTTGGGGCACAGGTACGTGTGGGAAGTGGAGAATATGAGGGAGCAATAGGAAACATAGAGTATATTTTTTCATATGAGCAGGTCTTTCCTTCTGGTATCAGGAGTCGCGCACTTCGTGTGCGCTTGAGCAATGGTTCACCATTGATGATTCCAACAGCCCTCGCTCAGCGGATAGGTTGAACCATATAGACGCGTGATTATCCACATTCTTACCAAGTTATCCACATCTTCTCTGTAAATATGTGGATAACTTGTTATGCCCGTTTTGGGTTCGCGAGGATAAGCCTAGGAAAACGCCGATTAGTCTTTACATAATATACTATATAGATAAGAAGATAGAGGTCCTAGTATCAGTTACTAAACTCAATAATCCCTGTTACAATGATTCTACAAAATTTCGGGGGAAACAAGCGATGCTGCGACTAAAGGTGCGAGAGAACGCGGGTGCCAAAGCGGTTAGTATGTCCAAACTATCAAGACTCTCGGATGTCTCCTACGACACAATTCAACAGATATACCATAATCCCTATAAAGACGTGAACCTCTCGACACTAGAGAAGATAGCGGATGCCCTCGGCATTAACGTCTGTGATCTCTTCGATAAAGTAAGCCAGGAAGTGTACGAGCAAGAGGCATCGGAACTCAAAACCAAGAAGCTCAAGAGAGTCGCCGAACAAACGGACAAGTATTAGACAACACAAAAGCGGCTTCACCCAAAGGGATGAAGCCGCTTTTGTGTTGTAAAGTAGTGGCGACAGGGATCGAACCTGTGACACTGGGCTTATGAGTCCCATGCTCTACCGACTGAGCTACGCCACCATGAGTTGCTTACATAGGATATATTATCATACTCTGTCAAGTGGTGTTACATCATAAAGCACAAAAAAATATCCTTGCTACACACCTTCCAGTGCTTACAAGGATACTCTTCGAGAGGGTTCAGTAGCGGGAACAGGATTCGAACCTGCGACCTCCGGGTTATGAGCCCGACGAGCTAACCACTGCTCTATCCCGCGTCAACTTCCACATCATACTACATCCTTTGCGCTTTGTCAAATTTTGGGTGGTCTCTCGCTGAGAGCGTGTGATACAATCAGATGTGTACAGAGTTTCATGCTCTGTCTGTTTTATCAAGTAGTACATATAATTATATTTATGAGGAGCAATAGCATGGCATCGACCACAACAAAAATAAGAGACAATATCACACGCACTATTACAGGGGAGCCAGCGAAGTGGCGTTGGTATCATGGCCTCGCCTTCTACATCGTTGTACAACTACTCACCTTTGGGCTGGCAGGACTCACGAGTATTGTCAGTGGCAACAAGGGCAATACGTTGCGTGACAATGTATTTGGCAACGTATCGTATTTCAGCTCGTTGAAACAATCCATCTTCACACCACCCTCGTGGGCCTTCGGACCTGCATGGACGATCAACAATTTCTTCGCCATCTGGGGGGCGTTAGCGGTTCTCAACAAACCAAAGGGCACACCTGGGCGCGACGAATATCTTGCCTTGCAGGGCGCGACATGGCTCAACTTCGTCATCTTTAACGCGGCTTATTTCAGTCTGCGTTCACCCATCAATGCGTTCGTGCTCACCCTCATTTATGCAGGGCTAACAGTTTCTAGTGCCTGTGTCGCCATTTTCCGCCTGAAGGACACCAAGGTCGCACTTTCACTTAGCACGCTCTTCGTCTGGTTGACGGTTGCCGCCACCGCCGCTACCGCTCAAGTGCTGTGGAACCGCGACGACCTGTATAACGTAGGTCCTTTCACCGAACCCATACCCGCATTGGTTGCGCACAGGGATTAACCAACTATGTAGGCATCTCATACATCGGTAGGGGCAGCAATTCATTGCGCCCAAAGAGGGGGTGGTCGAGGGGCAACGCGTCGGCAACGATTCTCTTAGTAAATGCCCTGCAAGGTGGGTCTGGCTCGCTTTTGGTGATGCAACAGCCACTTTTCGGATCAGCCCACGAGTTGTGCAACGAGGCACTCTATTGTTGCAAGTGTCTCTACAACCAACCGAGCACTCTCGTATTTTTTCGAGATACCCCCGAAATTGGTGGACATGCAGAATATCAACTTCGCATTGAGAGAGCGTTAGCTAGCAATCTTGTGATAGCCGCATGCTTCAGATACAATACCGGAGGAAGAGGCGTTGTGCTCTTCTTAGAAAAGGAGGTAACCATGTTCGTCCACATAATCCTTTCTCTCCTTCTGCTCATCGTGATCCTTCCCATGATGTGTGTCACGATCCTTGGGGCAGATCCTTCCTCCCCTGAACTCATGGACGCATTTGTCGTTCGCATGATCTTTCTTCTAGGTATTGCCTCCCTTCCCTGGTGGCTGGTTCTTGCAGGGATGAATGTCTCAGGACTCTGGATTGTCTGGGGAACGGTGATTGGTGCTATTATCGGGGCGCTACTTCCTAGCTGGCCTGGCTTCGTCAGTGATAGTCTCAAACTCCGCCGTCAGAGATATACGCACGGCTTGTTTGGGACGCGTCAGAATGCCAAAGACACCCTTGATTGGGATCGCACGATGGTGCTCTTGACCATCCTTGACTTCGGTGCCGTGACAGTCCCTCTTGGTGCACTTATCGGTCTAGGACTCTGTTTGCTCGTTCATTGAACTTTCATCACCAAATGT
>CAZZVE010000197.1:0-9119 GCA_964657325.1 uncultured Ktedonobacterales bacterium
GATCTTGTCCTGCCCACGTCGGTGTATTTTGTTTCTACAAAGAATAGATGTGCAACTTGCCTGCACCAGTGCCAATGACAACATAATTGCCGTAGATAGCCGGGCCAATGTTGATGATATCCGCGGCTTGTGCGCCGCGTGAAGGTGTACCAAGATCGTTCGCTTGCCAGAGTAGTTGTCCTGAAAGAGCATTAAAGGCGTACAATGCAGCGGCGTTTGTTGTGACAAAAACGACACCGTTGACAATAGCTGGAGAACTGAGCGCAACCTCTCGAGGATTGGCGTACATCGGCTGACCAGGAACGTTATAACGCTTGACACCATCGGTTCCAACAACAGTAGGCCAGACATCATGCAGGGTTATCCAATCGAGCGCACGTATAAACGGTGTTGTATGTGTATCAATACTTGGATGCGTTGAGTCTTGCCAGCCTCCCAAACCTACGAAAATACGTCCTTGCCCGGAGTCCACCGCGGCTGTACTATAGACACCTGCATGATTTTCGGTTAGGTCCGGCGTATGCACATCGACTGTGGAAATTGGCTTACTTCCATCGCCTGGAAAGCCATCACCTCCAAGTTTGGGCAGCAGTTGACGCCGTTTCAAACACTTCATCGTCGTAGCATCAAGCAGAAAGAATGAACCGTTTTTACAGCCAATCGCCAGCATCTCCACGCCTCCCTGTGAGAAAAGAGTAGGACCAGGAGGAACGTCTGCATCGAGATCATCTGGACGATAGCTATCCGCCTGTGCCTGCTGAAAGAAGCCTTTAAAAACTCCCGTGTCAGCATCAAGAGATAGTACACCGCAGGAATAGGAATCTCTAGGAAGAGGACCATCGGGGTCAGCATTGCCTGTTCCCACATAGATACGATTCAGTTTTTTACTATAAGCACACGACGACCAGACGGAGGCACCTTTAGAGGGTGGGTCAGTACTGGCATGAGTATAACCATGTGGAACAGTGCTGCCTACCGCTGACTTCGGCAAGACATTAGGGCTGTTTTCTGCTGGGCCTGAAAATTTGTTAGTACAAAACACCCACATAACATGACCTGTAGCTGCATCAATACAGTAGACGAAGCCAAACACTGTCGTAGCATCTTCACCTAAACCAGTTCCCACGTACACTTTGCCGTTCACAACCAGAGGAGAGGTCCAGCAAGCCGCGGTTTGTCGGCTCATCGGTTGGTTATGCGCCAAGTCTACATTACGTAAGTCCGTCACCCATATCTGTTTCATTGTTGCCGCGTCAATACAATATATCTTTCCATCAAGTGTCGAGATATAAACTCTACCATTGACAACAGCTGGTGTTGCGCCAATACCAGAGTCCCAAACGCCCCCACCTGCAAACGGTATATGAAAAGTGCCATTTATAGCTCCAGTTGCAAGATCAACCTTATAGAACGTTCCACCACTCTTGCCGCTTTTCGTTCCTACGTATATCTTACCCTGCACAATCGCAGGTACTGAAATAATAGGGTTGTCAAGAATAATTTTGTGCCGACTCACCAGATGCTGTACAGTAGAGGTGGTGATGGTGCTAGAACCGACCGCATTGCCGCTATGCCGCTCGTCTCCATGATACATCCACCAATCGTTGGAAAGTGTATTGCTTGCGTCGCTAGTATCGTCTGCCATGAACTTTTCCCTTTCGGCTAACGCAACAGGCTGATGATGCTAAAAAAGAGTCCACACAAAACCGTAGCATCTTCCCAAAGCAGACGTTTTCGCTACAAGAATTTTACATATGGATGTCTGTGTATTAATGCGGCAACCATAACGTTATGGCGTATTCTATATGCCAGAGGGTGAGACCGAGTGTGACGAAGGCGATACAGATATGCAGGATGCGCCAGTAGCGAATGATGTAACGAAAGAATTGTTCACGCTGCAATGCCTGTTGTACATCTTCGATTGCAGCTATCTGCGCCTGTGCGCCTGGAATGAGGGCACCGGGTTGGGCAAGCGCGCTTTTCCTGTCTGGTACAAAACGATAGTGTTGCTCGTTCCGGCTCAATTCCTGTGGAGTCTCTTCTAACGAAATATAGGCGAGGTCCCACGAGGCTGCACCATTGTTCAATGGACTTGTTGTTCCCTGTTTACCATTGCGTAATGTATTAAAAGGAAGCTCTTGCCGCCCCTGCGCCTGAAACGGCTGTACCTCCTGTGTATTGTAGACCACAATATCTTGCAGTTTCCGTGAAATAGTCGCAATACGGTCATCCCCCTGTACCGTCAACGCTTTTTGTACCTCTTGTGTGATAAGACGCGGCATGAAGTGGTCGAGTGCGCGACCAATAAAGCCACTGACAACCATTGCGATCATGCCGTATAAAGCAAATGTACCAGTACGAGGGTTGAAGTTGCCAAAGGAATGCATGAAAAGCAATATAAGTGCCATAATAGCGAAGGCCATATGCCATTGCAAAGATGCATTGAGTTTGCCAATAGCGCGTTTTCGTGAGCGACGGTGGAGAGTATACAACACTCCTGCACAGGCAAAACAAAACGTGCCGGCAATCGCAAAGGCAAGCCCTACAGTGCTATCAGGATAGGGATCGCTTCCATTACGGCTGTACCACACGTATCCCGTTCCACTCACCGCGATGACGAAAATTGTCACAAACGTAGTTTTTATGCGTGCAGACGTGAGATACGAGAAAAACCACGGGTACCCTCTTTCACCCCTTTTGCTGCTATGCTCATTGCTGTCTTGTTCAGATGAGTCTATATACATGCACTACTGCTCCTGTCCAGATTGCAGAAGACGCACTTTGAGCCACATCATCATTGCATCTCGATGCAGACCAACGGGACAAGGAGCAACACATGCCCCACATTGATAACAGGAACGTGTAAAGCGGGCGACGGCAGGTGAAATTTGTCCTGAGATCGTCTCGCGGTTAAGTACGTCAATCGTAATCGGCTCAGCTATAGCAGGACAAGCAATCAAGCATTCGTTACAACCGATACAGGCGTGAATCTCCTGTACCACCTGTGGACCCGTTTTGTGTAAGAGTGCGGATTTAAACATCTAATGTCCCTTCTTCTGCTGCTCGTTGTTGCCATATGTCCATAACTTGCCCGACCGTTGACGCTTCGGCTCGTTTGGAGGCCGATAAACTGCTGGCGTTTCCTCTTTACGCTGTACTTCGGGAGCATAAGACCAAAGTTTACCAGATGGTACATGCCCTTGACGTACAGGCATTGCATCAACAACACTTTTGTACTCAGATGGAAGATGGCCTGTAAACGGACCGATCTCCTCTTCTATTGCATCAGGCATTCTTTGAGAGGCAGGCGGAGTATGAAGTGGCTCTGTCTGATGCAATGGTTGTGAATACGACCGCAAGCTATCGGTGTTATATTCAATCTGTAGCAATGGGTCAGTCTGTACAATATCTGAAGATGGTAACATACGTGTAGGTCGGCTCTGCATGACACCCGGAATGCGTACTGGTTGTCGCTGTCCATCAGCACTACCCGTTGTAAATGCGGCAGGTAGCGAGGGGAGAGCCTTCGTTGTAAGCATACCATGGGCATTGAGCGCGTGTTGCTGAGAGAGGTATTTGCGCGCGTCAAAAGTGCCTTTCAGCAAAGCTTTCATGATTATGTGTACCGAGTGTCCCTCGTCGATGATGCGCTTAATAGCGAGGCTATCGGGCTGTCTTGCTCCAAGTGAGAGATAACCAACAAGCCGATCATCAACAACTGCCATACGCCGATAGCCATTCATACTCGTATCGGTCAACGTTGTCACCTTGTCATGCAAGCTGAGCGGATCGCCAACTGTGAGCATGGACAGTTCACCTAGATGTGTTGCATGCCACTGCACCCCAAAGGGTTCGCTTGCTAACTCTTCATGCCCTGTCATTACCGCCGCAACCGTTCGCCCTTGTGACACAGCAGCATACCACTGTGCACGTGTCTCGTATGTGCCAGTCAAAGGATTCTTAAGTGCGGCAACATCACCAGCCGCATAGATGTCGCGTACACTTGTATGCAACTGATCATCAACGAGAATACCACGCTTTTGACGCATAGGTAGAGTGCAACGTTGGGCTAAAGTCATAACAGGCTGTGTTCCTGTGCAAGAGAGTACTAATTGACACGGAATCATCTCCTGGTGATTGGTGATGACACCAACAACGCTCCCGATTCTTCCAACGACACCAACAACCTCCGTCTCGGTAGAGATGGTCACGCCCGCACGTCGGATACGTGAGAGCACCATTTTCGATGCAGGGTCATCAAGAACACGTGGCATAAAGGTGTCGCTGCGGATAAGCCAATTGACATGAATGCCCCAATGGACCAGACCCATCACCGTTTCTATCGCATGCGCTCCACCACCAACAACCACTGCCTCACTGACCTCGGCAAGACGCCGCCGCAAGTTCAGATAATCTTGTAGGCGATGGAGCGTCATCACACCGTCGAAGTTACGCCCCGGCAAGTCTTCCGCTAGTCCTGTTGGTGTACTACCCGTTGCGAGCAAGAGCGAGCCATAGCCAAAACCACGTCCACCGTCAAGCATGACATATTTGCTTTGTGCGTGAACCTCCTCCACATGCGCCGTCACGACATAAATACGTTCAGAGCGCTCCGTCCCTGCGGGATGTGCGAGCAGTTGCTCACGTTCCAATTTTCCTATGGCGAATTGTTTTAAGGCAGGAGTATGAATAGTTGGATGAATTTGATCCGTGATAATAGCTATGCTTTTCTCCGGCGCAAGACTTCTTGCCTCTAGTGCCGCAGTCAAACCAGCAATTCCATTGCCAACGATAACGATATCTGCTTGCTCCAGATATGGTCGTTGTATTGCAAGCCCTCTATCATTCTTATATATCACAGTCTGCCTCTTGTTCTCAAAAATTATTTGGCGCGCATCCTAATCCACATCCAAGGCGAGAAATATATTATTCGCCTTCTCCACATAATACACATCGGTATGCGCCTTCTCAGATTCATGGCGTACCATGTGATTAAGAGCTACTTTACACTGCCCCGAGCATTGAAAGCGTACCTGTTTTCCATTAGTAGTCTTCAATGTAAAGCTGCTCATATCAGAGCGAATAGTCATAATCGTACCGGCATCATGCTCTGCTGTTACGCTATGCGTCATCTCTGGTCCGACAAGGGCCACACTCCCTATGCCAATAAGAGCAAAACACCCTATAAGGAGAAGTACAAAAACGGCTGCTGTTAAGCGAGGAAAGCTCATATGCGCTACTATCCTGCCAGTCTTTTCTCTATCTATACTGTGGGCATATGCCAGCACAGCACTTTTTTTCTGCGTAGCAAATAGTATTCGATACCATCGGCTAACATATATGCTATTGTATATCAGCACGTTTCTATTAGCGCGACGTTTCGCATAAATTAGCCTAAATGTCTTATAAAAAAAGGGGGTCGCAACCACAACGAGACAATATGGAACGGTCCGTTGATTTTTTGTTTTACGGCTCGACAATTGCATTTCTTTCATGTTACACTTAATACAAGAAGAAACATCAGAATCAGTATAAAGGAGACCAAAGCATGGCAACATACTATGATCCAAAGGACCTGGCACATTTCCCCGATATGGGCAAGGATGCACCCGAACTCTGGAACAAGTTTCTCGCTTGGTACAATGCGGTTTTCGCCGAAGGCGCGCTTTCAGAACGCGAAAAGGCATTGATTGCATTAGCGGTTGCTCATACGGTTCAGTGTCCCTATTGTATCGACGCTTACAGTTCCGCCTGTCTAGAAAAGGGATCGGATATTGAGCAGATGACAGAAGCGGTGCATGTCGCCGCTGCAATTCGTGGTGGTTCATCACTCGTTCATGGTGTTCAAATGCGCGATCACGTACACAAAGTCTCGATGTAGGTACTGCATGGCAAAAATTCTTCCAACACTACGTAAACTCGACTCCCCACTCGCCAATACAAAAGAGCAACGGTATATTCTTGAAACATTGCCACTACGCTCCTTTGGAGATGCTGCAGCAAATGCAGGACATCTACCACTTAAAGCCGCAGGAGTAAGCATTCTGCAGATCAACGTGGGCAAACGGTGTAATCAGACGTGTGCTCATTGTCATGTCGATGCTGGCCCAGATCGCAAAGAGGTTATGCCACGCGATGTAATGGACGCATGCTTGGATTTTCTTGCGCAAACTGACATCCCCACGCTCGATATCACAGGTGGCGCACCAGAGATGCACCCGCACTTTCGTGAGATCGTCGAACGTGCTACAGCATTGGGTCGGCACGTTATCGACCGATGCAATCTCACCATCACACGCCTCCCTAACTACGCGTATCTTCCAGAGTTTCTCGCTGAACATTCCGTCGAGATCATCGCGTCACTACCATCGTACGCACTCAAGCAAACCGATACGCAGCGTGGGGATGGCGTGTTTGAGGACTCTATCGCTGCATTACAACATCTCAACACGCTCGGCTATGGGAAAGAAGGAACGGGACTTTCACTCAGTCTGGTGACGAACCCCGTTGGAGCTTTCCTGCCAGCAAGTCAGCAATCGTTGGAAAAAGACTGGAAGCATCAACTTAAACGCCGCTATGCAATTGACTTCAACAATCTATACACCATCACAAACATGCCAATTAGCCGTTATCTGGACTTCTTAATGCGTTCAGGCAATCTTGAAGCATATATGGAGAAACTGATTACAGCCTTCAATCCAGCAGCAGTTAATGGCGTGATGTGTCGCACAACGCTTTCCGTGGGTTGGGATGGTCGCCTCTACGACTGTGATTTCAACCAGATGCTCGACATGCCTGTTATATCAACATCCCCACAAACCATTTTTGATGCGACTCTCGAAGGATTGCGCGAACGTTCTATCATGATTGGGCAGCATTGCTATGGCTGTACAGCCGGTGCTGGTTCCAGTTGTGGTGGTGCCACAACATAATAATCATAATAATCCCTGTAGGGGTCTGCTTCAGCACACCCTCTTGGCAATCGATTGCCAAACGAATACGCTTCAGCAGACCCCTACAGGACTTTTAAATGCCTACCACCGATTTTCTACTGTTGCTCGGATGCGCTGGTCATAGATCGCTTTGACCTTGTGCATCGTTTCGTCACTAAGAGATGGCAATGATGCTGCCTCTGTATTGTCTTCAGCCTGTTGGGGATTTTTCGCGCCGGCGATAACCGTTGTCACCTCTGGAAACATCAAAATCCACCGTAAGGCGAACTGTGCCATTGTTGCTCCTTGTGGCACAAGTGGACGTAGAGCTTCAACCGCTTGTAGCCCTGTCTCATAATCGACGCCAGAAAAGGTTTCACCAGCATCAAAGGACTCACCATGACGGTTGAATTTGCGATGATCGCTCTCTGCGAACTGCGAGTCAGGACGAAATTTGCCCGTGAGTAGTCCACTCGCTAACGGCACACGCACAATAATGCCGACCTTGCGTTCTTTTGCCGCCGCGAAAAACTGCTCTGATGGTTTGAAACGGAACATGTTAAAGATGATTTGAATACTTTGTACGTTAGGATAACGAATAGCTTTTAGAGCCTCCTCCACCGTCTCAACACTGACTCCATAAGCACGCACCTTGCCTTGCTGTACAAGGTCGTCAAGAATCCCAAACACCTCTGGCTGGTCATAAACTAAGGCCGGCGGACAGTGCAGTTGCAGCAAGTCCAGTGCCTCCATCTCAAGATTACGGAGACTACGCTCGACAAAACTCGTCAGGTTTTGACGGTTGTATCCCTCCGCAACATGTGGATTGAGACGACGCCCAGCCTTTGTTGCGATGATCAGTTTTTCACTATGCTGCTTACGTACCTGTGCGATCAACTGTTCCGAATGTCCGTCCCCATATACATCAGCGGTATCAATAAAGTTGACCCCTAGCTCAATAGCTTTATGCAGGGCTGCAATCGACTCGGTATCATCCGTCTTGCCCCATGTATCGCCACCAATGCCCCATGCGCCAAAACCCATCTCGGATACGTCCCATCCTGTCCGACCTAAAGAACGATATTGCATGTGTTCTATCCCTTTCTTTTTTATTCTATCGTGAGAATCAATTTCCCAAAATTTTTATTCGCAGCCATTGCCTTATGTGCCTCACCAATTTCATGCATTGAGTAGACCTGCTCGACAATGGGTTTTACAGTTCCGTTTGCGAGCAATGGCAATACTTGCGTAGAGAAGCGACGAGTTACGCCTAGCTTCTCTTCAAGTGTGCGGGTACGTAGAGTACAACCACGTATCTGAATACGTTTGCCCATTAAGAGACCGAGATTGACGTTGGCCTGTGTGCCTCCTAATGTCGCCAGAAATACCATACGCCCCCATGTCGTCAGTATATCCAGGTTTTGCTCCATGTATGCTGCCCCGATAAAATCGAGAACCACATGTACGCCTTCACCGTTTGTACGACTTTTTATCTCGTTCGCAAAATTCTTGTCGGAGAGACCCACATCAAGGCCAAGCGGTTTAGCACGTTCAAGTTTATCAGGTGTACGTGATGTACCAAAAGTGGTTGCCCCAACCGAGTGCGCAAGTTGAATAGCTGCTGTGCCCACGCCACTGCCAGCTGCATGAATCAACACACGTTCGCCCATCTGTAAGCCAGCCTGTGTGAAAAGGGCATCGTGTGCTGTCATAAACACCTCTGGCACAGCAGCAGCCTGCACAAAGTCGAGGTTATCTGGAATAGCGACAAGCAAGCCTTCGTGAACAAGAATATACTCGGCTTGAGCACCACCACCCACAATACCCATGACACGTTGCCCTTTTTGATACATGCGTACCAGAGGACCAACCGCGTCAATCTCACCCGCGAACTCCATCCCCGGAATATCAGCAGGCGAGCCAGCAGGGGCTGGGTACATACCCATGCGCTGCGAAAGGTCGGCGCGATTAAGTCCTGCCGCCCTTACACGTACACGAACCTGATCGCCGATTGGTTCCGGCGTCTCGACGTCCTGTATCTCTAGCACCTCTGGACCCCCAGGTTGAGAAATTACTACTGCCTGCATCGCTGCAACTCCTTTATGTTATAAAAAATACGTTGTTCTTAAGTGTACGATATAAACGGAGAAAACGAAGCAGATGGCTCGTATATACGAGCCATCTGCT
>CAZZVE010000197.1:9129-9821 GCA_964657325.1 uncultured Ktedonobacterales bacterium
TTCGTTTTCTCCGTTTATATCGTAGAGATTATATTAGTTAGCTGGTGCTGCAGCAGGCTGATTCACGGCTGAAAGATCAATCTCGATGTTGACTTCTTTGCTGACCAGAACACCGCCAGCTTCTAGGGCTGCGTTATAGGAAAGTCCCCAATCTTCACGATTGATCTTGCCCTTGACACTGATACCAGCACGCTGCATACCGTAAGCATCTTTTCCTTGACCAGCGTAATCGGCATCAAATACGACTTGTTTCGTCACACCATGCATGGTTAGGTCACCAGTCACTTTATAATTGCTACCACCTACATGCTCAACTTTGCTGCTCTTAAACGTGATTATCGGGTATTGCGCAACATCAAAGAAGTCAGCGGATTGCAGGTGTCCGTCGCGTCTCTGCTCGCGTGTGTTGATGCTGCTAGCATCAGCCTGAGCATCAACCCAGGAATTGGCAGGATTCTGGTCGTCGATGTGTAGGTGTCCACTAATAACGTTGAAGTGTCCTCGTACTGTAGTAATCATCGCGTGTCTTACTGAAAACATCACTTGTGAATGTACTGGATCAATTTCCCAAGCCATAAAAATATCCTCTCTGTGTAACTAACGTCTTTGTTCATGGTTAACTACTTTACAAATCTAGCGGTCTCACTAACCACAACAAGTGTAACACACATTACTTTCTTTTGTCAAGTAAC
>CAZZVE010000198.1:0-9817 GCA_964657325.1 uncultured Ktedonobacterales bacterium
CCCTGTCATGTCCCCCACGGCTCGACATGCGGTTACAAACCTAGCAATTCTTATCCTGATGCGTATAGCGCAATGAATTGCTGCCCCTACCGATGTAAATTACCGCATTTGGTTGTCAAAGTTCATCAGGCGACGTATCCCGTGTCATACCAGCAATTTCTGTACATCGCGTCTCATCGCTTCATAACTTGGGTAGCGTAAGGCGGCCTCTTCTAACAAGGCACGGCCCAAGATAGCCTCTAGTGCGGCAGATACGTTTGGGTTAAGGATGCGTACAGGTGGATAGGTAGGGTAGTGGGGCGGCGCGATATTCGTCAGCGCATGATGCATCGTTGCAGCCAACATGTAGATACTCGTGCGCTGGTCGTAGGGCTTATCCTGGATGGGCAGGTAGGGCGAGATGGCAAGTTTACGCGTTGTGCGCTTTCGGATTGTGGGCACACGTACCCCTGGCTCCTGGAGCGGTGGCGACATCTGAAACCCTGTCAGTATAGCGCGTCCACGTTTCTGCTCAATCACAATGTTCGCAGGTGAGATATCATAATGATGTATGCCTTGCAGCTCTAACGCAACAAGCACATTGAGCAGACTGTTCATGTACCCTAGTACATCGCGCTCCTCTAGGGGACGCAACAACTTTTGTAAACGCTCTTCGATACTTTCACCATCCACGTATGCCTCGATCATATAATAGTGCTTGCCTTCAGCAAAACGGTTCAGCACGAAGGGCACAAATGGATGATGTAGTCGTGCCAGGGGTTCGGTCACATGCTCGTAGTGTGCAATGTCCTTCGCGCGTTGTGCCAAGCCAGTCGCACACTCCCAGCGTTTCAGAACCACCTGCCGCTCGTTGCTCTGCGCATCGGTGGCAACCGCCGTCATTACACGCGTCTCTTCTGATTGCTTGAGGACACGCTTGATCGTATATCTATCCTGACGGACGCTTACACCGACAAGGGGACTATGAATAACTAGTGTTTGTGGCAGCGTGAGACGACCGCAGACGGAACAACAACGTTGCCCAAAGCGTACTAACGTGTCACAATAGGGACATGCACGGTTATCTTTATCGGCTCCACAGAAGGCACAACGTTGCGCACCCGTGCGGTTTTGCTGTCCACAATGCTGACAAACATAGCGTTGCTGAGCTATATGTACAGCATTAGTATAGCTATCGGCAAACTCCGTGATGCTGTTATAGCGACGGTGATAGTCCTTTGAGAGCGCACGCAACAACACAGCCGCAACCTCAACAGGCGTACGTGGATTCCAGCGTTGCGGTGATGCAGGTTGCTCGTACATCTGCGCGTTCCACATCTCTTCTAAACGTTTATAGGTAAAGGGTGTACGCCCGGTCAGCAGTTCATAGCAGCAGATTGCTAATGCATATTGATCGGAGTCGCGGCGCGGATTGCCTTGCCATTGCTCAAGCGGCATGTAGGCGGCAGTACCTGTCACTTCGCCCAGTGACGCATGAGTATAGGTACCAAGATAGAGCGTCGTCCCGAAATCCGAGAGGAGCACCTGCCCACTACGTCCAATCAGTATATTCCCAGGCTTCACATCCTGGTGCACCATCTTCATGTTGTGAACATATTGGAGCGCATCCGCCGTTTGACGCACATAAGGAACTAGTTCTTCTGAGAAGGCTAAACGCTTATTGCCATCGGAGGAGCGGAAGATATCGCTAATCGTCTGTGGAGCGTACTCCATCACGAAGTAAGGTTGGTCATTCTCCAACCGTCCAAAGTTGTAGATGGGCAAAATGTTGGGATGTTGCATAGTGGCGATGCGCCGTGCCTCTTGTGTAAAGCTCTTTTGCGCCTGTGCACTCGACTGATCGAGACGTAGCACTTTGAGCGCGAGCAAGCGGCTCAATGGCATCGGTTCACGCACCTTGTAGACATAGCCAAAGGTGCCCGCGCCAATAAACGCGACCACCTCATACATGCCGATATGCGCCCCCTGTACCAAAAAATCGCAACGTTGGCAGCATACCGCGCCATCAGGGTTATCATGCCCCCCCGCAACATGCGGATTGAGACAGTGAGCCAAAGTGTAGTCCTACCTCTTCTGTATCTGTTTATATTCTCTGCTAATAGATACGTATGAAGTAGGCACAGGTTACGACATGGACCCTTCACAGTTTACCGTATTTGTGATTACGTAAGTAGTCGAGTCAAAGATAGTGCCTCTTTGATAGTAGATGGGTGACATAATATACAATCTTTCAGGACGAACAAGAAGAGGAGCCATGCCGATTGGCATAGCTCCTCTTCTTTTTTGTCTTCGCTACTCAATACTAGAGTGAGTTGCGGGTGTCGGTGTTGTCGTAGTTGGTACCGGTTGTTGTATCAGTATTCGTTGTATTGTAGGTAGTGTCAGTTCCATCAGTACGCGTTGTATTGTAGGTGTTGACATCATTGCCCGATACGACTGGGTTGCCACTCTGATCGAGGCGAGCCTCTTCGCGGCGAACGGTGTCTGTTACCTGCTGTGTCTCCTGAACGGCACGCTTGCCGATGGAAACTTCGCCTGTAACAACTGTGTCCTTGCTGACATTGACGCGCTCTTCGCTGACAGGAACGCGAATGTTCTCGCCCTCGCCGATTGGCGTGTTGTCGTCAACAGTGGCATCAGTTACAGGACGATTCTCAATGTAGACCTCTTCATGAGTGACAGGTACATTGACGGTCTGCTGCTGTGATACGACTTCCTTACGAAGGTCTACTTCACCAGCTTGTACAGGCTGTTTGGTAACGTTCAACTGCTCTTCGCGTAGGCGCAGGCGTTGCTCGTCAGTCTGATTTGCATAGTTTGCATCAGTTGTATTTGTTGTGTCCGTGTAATTGGCATCACGAGTGCGATCATAACCTGTTGTATTTGTTGTGTCCGTTGTTGTCCCTGCTGCATAACCCGTTGTTGCGGCATCAGCGTAACCGGTGTCAGGTGTGCCTGAGGTCGTGCTATATGTGGAAGCTGTGCTGGTTGTACCACCACGACGGCTCGCGTAGTTGTATGCACCGTTTGTATCAAGAATTGTCTTTGCCTCTTCAGCGCGGCTACCCGCGTTGACGGAGACAACAGTGCGCCCATTATTGTATTCGTTATCATAGTACTGTGCCTCGTCGTTAGAGACACCCATGCTTGTCAAATCGTCGGCAACATGACCACCTGTTGTGCCTGTCGTCGTGTCATCTCCTGTGAAGAAATTTTTCAAGCCAGCAAAGAACCCACCACCACTGCCTGTAGAACCTGCGTCACCTGTATTGCGACCAGAATGATGAATGTCCGCGCTGCTGAATCCTGCTGCTTGCAACGCATCAATTGCGCGATCTGCGTTTGCTGCCTCATCGAAGACACCGATTACTGTACGTCCAGTTAATGCCATGTTTTTCCTCCTAAGTACTACATTCCGTATTTTTTAGTATTATTGGCGCGGGTGCTACTACTCTTAGAGACACCCACGCTCAAAAACTATCAATATTATTTTTTGATCGTGAGTAGTGTATATTCATAACACACCTTCCTCTTTGTTCACGTTTAAGAGCGAGCGAAGGTTTCATAAAAAGTCTGCTATTAAGTGTTTAAAGTATTAGAAACTGCTAAGTGAGTATAATTAGGAGTTATCATACGTAATAAGGATAGAGAAAACAGCGTAGTAGACCGTCAAAGCACATTAAAGGTAAGGGCACCCGCAAGGGGATGCCCTGGTTCCATGACACGTAACGTTTGACAGTATAATAGGGGTCTAATTCATTACACCTTTTTTTAGCTTGTACTACGCCACGCGCATATGAGATTCTACAAAAAAGAGGAAGGATAGATTTACATATGGCAGAAGATACAAATATAACAGATAGCGCAGACAATGGACGACTTATACAGGTGGGGGCAGGAGCCGTAACCCTTGCAGGGCTGCTACATCTACCAGCAGATGCACATGGTCTCGTTATTCTCACGCATGGTATCGAAGGGAGCGCGGACGGTTCACACCAGACCGCACTGGCGATAGCCCAGGTTCTTTTTCAAGACAACATTGCAACGCTGTTGGTAGACCTTTTCACTTTGGAAGAGCGGCAATTAGATGAGGGAACAGACTATTTTCGTCTCAACACAAGTATCATGGAGCAACGTATTTCAGGTATTGCACAATGGCTACTGGAAAACGATGAAACACAACATCTCTCCATTGGCTACTTTGGTGCAGGTGCTACGGGAGCAGCTGTACTCATCGCGGCAGCCGAGCGACCAGACGTTGTAGCGGCGGTTGTGGCGGCAGGCAGTACTCTTGATAGTGCGGAAGAGTATCTGCGACGCATACTAGCTCCTACTCTGCTTATCGCGGCAACACAAAACTCACAAGCAGTCGCGCAAAGCCAGCACGCACTAGAAAATCTTCCCACAGAGAAACGCTTCGAGCAGGTTGACGCAGGCACATCGCTTTTCGCAACAAAAGAGAGCGTCATCAAGATAGCGCAGCTTGCCAGTCAATGGTTCAACACTCACCTTGTAATCATTGGAGCGTAACACAAAGCCTAAAAATTTTTCATAACGAAACTGGACATTATGCAAGCTTGTCGCATAATGTCCAGTTTCGTTCTATCTTAGCTTTCTTTACCTATCATCACCTCTGTAGATTTAATAATCGCTAGAGCTTGACCGCCCTCTTGCAGTTGAAGCGACTTGACGGCATCTTCTGTAATAACCGAGGTGATTTGCTGACCATTAGACAGTTCAAGAACTACTTCTGCCATGATATCTCCATGTTTGATTGATCTAATGGTTCCTTTTAATTGGTTACGTGCGCTCATTTCCATTGTATGGTTCTCCTTTTCTATTATGCCCTATCGTATCTCACGGTATCGCCGAGGATGCTGTCGATCTGCTTGAGCACATCATCAGAGAGCGTGATATCCGCCGCTTTGACGTTCTCTTCGACTTGTTCCACTTTTGTAGCACCAATGATTGCGGAGCTAACATTCTCCTGACGCAATATCCACGCGAGGGCAAGGTTTGACATAGTGTACCCTTGCTGTTGCGCAAGCTCTTGCAAGTTCTGTACCGCGGTCAACGTCTTATCGCTCATGAGGTCCCTCATGAACATATTCTGCTTTTCGTTCGCGGCACGTGTACCCGCTTCGGGCTGCTGTCCTGGCTTGTATTTACCTGTAAGAATACCTTGCGCAAGTGGCGAGAAGACGACCTGTCCGATGCCCTCACGCTCGCATAATGGTACAATCTCTTGCTCAATATAGCGTGTCAGCATGTTGTACACGGGCTGATTGGAGACGAGTTTGTGCAAATGTTGTTCATGTGCAATACCAACGGCATCGGCGATTTGTGCTGCCGACCATTCCGAAACTCCGGCGTACAAAATTTTACCCTGTGAGACCAGATCATCGAGGGCACGTAATGTCTCCTCGAGTGGCGTCTCGGTATCATAGCGGTGGCACTGGTACAGGTCGATATAGTCCGTTCCAAGGCGACGCAGACTCGCATTGCACTGCTCCATAATATGCTTGCGCGAGAGGCCATGATCGTTCGGACCCTCCCCCATTGGGAAATACACTTTTGTCGCCAGCACATAGGAATCGCGTGGAAACTCTTGCAGTGCCCGTCCAACAACTGCCTCCGTCTTGCCACGATTATATGCGTTCGCGGTGTCAAAGAAATTGACACCCAGATTGTAGGCTGCATGAATACAGTCAATCGCGGTCTTTTCTTCCACCGAATCGCTATACGTCAGCCAACTACCCAGGCTAATCGCGCTTACACGTACGCCAGCACTGCCCAAATGTCTATACTGCATTGTGTTACTGCTCCTCGCTTACATTAACCCCGACATGGGATCAATACTACTTATAGGTGGGGTAACAATTGCATCATTGACTCTAACTCACTCATAAACGAGCCTACACAGCGGGTTAAGTATGCATGACAGGGGCAAGCCCTGTCACTACTATACACATCATATTCATGTAGCAAACCACACAGTGGCGGGAAATATAGTAGTGACAGGGCTTGCCCCTGTCATGCAGCTAGCCGCACCAACGCATGAATCAGTTGTTGCCCCTACCGAAAGAAATTTTTCGCTATCGTTACGGTATGGCATAACAAGTCACGATGTCAAGGTCAAGCGTAGGCTACAGTCCTATCCATTTGGTGAAATTACACATTTTCAGTATCCTATACATAAGCTCAAATGGATAGGCAAAATACAGGGGCAATGTAGGTATATATGGAGGAAGAGATTGTGGATACGCAGAAAAGTAGTGGCGAGCAAAAGACGACAGAACGAGAGGCCGTACCGGGCACTCCTATTGTACGGGGCAATACGCCCCGCCCGTTTATGTATAACACGATGACAACAATACCACCAAGCCAATTACCAGAAGAACAAACACCTCAGGATGCGCATGGAACGTTCTCAACCGTCTCAGCTTTTCCTACAAAGCCACCATCCGCACCGCCACTACCAGAGGAACCAGATGACTATAGCGAACCGGGGGAGTTACCCACACCTAGTAAAGACACCTCTTCTGAAGTGGAGACATTTGTGTGGCTTTTCGAGTATGGTCTTGAAATGGATAGTACGCTCCTGAACACGCCAGAACGACTTGACGGCCTTGCACTGCTATATGGCCCAGCCGTTTTGAAAGGCTACAGACTACTCCTGGGAAGCTACGAGGTTGCAGGCGGAGGAGAACGAACAGTGGCGACTATCGTTGCTGATACTCGGCCTGATGCCGAAGTATGGGGTGTGCTATATCGCGTTCCACAGTCCCTGACGCAAGCGAGAGGCGATGAACCTGCGCTTTTGGACATCGTGCATGTGCAGCCGCAAAGCACCATACAAGCGATGCATGTGGTTGTGCAAGAAAGCTACCGCAATCGCGCACTCTCCTGTGTCACCTATGCCTGGCAAGATACCACGACGCTTCAACCTTTCTCAATAAAGGAATACGATGCCCTGGATGTCTATATTCGTCGTCTCACCTCGATTGCCAAAAAGCAGAAATTGCCTGATGCCTATAGTAAAAATTTAGCGCATCTCGCTATACTTCCAGCCATACCCGATACTCCTTCTGCACAGAGTACACAAAAAGAGGCATCCTCACCTTTGCTCACTCCCACAACGGAACAACAGACAGAACCACTTGTGCTACCTGTTAAGAAGTTAGAAAAATCCGCACGCCTCCAAGATACATCACCGCTTATCCGTCAGGTACAACGTGTGCCAATTAGGGCATATCCTCAGCGTTGGTTTGTTGCCTTCGCACTCTATCTCTTCTGCCTCCTGCTAGCGATTCTTGCATTTGCTATTGTGCAAGGCATAGGTATCGCGAATGACGTGCTAAACGAACATTTCATGCTCCTCAGCGTTCCGTGGCTTGTCTTGATCTACGGTCTTTTGGGCGGCTGTATTAGTAGTATCATTACACTGGGACGTATCGCGCAACCAGTCGATGCACCTGTTTTTGTCATCATCACATGGTTCACGCGTCCATTCGTCGGTGCCGTCCTTGCCCTCTTCGCCTACCTTTTGCTCAATAGTGGCATCTTCCTGCCCGCCAACACCGCAACAGGAGGACAGCACGAAGCACTATTTTTGCTGATCGGTGCATTAGCTGGTGTGTGCGAGGGTTGGTTGTTCTTGCGTAAACAAATATAGGGGTATTAATCATTGCGTCCACTGTATGTGACGTAACAAATGAATTAGGATACGAACCGCCCGTAGAGGCCGTCAAAGCACAGCTGTCAAAGCAAGGGCATCCGCAAGGGGATGCCTTTCAACAGGAGGTTTTTTAAGGATGCATGAATTGCCTGTAGAAACCGATGCATCATGTCCTTTCGGCCTCTTCAATTGCTATAAGGACGTGATACATCGGTCTCTCCTAGTCTGTCAAAGCCAGAGCATCCCCTTGCGGGTGCCCTGGCATTTGAAAAATCAGCGTTGACGGTCTAGTAGGGGTCTAATTCCATTACACCCTGTGAGGAATGGATACTCTAAACGAGTGCGTCTATGCCAACATTTCCACATCCTATGAACGCTGTGAATCGCTAACATGGTGTAATAGAATTAGACCCCTACAATTGTACAAGAGACGCCTTAATTATGTTTCGCATTTCAAACAGCTACGCCTGGTAAATGGTTCTAATGAACTACATCTGATGTTTCTCTCTTTGCTTTGATTGCTTTTGCAACTTGCTCAATTCCATGGGTATGAAAGAGAAATTGAATAAGGCGCATTCGAGATGTTGGATGCCACAGCATTTTGCTCGTTAGCTTTTCGACTACGCTGTTTAATTCTGCTGGTAGAAGTGCAAGCCTAGACGCTTCCTCTCTGTGCCTTGCTCTAAGGAGCCAACTTTGTCGAATTTCTTCAGATGGAATATTTAGTTGAATGATGGTTATTGGGTCTATTGAGAGCGTGAGATATTCGACGTTTAGAGAGAGTATTCTCACACTTTCTATTGCAGCCTCAGATATTGCAAACTCTTCGTCTAGTCCTCGGATTGCCGTTGCAAAGAAATCGTTGTCGCCTTTTTGTATGGGAACGCCTTCGCGGTTGTTTGCTGGGGCATTCATAGTTTCCTCAAATGAGGCCGACCAGTGATTTGGGTAGAAAGCAACAGACATAGATCGCTGCATGAGTAAAATTTGTTGATCTTCTGTGACTACTACGCATTGGACGCTTACTGGAGCAGGTATGAGAGATGTACCCATAGCGGTAGAACTGTATGTAAGGGCTGTATTACCGTACTTTTGGCGTATAGAAATTTGCGAACCATCTAACGCTTCTAAGAGTGGTTCGTCAAAGAATGGATTTAAGCTGAAGTAGTCATAGAATCCGATAGGAGCTAGTACAACTTTAAGGGAATCTAGTTCGCTGAATGCAGGTGTAGCTGAAACAAGTCTATAATGGGGTGCGTTAAAGTAGTGTTTTTCAATTGCGGATAGCTTTTCTTTTCTTATGTCGGCCAGGTCATCAGGGATGGGCAGTTGAGTCGTTAAAATGGTCGTTTGTATTTCGTGGAGTTCCCATCCTTTAAAGTTTTCGCTATTCGTAAGAAGAATGCAGTCATCGATGGCAAAGTGCTCTACTTCTGCTCGCTCCATGAGCCATCGAGCATTATCTGAGGCTAATGTGTATAAGCTATGAGATTTGAGAATGGCCTCCGCTTCTCCGTATTGATTTCCTACCACTATTCTACCTCCTATTGTTTCTGCATAGTGGGTATGATTTTGTACGGTTTGTGGCATAAATAAGTTTTCAGAATTATTTCGGTTACGTCCTTGGTCAAGTTGTCTTCTGAGTTCCTGTAAAGCATTACTGTATTCTTGCGCTTTCAATTTCAAATTTGGAGGTGCGTTAATAACACCCAATTCTTGTTCTCGTTTTTGTAGGTTTTTGAGAAGTTGTTCGTAAATTTGCTCTATTCTTTCAAGGTCGTTCATTTCGTGAGACGAGCCTTTTGCAAGGTGTGGAGCTAAACCAAGTTGAATTTCTTCGATTTCAGCTAAGAGCGAACGGTCAATATTCGCTAAGTTTAAATATCTTTCGGTTTCTGTTGTAGATGTGCATAGTATTTCCGCGAGGTTAATAAGTAGTTTGCGTATTGAACCTTTAAATGGTTGAGAAACTTCAT
This sequence comes from uncultured Ktedonobacterales bacterium, assembly GCA_964657325.1. GTDB lineage: Bacteria > Chloroflexota > Ktedonobacteria > Ktedonobacterales > Ktedonobacteraceae > JBBQVS01. The sequence continues at coordinate 9,655 of CAZZVE010000198.1, forward strand.
TGTTTTCTATACGTGATATTGTGCTCCTGCTGGTATCAACTAATTTTGCCAATTCTTCAAGTGAAAGGTCTGCGCTATTACGTAAGTTAGATAAAAATGCTCCAAAGTATCTCATTTCTCAAGTTTCCCTCTTTGCTTTTCGTGTTCAGCATTTGCGACGCGA
>CAZZVE010000199.1:0-9741 GCA_964657325.1 uncultured Ktedonobacterales bacterium
TTCAATCCCTGTTGGAGTGATAGAGGCACGAGGGTTGCCCCACACGAGTGGGCTACCTCGATTGCCGCATCAATGGCTCCTTGATCTGCTTGTACAGTACAAGGAAGCAAAAAACGAATTCTCATGTCCGTACTTTTAGTACTCATTTCTTACTGTCCTACCATCAGTAAATGCTCTATTACTGGTCCTAATGCAATGGCTGGAAGGTATGTTAAGGCAACGACAAGGATTGCAGTGCCAACGATGACAGTTGAGAACAGAAACGTATCCGTTGGCAAGGTCCCCGCGGTGGCAGTCCTTTGTGGTTGTAACGCGAAGAGCTTTGCGAGGGCCAGCGCGGGAATAGCCAATCCAAAGCGACCAAGTACCATTGCTATTGCTGTCGTTATATTGTAAAAGGGCGTGTTCGCGGAAATTCCCGCGAATGACTGCCCATTATTGGCAAACGAACTCGTATATGCATAGAAAATTTCTGTCAGCCCATGAGGACCACCATTTGTGGTTAAAGCTGCAAGTCCTGGACCTGTCACAACTGCGATGGCAGTTAGCAAAAGAACTCCGACAGGGCCAATCAGCGTATAAAGTGCAACAAGTTTGATCTCACTTGGATCGAGTTTCTTCCCCAGATACTCTGGTGTGCGCCCGACCATGAGTCCAGTAATGAAGAGACCCAGCAACACGACAAGAATGATACTGTAAAGACCCGTTCCTAGTCCACCGTAGATAATCTCACCCAGGAGCATATTCATCAATGGTATCATTCCCCCCAATGGCGTGTAGCTGTCGTGCATTGAGTTCGTAGAGCCAGTCGCACCATTGGAAGTCACCACCGCCGTCAAGACAGACCCTCCAACGCCAAAACGCACCTCTTTGCCTTCCATATTGCCACTCGACTGCATTGTATTGATAAAATGAACGTTCTGCGCCACCTGTGGATTACCACTCTGTTCCGCCCATCCAGTCAAGCCGAGTCCAACGACGAAGAGGAACGTCATCACCCAGAAGAGCATCCAGCCTTCACGAGGACGACCAACCATCCGACCAAACGTGTTGGTGAGGGCCGCAGGGAGGACCGCAATTGCCAGCATCTCAATGAAATTCGTCAGGGGTGTTGGATTTTCAAATGGGTGTGCGCCATTGACGTTGAAGAAGCCACCTCCATTTGTGCCGAGATTTTTAATAAATTCGAGTGCGGCGACGGGTCCCTGTGCGATTATCTGTGTCCCGCCTTCCAGTGTGGTCACATGAGTATAGGGGTTGAAGTTCATCGGGACACCTTGCCAGATCAGCACCACACTTCCTACAAGAGAGAGAGGGATGAGTACCCACAGCAAGGAACGCACCAGATCGGACCAGAAATTTCCAAGTGCATCCGTCCTCTGCCCTGCAAAGCCACGAATAAAGGCAATGCCAACCGCGAGTCCTGCGGCTCCTGCGAAAAAGTTTTGGGCGGCAAGACCGACAATCTGGCTGAAGTAGCTCATGGTGCTCTCACCCGCGTAGGCTTGCCAGGTGGTGGTTGTGGAGAAACTGAGAGCGGTTTGAGCTGCTAGATCAGGCGTCATTGAAGTGGTAAGATGAGCATTGTCATACCAAGGTAAGAACATTTGAAGACGCAGCAGAACGTACAGCAACAATGTTCCTACCAGACTGAACAGGAGAAATGCAAGCGTGTAGTGCTTCGCGCTCATCTGACGCGATGCGTTAATACCCGTAATTTTGTAGATACAACGTTCCATCGGTACCAAGACGGGGTCCAGGAACGTCTTCTCACCCGTAAAGACGCGTGTCATGTAGCCGCCGAGCGGTTTGACAAGCAAGACAACTACGATGAGAAAAAGAACATATTGTGCGATATTTGGCAGGCTCATACGAAAACCCTTTTCATTGTCGGAGAGAACAGAAGGAAACATTGCTCTGCGTTAGTGCTGCGCTGGTGGTACGGCGTATGTCGTATCCAGGGAGATATTGAGTTCCAGCACATTGACGCGAGGTTCCCCCAGAATGCCGACATCACGTCCCTGCGTCACGTTGTCAATCAATGCTTTTACTTGGTCACGTGTTATTGTGGCATTCTTGCCGCCGAGGTTTTGGCGAACGGCTACTACACGGTTGACTTGAAGAAGAGCGGCTTCGACAGAGATATCCGGGTCGAGACCACTACCACTTGCCGTCACAATATCTGCTGGCAATGGTGTATTGGATGCTAGGCCATTCTCTTTGCGGAACTGGTCGGCGTAGGTCTTCACGCCTAGATAGGTACCAGGAACGTAGTAGGTGTTTTTCTTGCCCGCCACAGGAGTGCCACCGGCAGGAGCAGGAGTTCCTTGCGCAACAGTCACATTGCCTCCATTACCATAAAGAAGCTGCGGGTTTGTCGGCCCTAGATTGGAGCCGCCCGAATTAGAGGCATCGTAGCCCACCACACTTGGGCGTCCATGAAAGTATTCTGGTCGTGTAAACTGCTGTCCCAGGAGACGCGAGCCAATGACGTGCCCGTGGCTATCTGTGAGAAGGCTGCCATTTGCTTGCGAGTGAAAGGCGACTTGACCAATGCCGAAGACGACGAGTGGAAAGACACCTCCACACAGGACAAGCAGAACAAGAATAATTCGGAGTGAGTTCCACGTCTCTCGACCGAGAAGTTTCACAGTCTCTCCAGTGACAAAAGCTTTTATTCGGTCAGAGAGACTTTGAGCGGTTTGAGAAGGTTCGGGAGTAGTTTCTGGCATGTGTATTTTCCCCTGCAATGGCTAAAGATGAAACAGATTGCTGATTTCTTGTGCAATGGACGAAAAAGAATTGCCACTTAAGGGGACTCTTCGTTGAGGGTAAGGTGAGGGTGAGCGAGGCATTGGAGAACGCTTTTTTTTCTCATATGTGGTAGTCGATGGTCAAGCTCCTCTTCCACTTCCAACTCACTGAATTCCTCACATGAGGAGCTTTCAGTGAGAGGAGAGAAAAACGTAGTATTCTCCTGACGAAAACGGTCTCGCATTATCCTCGCCTCAAAAAACATTGAACGTACCATATGCACGCGTTCTTCTCGCATGCTTCTCAGTATGAAATTTCTATAAGATATTCTTCTGCTACCTTGAGTGTAGCACCAAGATGCTCAAAATTTCTTCAAGGTTTCAGTCATAGATGTATATATTTCCTGAGACGGCTCTTTTTCCCTCAGGAATGTTTCTATACGTTCTTGTTTCACCATAGTTTGTATGCTACGCTAGCAGTGAACGTTTTTATTAATAGGTAGAACAAAGAGGCGCACCGGGAAGTCGGGTCGGTACAGGGTGTCTTTATGGATAATTTTAACAAGGTGTTTACTGATTCTCGCAGGGCACTTTTCAATACCTTCTGGTTCGTTCCTGCTCTCGTCTCGCTCATAGGTCCACTTCTGGCCTTCCTTCTCTTACGAATTGATGCAACACTCTCAGATGCGCAGGAACACTTCCTCTTTCATGGGGGAACGGCGGAAGCAAGCATCATCCTCTCCACTATCGCAGGATCACTCATTACCGTTGCTGGCCTTGCCTTCTCAATCACGATTGTCGTGCTGCAACTGGTGTCAAGCCAGTACACACCACGAGCACTACGAGGTTTTTTGCAAGATCGCACCACCCAGGTGATTGCTGGAGGCTTCTTCGCTATTTTCGCGTATGCGATGATCGTGCTTGCCGCTATGAGTGAGCCTTCCACTGCCGATGCAGGGTTCCTTCCCGCCGTCAGCATTCTCGCGGCTCTTGGTCTTGGCTTTCTGGGCCTAGCCTTTTTACTCATCTTTGTTCACCATACGGGTCGTGTCATTCAGGTTTCAGATATCGCTGCACGTCTTGCCACACAGACACTTCAAAGCATTGAACATCCCTATCCAGAATGGGCAGATGAGGAACGTGCAGAAAAAGAGGAGAAACGTGCGGAGGAATCAACATCGGGTATGATTCAGACGTGGCTCACTGAGGAAGAGCCAGCCTGCATTCGAGCGACTAGTCCGGGGTATGTGCAAAGAATAGAACTTGCCAGTCTCATGACGTATCTGCTGTATCCTGGCTTTCACCTCCGTTTGCTCGTCTGCCCCGGCGATTTTGTCACTGAGGAGACCGTCATTGCCGAGGTGCGCCCCATGCATCTGGCAGATGTCGGTTGTGTACACGCCATTCACGACCATGTTGCGATTGAACGCGAACGCGATATTGAGCAGGATGCACGGTTTGGTGTACGACAGCTCGCAGACATCGCGTTACGTGCCCTTTCGCCTGCAATTAATGACCCGACTACTGGAATACTCTGTATCAAGTATTTACAAGCTGTCTTTGAACGCCTCGTGCAGCATCTCCCACAGTCGAACACCTATCGTTTCGCTGGAGGCACGAGTAGCCTGGACATTCGGCAGCCAGCATTTGAAGAGTACCTTGAGGTGTTTGTTGAAATCGGGCACTACGCGGGCGGGAACGTGCGCGTTATCAAGACGCTGCTCACGGCTCTCACGAGTGTAATGGAGACAGCCACACTACAGGAGCGACAAGACCTTCTTGCTCTCATAGGTGCACCCATGTCTTCTCTGACCATGTTACTTCCCACACAGGACTCTTCACAGAAGAATGGTACAATCATTCCACCTGACTGGACTTGAGATGAGACCGTTTGACACTTGCAAGCAACACCGCATGTATTGTTCAGCGCACCCTCACATATTTTCTATTCACTATATGGCAGTAACGGAAGGCAGTGCTTTCTCACTCTCATAAGGGTATTTACCTCTCGCTCCATCTCATTATCGTCGAGAGGAAGAAGCTTCCGCAGAGTTTTGGACATAGTCTTTTTTCACCGACTTTCCTTCCTCTGCTTCTGCAAGGAGAGGAATGAGCATCGGAGAGTTCTTCCATTGAGAGAGCCACGAAACGAGTCGATGAAGTAATGACAGTCTTTTCACGCTTCCCTTTTCGGGGATACTTCTTACGATGTAAAGTGGGAAGGGGAGGGTTTGCTGCACGAGCTGTTCTGCTTCATCCACAAGAGAAAACCGGGTTTCTCGCTCACACCAGACGAGCAAGAGACCTTGACACCTCAGTTGCTGAACACTGTGGGTGATTTGTGCGACGACATCTTTTGTGAATATCTCATGCCGTTCAAGTGCGACGTGAAAGACGTCTGCTTTGGCACACATGAACTCCAAGAAATCTTTGGCTTGCTGAATACGCTCGAGGCGGGGTCCCTTCGCGCCTTCCTGATGAGGCAGAGGGATCAACGCAACGGCAACAACAGTAGCCTGAGTCGCTTTGGCGAATATGAATGCATGGGTGAGTGCGTGTGCATCAACGCCATGTGTAAAGGGAAGGAGGAGACGCATCCCGCTACCATAACTCTCCTTACTCATCATTTTCACGTGGCACGAGATGAATATCCATTGCGGTACTTAAGCGCAACAAACGGTTGACGATAGAGCCGCGCAAGATTTCTTCCCACCAACTGCGTGCAGGCTGGCCTAACACGATCTGTGTCACCTGATGCTCTTTCGCCACCTGCACCAGTGTTTTGGCAATATCGCGGCTACTCACACGTATCACTGTCGCTCCAAGGTCCTCTGCCAACTGAGCATGATCTTCTACACGGTGGAGTGCCAGTTCGTATTGCCTAGAAGCATCAGAACCAAATTTGAGCACTCTGATAAGTTTACTCGTGAATGCCAAATAGCCTTCTGGTATGATGAAGACAGCGATCAATTCTGCATGCAGCCCATGAGCCAAACGCCATGCATCACGGATCACTTGGCGTGTATGTGGACGAGCATCGAATCCCACGAGCACACGATCATTGGCAGGCCATAGCTTGGTGATCTGGTGATCCGTCATATACTTCTGTAGTTGCGACTCGGTTTTCTCAGCAGTCCGTCGCAGTGCAAGCTCGCGCAACGCGGTCAAGTTCCCCTCACGGAAGAAATTGTTCAGCGATGTCTCAACGCGTTCGGGTGGGTAAATATTCCCGTGACGCATACGCTGGCGCAGAGCACGGGGAGAAATATCCACAAGCTCGACTTCATCAGCGTCATCCAGTATGCGGTCCGGCAGTGTCTCGCGTGTTCGTACTCCTGTGATGCTCGCGACAACATCGTTGAGGCTTTCCAAGTGTTGAATATTCACGGTCGTCACCACGTCGATGCCAGCGTCAAGCACATCTTCGACATCCTGATAGCGTTTGGTATTCTTGGAACCAGGAGCATTCGTATGGGCCAACTCGTCTACCAGCACTACCTGGGGATGGTAAGCAATGATTGCGTCAGTATCCATCTCCTCAAGTGTTACTCCACGATACGTGATTTTTTTGAGGGGAATGACTTTCAGATCGCCTACCATTGCTTGTGTCTGTGGGCGTCCATGTGTCACTACCACGCCTATAACAATGTGTGTTCCACGTGCTTCGCGTCTGTGACCCTCAGCGAGCATGGCATACGTCTTGCCAGAGCCTGCAACAGATCCAAGATAGACACGAAGGTGTCCACGTCTACGATGATGGTCGTTCGTTCCAGAAGCGATGGTCGGATTTTCGTCCTCCTCTTCGTCCTCTTGAGTCTCACGGAGATTATAGCGCTTGAGGAGCGTCTCAGGATCGGGACGCCCCTCCTCGCGTAGGGTATTGTCAGGTTTTTCTTGACTCATCCTCTACCAGCTTACTTTTATTGCTTCCCATCAAGTGCGAGATTGAGTTCTAACACATTGATATATGGCTCACCGAAAATGCCTAAGAAACGTCCATGAATATGATCATTGACCAACTGTTGCACCTTGCCGACAGACAGACCGCGTACTTGTGCAATGCGGTTCACCTGCAAGTTTGCGGCTTCGACAGAGATATCGGGGTCTAACCCTGATCCCGATGCCGTAACGATGTCGGAAGGCAATGGTGTGTTCGGGGCAAGTCCATTCTCCTGACGGAATTGATCGGCATAGTTCTTCACTCCCGCATACGTTCCAGGGATAATGTACGTATTCTTCTGTCCTGCAACTGGTGTCGCACCAGCGGGTGCAGGAGTTCCGGCAGTCACCGTGACTTGTGTGCCATTGCCGTTGATGAGGTAGCCATTGGTCGGCCCAATGTTCGAGGCCGATGAGTTATCCGAAGAGTAGGGAGCAGGTTTGCCTGTCGTGCCACTCGACGTTGCCGATGGACGCCCGTGAAAGTACTTGGTTGAAGTCCAGTACTGACCAATCAAGTCAGAGCCGATCACCTTGCCATTCACGGTATGCAGACTTCCATTCGCTTGATATGGAAAAATCAGTTGTGCTAATGCTGTGACAATACCAGGATAAATGAGGCCCGTAATAATCGTGAAAAGCAACATCATCGCTATTGCTGGTCGTAAGTATCCTAGAAGTCCGACACGACGCGGTGCTGGTGCCGTTGAAGCATCTATTTGAGCGGGTTCTATTGTTTTCATTCTCCACTTCTTTCTTTTGCACGAGAGCGTTTCCCTCATGTCTCAGCTTGAGGCCGAGACACGAGAAACTTTTTTCCTTCTGCTCTGCTTACAAGGTTAAGTGTAAGAGCTGCAGGATCACATCAATAATCTTAATGCCAATGAAGGGAATGATGATCCCACCCAGGCCGTAGACGAGCAGGTTGTCGCGGAGCAACCGACCCGCTCCAACCGGACGATATTTGACGCCACGTAGTGCGAGTGGTACCAGCGCGATAATGATCAACGCGTTAAAGATGACCGCCGACAGAACGGCACTGTGAGGTGATGCAAGATGCATCACGTTGAGCGCGTTCAACTGCGGATAGGTCACCGCGAATGCCGCCGGGATAATGGCGAAGTACTTGGCAACGTCGTTCGCGATACTGAACGTCGTCAAGGCACCACGCGTGATTAAGAGTTGTTTCCCGACCTCAACCACTTCAATCAGTTTCGTGGGGTTGGAATCCAGGTCCACCATGTTGGCGGCTTCTTTGGCTGCCTGTGTTCCTGTATTCATCGCCACACCGACATCTGCTTGCGCCAGAGCGGGCGCGTCGTTTGTGCCATCACCGGTCATGGCAACCAGACGACCTCCCTGTTGCTGTTCCTTGATGAGCTTCATCTTGGTTTCAGGAGTTGCCTGGGCCAGGAAGTCGTCAACGCCTGCTTCTTTGGCAATCGCTGCCGCTGTGAGCGGATTGTCGCCCGTAATCATGACGGTGCGAATGCCCATACTCCGCAACTGGTCAAAGCGTTCACGCATGCCGCGCTTCACAATGTCTTTGAGTTCAATCACGCCTAACAGTCGCGCCCGCCCACTTCGACCATTCGCACCTCTTAGAATTTCTGCGACCACAAGTGGCGTACTGCCAGCTTTGGCGATGTCCTCGACAATACCTTTGAGTTCGTCACTCGTGGTGCCTCCATTCTCGGCAACGTACGCCGCTACAGAGTCGCCCGCACCCTTACGAATGGCGGTTCCATTCTCCAAATCAACGCCACTCATGCGTGTTTGAGCAGAGAACGGGATGAAGTTCGCCGACGGCGCGGCGTCTTCGGATAAGCCATACTTTTCTTTCGCCAGGGCGACGACTGAACGTCCCTCTGGCGTCTCGTCCGCGAGGCTTGAGAGCAGGGCAGCCTGCGCCAAGTCACGCTCGTCCACGCCTTGAAGTGGCACAAAACGTGATGCTTGACGGTTGCCAATCGTGATCGTGCCTGTCTTGTCGAGCAGCAACACGTCCACATCGCCTGCCGCTTCGACTGCACGTCCGCTCATTGCCAGCACATTGCGCTGCACCATACGGTCCATGCCTGCGATGCCAATAGAGGAGAGCAGACCTCCAATCGTCGTCGGGATGAGACACACCAGCAGTGCGATGAGCACCGTGATGGAAACAGCTTGTCCAGAGTAGATCGCATACGGCTCAAGAGAGACGCACACCAGTACGAAGATGATGGTCAAGCTCGCAATCAGGATATTGAGCGCGATTTCGTTTGGTGTCTTCTGACGGTTCGCGCCTTCAACGAGTGCGATCATACGGTCAAGGAAGGTCTCGCCAGGATTCGCTGTCACCTGGATGACGATCCAGTCTGACAGGACGCGCGTACCACCTGTCACCGCACTGCGGTCGCCACCACTCTCACGAATGACCGGCGCGGACTCCCCTGTGATGGCGGACTCGTCAATGGAGGCCACCCCTTCAACGACTTCGCCGTCACCAGGGATGACATCGCCAGCCTCGACCAACACATAATCCCCTTTACGGAGTTCTGGGGCTGCGACCTCTTGTACCGCAGCAGTGCGGGAACGGCTGGCTAAACGTCGCGCCATGGTCGTGGTGCGCGCCTTACGCAATGTGTCGGCTTGCGCTTTGCCACGTCCTTCCGCCATCGCTTCGGCGAAGTTGGCGAAGAGCACCGTGAACCAGAGCCAGATCGCCACGGACAGCACGAAGACCGTCTCAGCCGTCAATGCGGAGCGGGTAAATGCGCCACTCGGCTGAGTAAACAGCAGGCGCACAAACTCGATAGTGGTCACGGCACTCCCGACCTCGACGACGAACATCACAGGATTTCTGAGTTGCACGCGTGGGTCAAGTTTGACAAAGGAGTCGAGAACGGCTTGCCGAATAATTTTGCCATCAAAGATGGACATATCTCCCTTACGGCGGGAGGGCTGCATGACATCAGACTCCTGCGGCTGTTGAGGTGATTGTGTTTGCATTTGTGTCGTCATGTTAGAACGTCTTTCCTTGCAGCATCAACAGGTGCTCAACAATCGG
>CAZZVE010000200.1:0-9737 GCA_964657325.1 uncultured Ktedonobacterales bacterium
TATAGGTAATTAATTGCCTATAGACGCCGTCAACGTGGTCCCTCCCTACGACATTCATGATTTATTTCATGCAAGCAATCGCAACAAACGTGAATTAGGAAAACGTCGTATCAGAATACCATCTATACCATAGGTTCTTCCGGCTGCGGCTGCGATAAAGGCTAATGATACAATTATCAGCATGTAGTTGTGACCGATGGTGTCAGCACCACTCCCACCCGCGACAAGGAGATTGACAATTGCCTGTGCGATGGCGAGCACACTCCCTAGACGTGTCAGTAAGCCAAGCAACAAAGAAATGCCTACAGCAGCCTCACCGAGTGCGAGGAGCCATGCGAACAGCGATGCATGTGGCACAACTGTACTTGTAAGCAAGGAGGCAATACCACTATTGATAGCCGTATGCACAAATCCACCATTGGGACCACCAGTGATACGGCTTACAAGTCCTGGACCAGCTAAAAAGTCGGGCGAGAACTTGGCGTCTTTGCCAATAAAGGCACCACTCAACCAACTATAACTCGATAATATTCGTAACAACGCCAGTGCGATAGCTGCGCTTACCATTGTCGGTACCAGCACGCGTGCATCCTTCTCTCGTCCCTGTACTCGTGTCTCTCTTTTTGCATCAATCATAGAGTTACGTATCTCCTTGTTACTGTTTATTATGCAATTGTAGTGGGTGCATATCAATTATACAATTCCCATAAACATACATTTCGCACGTACAAACTCGACAAAAAGTTACATCCTCTTCTCGAACATGCACTCTCATAGCTTGCCGAATATAGACACATCACCCGTATGGACCGATTCATCACGTCCTCTTGGCGTCTCGATTGCCGAGGAGGACACGATAAATCGGTCCCTACGTGACCCCCTACAAAAGTATGAACTACAATCAATCTCATGTGTGATCTTTTATGGATACAGTTCTGTTACACTTCTCGCACATCCCATTATGCAAGAGGAGTTATACCTATGACGACTAACGCGAACAACGCGAGTATTATTCATACTCATGAACTCACAAAAACATTTGGCAGCCTTGTAGCCGTCAACAACCTGGAACTTGAGGTTCTGCGCGGCGATGTATTTGGCTTTCTTGGTCCCAACGGATCGGGCAAGACAACTACCATTCGTATGCTACTTGGGCTTATTCGTCCAACCTCCGGCTCCATCTCCATCTTCGGCATGGACAATAGTACGCATATGCAGGCTATTTTGCCACGTCTCGGTGCGATTATCGAAACGCCTGTCTTTTATCCCTATCTATCCGGTATCGACAACCTGCGTTCGGTCGCGGCAGGCTCCGGCATGAAATTGGGCAAGGCCAGTAATCGCCGCATCGAAGAGGTACTAGAGATCGTCGATCTACGCGGACAGGCGAATGATGCCTTTCGCAAATACTCACTTGGTATGAAGCAACGCCTGGGTATAGGTGCTGCGCTGCTTACAGACCCCGAACTGGTCTTGCTTGATGAGCCGACAAACGGCCTTGATCCAGCAGGCGTACACGAAATTCGTTTGCTTATTCAACGCCTTGCCTCGTTGGGTAAAACCATTTTTGTGTCCAGTCACATTTTGTATGAAGTACAACAGGTTTGTAATCGGGTCGCTATTCTGCAAAAGGGGCACCTGCTCAAGCAAGGCAATGTACAAGACCTTGTACGACAAGGGGAGCAGATTCTGGTACGTCTCAACACGCCAGACGAAACACAAGCAGCATATTTGACCCTGCAAAAAGCCAGAGAGGGTATCGCCACGTGGATGCGTGCGGTAAGTGTGGATAGTAGCGATTCGGAGAAAACTATGCTGCGTATCGACGCACCCGTTGCGCGCTCTTCCGAAATCACCGCCTTGCTTGCACAACGGAATCTCTTTCTCGCCGAGATGCATCCAGTACAAGCCAGCCTGGAAGAGATTTTCCTGGAACTGACCGCCGCACCCGAAGGGACTCATCGTGGTATGGCAGCCCTATCCGGTGCACCCGCACGATAGCCCTTGTACGGGTCTGCTTCAGCACACCCTATAGGTGGAGAAGGGGTGTGGTACAAGGGATTTCATCAAGATATATAAAGAAAACGGAGATACATACAACATGGCTACAATACAACAATCATTACCACAATTGGATGGTGCCAGGCCAGTGCGTACCCCTTCGGTAATTATGGGCCGACAAGATTATATCAGCGTACTCTTGCGTCTGACAGCGATGGAACTGTACAAGATACGGCGTCGTCTCATGTCAAAAGCTCTGCTCGGCTTTGGCTTGCTGTTCATGGTTGGCATCTTCTTCTTGTTCGGACTCTTCGCGTGGAGTGATGCGAATAGAGCCGCATCATCATTCCAACCTCCAATTTGCGCACCAAATATTCAAAGCGAGTTTTGTGTGAAACAACCACTGACACAAACACAGTTGGAGCAAGCCAAACACAATCGAGTGGTGAGCGACTCTAACAACCTGACGCTTCCAGGTTCTTTGAGCAACGTAGGCTTTATCCTGTTCAACTTCCTGAGTATTCTCGCGATGGTGCTGATGGGGACTATCGTTGGGGGCGAGTATAGTCTAGGGACAGTTCGTTTGATGTTCACACGCGGTCCAGCACGTCTGCAATTTCTCTTCGCAAAAATCGCTGCCCTTGCCGTATGCATAGTTATCGGAGTGGTGGTGCTCGCTATCGTGGGTGTCCTGGTAGGATTGCTCTTCAATGTTGTTTCTGGTATCGCACCGACATACAGTTTCTTTACCTCAAACTGGTTCGGGCATATGCTACTCTACATCCTGCTCATGATGTTCACATGGTTTGTCTATTCTATTGTTGCCCTCACCTTTGGAGTGATAGGACGCGCAACCGTCGTGGGTATCGTTGGAGCACTCGTCTGGTTCTTTGTCGAACCTGTGCTAACACGGATTATCTACCTTGTGACACAAAGCATGACGGGACAAACACACGACTTTGTAAATGCGATACCTGACTACTTCGTTTATAATAACGTTAGCAACCTGCTACAAAATCAGAAGCAGCTTCTCTTTGGAAGCGAGCCAGGAACTTTATCCGATGCTCATGCGTGGATGGTCCTGGCAGTTTACCTGATTGTCTTCCTCGTTGTATCATGTATTGTAACCATTCGGCGCGATGTAACAAACTAGACCTTCTGCTCTAATTAAGGGTTTTGTTGAACCTATTGGAAAGAGCAACGTAGATATATAAGAATAATTCTGTACGGGTGTGCTAAAGCAGACCTGTACAGGAATTGGTTTGATATTGCACCCTTTACACATACAAAGGATTTCGCTCATGGCAAAAGCACTGGACAATACAGGCGCATTAGCGCAACCAGCATCACTCGCACGTTCACTGCAATCGGTGCAGACTCTGCGCCTTGCATTAGGACTAACGGCGGCATTTGGAGCGTTGATTTTTTTCTTTGGCACAAGCTGGGACATTCAATGGCACGAGTATATTGGACGCGATAGAACGCTCATTCCGCCACACCAGATGATGCTCACAGGCGTGGCTTTGAGCGGTATTGCTGGTCTCGCTGCAGTTATCATTGAGACGATATGGGCACGAAAAAGTAGTGCTGTCGCTCAACGTAGTACGCCATTCGCGGACATTTTTCATGGTTCGTTAGGTGCATATATCGTTGGCTTTGCTGCTCTGAACGCTGCCGTTGCCTTCCCTCTGGATAGCTACTGGCATGCTCTCTATGGTATCGACGTAGCGATCTGGGCACCATTCCATATCATGTTCGCATTCGGTATGGGTGTTGTAGCCTTTGGCGCAGCATATATGCTTCTTTCAGCAGCTAATCTTCAAGTTGGAACGATTAAGACGAAACGTCTAGCATACATTGGTGTGATTATTTCCTTCGCAACAATGATGAGCATTTTCACACTACTCCTTTTCGATGCACTCGAAGATAAAAATACTCTCACTCTTGGCAACGTCACAATTAGTTTCTTCCCACTACTTGCAGGAATTTTGATAGCATTTACATTTGTGGCCGTGAAGTATGTTGTACCGTGGCGTTGGGCTGCAACTGCAGTTGTAGCAATCTACCTCTTCTTCGCAGGTGTGATGGCTCTATTCGTACAACCTGCGACTGAGTACCTGCGTGGACTCGAAGGCTTGGTCTACCGTAGAGGATCTGCACCATTGACTTCAGTTGTGACAATGGAATGGTTTATCGCGCCTATAATTGTAGCTGTCCTCATCGACATCTTTATGTACCGCGCACAAAAAAAGCAGTGGTCGGCACGAAAGTTAACGCTTGTACTCGCGCTCACAGCACTGATCGCTGGTTTGCCTGCACCACTCTTCTTTCCCTGGTTCGCGTTTTACGTCTTTTTTGCGTATGGCATCGGTTTTGTAATAGCATTGCTCATAGGCTTCCTCGCAACCTATACAGGAGTTTGGCTTGGTCGTAATGTAGGGATGTCGCTCCAAACGTTAAAGAGGTGATGGATGCGTAAATTCCTTCAATACCTGCTACTCATTGTTGGTGTGGTTGCACTGATCGCAGTGCTTGTGGACCTTGGTATATCAATCGTGGCAACGACGCATGGTAACACACCTGTGCGCGTTGTCCATGTAACAGCCGGTCCATATCCTCTCACTCTGAGCCTGTATAAAGACCCAGCCGACGCTGGCTACGCTTTGCCTTTTGCCATTACGCCACAAACACAGAGCACGTTGACGTATAATGTTACATCCATGCCTGCTAAAGGGATGCATGCAACTCCTGTACGTGCCGGTCTCACACCTGACGGACATAATGGTATCAATGGTGCGGCAGAGATTCCCGTTCGCGGGCTTTGGACGTTGCACATTCTTGTCAATGGCGCGGCTGGTCCTGGTACAGCGGATGTACCAATAACTGCTGTCGCGCCACCTCCTATTCCACTCTGGCTCGGCTGGTTGATTGGTCTCATTCCAATCTACGGACTACTAGCATTCTTGCTTTCACAGCGGGAACGCAAAAAAGCAGTCGTGGAAACGGACGAACCTGCGGTTGTACCAGAGAAGGTGACGCCACCCGTCGAGGCGTGATGTATGGTAGGGACCGATGTATCGCGTCCCTACAGATGCTATGATACAAAGGAGCCACATATTCTCCATGCAAAAAACGCGCCGTTGGTCGGGCCTACAGGCTCGCATGACAATTTCATATGTGATGGTAACGATTGTTGCGGTGCTGATGCTGGAACTCGTCTTGCTCGCGTTTCTTGCTTTCTATATCTTAAAAAGCGGTGGTGGTATCACGCCTAAGCTGCTTCAAACCGCTCAGCAATATGCGCAAACAGTTTCTTCAAAGGTCAAAGATGGCACGCTGCACAAATATCCTACGTCTGCACTTGGCGAACACGGAGCGACGGCAACGGCAGGCGAAAGCATCACGAGCGATAAAGCTGTTGTTGTACCCTACATTAACGGAAGCCAGGTAGAACAACAAGCGTTTACTTTCGCGCTACTGATTGCTCCCGACAAACATATCGTTGCGACCTCCTATCCTAAACGCTATTCGACAGGCACAAGCGTTACTACATTACTACCGAATAGAGTTGACTCGATTGAAACAGCTTTGAGTGGAACCCCTGCCAGTGACACAGATATTTCGTTCACGACAAATAATATTGCTTATGCGGTAGAGCCAGTATGGAACAATCAACACAAACTCATCGGTGCGCTATACACACAAACACCTTTACCATCCCTTAATGGACGTGCAATCGCTAGTTTCGCCGCTCTATTTATAGGAAGTAGTATTCTGTTGCTTATCGTTGTTGCACCCATTGGGGCATTCTTTGGTATGGTGACGACGTTTGGACTTGTACGACGCCTCCGCAATCTCGCGACTGCGACGACAGCATTTGCTGACGGTCATTATGCGCAACGGGTGCCTGTGAAGGGCAAAGATGAAGTGGGGCAGATGGAATACCAGTTCAATCGCATGGCGGAGCAACTTGCGCTAAGTATGACACGACAAAAAGAGCTAGTCGAATCAAACGCACGTCTCGCGGAACGTTCACGCATATCACGCGAACTGCATGATGCCATCTCGCAAGACCTCTTTTCGCTTAGAATGATCGCGGGCGGACTGCAAACTGCCGTTCCAGAGGATTCGCCAGTTCAACCACAGATAGCGACGTTAGAACAAACAACAACCAATATGATCCGCGAGATGCGAGCCTTACTACTGGAACTACGCCCATCACAACTTGAGCAGTTAGGACTCGCCGAAGCCCTAGAGGAACTCGCTAAAGCATATCACACACGTCTCGGTATCACGGTAACGACGCATATTACCGCCGTTTCGCTAAGTACCCGAATAGAGCACGCTCTACTACGTATCGCACAAGAAGCAATCACGAACGCAGCACGTCATGCCAACGCCAGTATGATTACACTGACACTAGAGCCTCAGCCACGAGAAGTCTCGCTTACCATCACGGACAACGGTAAAGGCTTTCAACCCGCGAAATTGGATGTGCAGCATGGTCTTGGTTTGCGCTTGATGCAGGAACGTATAGAGGAACTGCATGGTACATTTTTCTTGCACAGCGAGCCATATCAGGGAACGCGTCTCTGCGTCTGTCTACCACGAGAGGTATGTGTGTGATTCGGATTATTATCGTCGATGACCATGCCGTTGTTCGGCAGGGATTACGCTTTTTATTAGAGCAGCAACCAGACATCAGTGTCGTAAGCGAGTGTGGTGATGGCGAACAAGCGGTGGAGCTTGCAAGTAGTCTGTTACCTGATGTGGTTTTGCTCGACCTACTCATGCCTAAAATGGATGGTATGACGGCAGTACGCGAAATCAAGCGTATCACGCCGACCACACAAATTATTATCCTGACTTCCTACTACGAAGACGACCAAATCTTTAGCGTTCTTAAAGCGGGTGCGCTCTCCTATCTGCTCAAGGATAGCAGTCCACAAGAACTCATCGCGGCAGTACGGGCCGCCGCACGAAGCGAAAGCACCCTTCATCCAATGGTTGCCGCGAAAGTCTTACGCGAAATGCAACACCAATCCCCCCTCGATGAACTCACACCCCGCGAACGCGACGTACTCATCCTCATCGCCCACGGTCGCTCCAACCACGAAATAGCCGTCGAGCTTTCGATTGGTGAACAAACCGTCAAGACGCATGTGTCCAACATTTTGTCGAAGTTGCATTTAGCGGATAGGACACAAGCCGCGATCTATGCATTGCAGAAGAGACTGGTGCCGTTGAAGGATGCTTTGGATGGATAGGAAGTGAATAAAGGAGAAGATGCTCAGTTCCAACATAATTGTGTTGAAAACGTAGTGCTTCCTGTAGAGCAATATCCAAAACTTTTTTGGCACGCTCCGTAAAGTTGATTGCAAATGCGACAAAAAAGGAACTCGATCAATTGGCAGCATTTGTAGATGCAATGCGACAAAACAAAAATGAGGCATGAGATAATTTATAGGAATTGAACCATTGTAGGGGTCTAATTCTATTATACCCTTTCGGCGATTGACCGCGTCCACAAGATTGGCGAAACGTTTCAACGTGTCTTGTAACAGGGTTGATAGCCAAAAGGATGTAATAGAATTAAACCCCTACAGAGTGTGTGTTATTATATAATGTAACATAGAATAATAACTTACATCTAGTTCTAGGAGTCTTCATCTGTAGTAGTGCGTGTTACTTCCAAACGCTATACCTATCCTGATACATCCGTGTCTTGTGACGAGCAAGATCAACCTATGCTCAATAAGCGAGAGATGCAATTTCCACGCGTTATTGTCGAAGTACTCTCTGATTCTACTGAAGCATATGACCGAGGACATAAGTTTGCGCTCTACCGTGCTTGTCCTGCCATTCAAGAATATGTGCTCGTCGCTACTAAGTATCAAGCTATTGAAGTGCATCGTCACACATCGAAGGGATGGACAGATTCCCAATTCTATGAGCCAGGCGATGAGATAGAGCTTACAAGCCTGGGTATACATTTTCCAATGGAGGCTCTCTACAGAGGTGCAGGGATACCAGAGACAATAGACCTACCCGAAGGCGAATTCTAATCTAGCCTCGCCTTTATTACGTTGCTATAGTACATTCAAGATCGTTAGTAACCTAGCAATGTCGCTCTGCGACAAAAGCTCAGTTATTACACTTCTTTCAGTATATGTATGTATATTAGCAACAACATAAAGGTCGCAGGAGTATCCTATGGCATCCGCTATACAAGCACAGGCATCATCTCTTCACACGAGTACTGCTTCGTTTACACTGCATTCACGGAGACGACTAGGTATTCTCCTCGTACTTTTACTCCTTTCGGTCTTCAGCTATATACTACTCACGTTAGCAGCATCTCAACTAAAGCAGCAAATAATCCCGTTTATCGTAGCTTGGGCTTTTTGCTTTCTGTGTTACCTTGTAGCTAGTATATGGATACTGACAAGCAAACAGACAAACAGGCTCTTTCTTTGGTATGAGTTAGGTATCATTTTTATTGGAGCGATCATTTTTCGCCTGATGCTCATAAATTTACCTCTTGGATTATCACCTGATCCGTGGCGATACCTATGGGATGCACGCATGATTGTTCACGGGTATAGCCCCTATCAATATGCTCCTAATAATCGAATATTGGTACCTCTACATAACGTCGTATATGCACACGCCGCTTTTCGTGATAGTCCTACAAAGTATCCACCAGGGGCGGAATTTAGTTTCATGCTGGCATATCTTTTGAGTCCAACAAGTCTTGTAGGACTCAAGGGCATCTTTTTCCTATGTGACCTCGTAACTTGCGTAGCCTTGACGGTACTGCTCGCTTATAAGGGACGCGACCCCCGTTATGTGCTTCTCTACGCATGGTGTCCTCTCCCAATTGTCGAATTTGCCATGCAGAGCCATGTCGATGCTATAACGATCACCTTTACCGTACTCGCGGCTTTGTGTGCCGTTAGCTCCAAACAACATTTACGGATTCTTGCGGGAGTAATGATTGGTTTTGCAACACTTACAAAACTATACCCTATCATCTTGCTGCTTGTACTGGTACGCCGACGCGATTGGGGACTGCTAGTGGCATGTGCGTTAACCATTGTGCTAGGCTATGTGCCATTTATTCTCCTCAGTCACAGTCAACTATTAGGAAGTGGCGGCCCAATTGCCGCAATCACCAGCCAAAGAGAAGCGCATATCGGAGTTGTACAAAACATAATTTTTATTACTGGAACGAAGCTACATATCAAATCTAGCATTTTACAGTGGGTTGTCTATATCGTTGAAGGGTTGATAATCGGTACTACACTGGTTTCCGTATTGATTGGGCGTCTAAGGAAACGCATGAGTACAGAGGTAGGAGTGTTGCTTCTGACCGCGGTCACACTCACAATATACGCGCACATCTTTCCCTGGTATGCCCCCACACTTTTACCGTGGATTGCGCTCTCCATAGTACCACTCTGGACGGAAAAGGGACTGAGCGCGAAAGGGCTAGCGATCACAATGATCTGGTACTTCACCTTTACCTGTATAGTGAGTTACATTCCAGGTGTACCACAATATCAGTCACTACCGAATTGGCTCATATATTATGGTATCTCCTTTGGTGTTGTGCTTGTTGGACTGCTTGTCGCCCTGTTCTTCCTGTTACGAACACAAAGGCTTAATCACTCGAACGAGGGAGCCCGCAAGGGGACGCCCCTCCCATATAAGGTGGCTCCCTAAGCGCATTCTCG
>CAZZVE010000201.1:0-9440 GCA_964657325.1 uncultured Ktedonobacterales bacterium
GTAGGGACCGATTTATCGCGTCCTCTTGGCAATCAAACGCCAACGAGGACGTGATAAATCGGTCCCTACCGAAAATTGCTATGCTTCGCGTTGCCTCGGCAATTGGATCAGGAAATTCGCGCCTTCGCCGGGGTGATTGTCGATGGCGATGGTACCTTGATGCTCTTTGATGATGCCGTAGGTGATGGAGAGGCCGAGACCTGTGCCTGCACCAACCTCTTTTGTAGTGAAAAACGGGTCAAAGATACGTTGTTCAAGGCCCGCGGGTACGCCTGGACCTGTATCACAAAAACGTAGCTCGACCATGTTTTCATTCACAGCATAGGTAATCGTGATTGTCTTGTGGAGCACGTCTGCCATTGCGTCACGAGCGTTAGAAAGCAGATTGATAAAGACTTGCTCTAACTGAATAGCATTGCCGACAACCGTCACGTCCTCATTTGAGAAGTTCAGTTGCACCTCAATCTGGCGCAATCTCAACTGTTCTTTCATCAATGAAATCGCGCGTCGAATTACCTGACCAATCACCACAGGCTCATAACTCACAGATGCTGCACGTCCAAAGGTGCGTAGGTGCGAGATAATCTCAGTCGCTTTACGGACCTGTTGCATTGCGCTATTAAGTTCTTGCAGAATACGATTCGGTTGTGTATCACTCAGGCCAAGTTCAATCAGGTCAATTCCATTACCAATGAAGAGGCCAATATTGTTCAGAGGATTGTTTAACTCGTGTGCGACCCCCGTTGTCAATTCACCTAGCGTGGCGAGTTTGCCCGCTTGCACAAGCTGCTCTTGCTTCTGGCGCAGTTCCTGTTCTCGTCGCTCCACTTCCGCCGTGGTCTCCTTGAGGTCACTCATGATGTGAATCATCGCTTTACGGCTATTCTCTAAACGCAGATTAGATTGATGCGAGTCTTGCAGGATATGCATAAGAGCGCGGCGCGAGTTATCCAGGCGTTCGGTCTGCTTCTCTAAATGACTACGATCATGCTCGTAGTCGGCAAGAATATGAATCATCGCTTTACGTTGATCGGCAAGCTTGCGGTTGAGCGTATTGAGATCGCTTAGAATGTGTAGCAGGGCACGCCGCCTCTCCTCACCTTTGAAGACACGCATTTCTAACGCATTCTTTTGCTCTGTCAAGAGCGCGTAGTCACGTCGCAATGTTTCCAATTCCAGGCGTTCTTGCGTTGTAAGTGGTTGCTCTATGTGGCTCTGATCATTATTGACTAGAGCCGCAGTGCTTGCTGTCTCTGCCAGCACCTGCTGGGCTATGTCCATTTTGTCTGTCCCTGCGTGAATTTTCCAAGTTCGCGCTTGAGATTTTCGATTTCCTTTTCTAACGCAATCATTTTCAGTTCACGACCTACCACAACCTCCTCAAATTTTTCCAGGTCAAGGATCTTTTCTTGCAGTTCGGACTTCGACTCTTGTAGATCCTCCACGACTTTTTCGTATGCTCGCATATCGCGCAGAATGCCAATCGCACCAATTGCTTTACCATCGGGGTCACGTAATGCCGCGGCATTCAGCGTCGTCGGGATAACCTCGCCTGATGCACTACGCGGGTTGAGACGTGCGTTACGGGTTACGCCACGCTCGATAACCTCGCTCAAGGCTGCCAGGAACTCACGTGTCTCTTCGGGACTGATAAAACGCGACAACGACTGTTCCAGCACTTCATCAGGACGGAAACCAAGCAACTCGTAAACGGCATCATTCGCCGACAAAATTTTGCCTTCCAGGTCGGAGACAAACACTGGATCAGGGGCGTTCTTAATCAAGCTATCGGAATAGGCTAATGCCTTGTCCAATTCACGCATATCGCGCAGAATGCCAATCGCGCCAATCGCCTTGCCATCCGTGTCGCGTAGTGCGGAGGCATTGAGACTTGTGGGAATGACTTCGCCTGATGCGCTACGTGGATTCAGGCGCGTGTTGCGAATGACACCGCGCTCGATAACTTCGCGCAGGGCTGCGGTAAATTCGCGTGTCTCTTCGGGACTAATGAAACGTGACAGCGATTGTTCCAACACTTCGTCGGTGCGGAAGCCAAGCAGTTCATAAACAGCATCGTTCGCCGATAAAATTTTGCCTTCCAGGTCAGAGATAAATACAGGGTCAGGTGCGTTCTTGATGATGATGTCAGCATCTAGTGATCCATGTGCCTTTGTACTGGTTTGCATTGGTATGTCAGTTATGTTGTCAATCATTATGTATGAAATCCTTTATATACAAAACCTCTGTACGGGTCTGCTTCAGCACACCCTGTTAGCATCGCACTATGTTCGAGGGATTAACGAGACGTTTCTCGCGTCCTCCAACATTTGTATAGTATGAACAGGGTGTGCTGAAGCAGACCCGTACAGGAGTTTAGCTGAAAACAATGTGTTATACATCACTATCGTACCATCGTCCAGATTGCTTGTGTATGTGGTGTCAGAGTAGCGATCCCTTCTACATCCTCAGTTTGTGGGTCTACATAGACGGGGAGGATAACCGAGAAGGCACTACCACTACCTGGACTGCTCATAACCTCGATACGTCCACCGTGTCGTTCGACAATCTTGCGTGAGATGTAGAGTCCTAGACCGAGACCAGGGCGCGAACCGTTTTGCACCTCGACACCTGGAACGCGATAGAACTGGTCAAAGATGTGCGGAATGACCTCTTCTGGTATGCCTATCCCCATATCCCGAATCGAAACGGTTGCTTCATAGCCAGATTGCTGTAGTGTTACAGTGATGGGCGAGCCTGTGGGGGCATACTTACGTGCATTTGTGAAAAGGTTGAGCAACACTTGACAGATACGAGCACGGTCTACCTCAACCTCAATGGGATTGCCAAGGTAATCAAAGCTCAAATCTGGTCCTGCACCTGCTGTATACTCGTTCAGTAGTTCGCGGCACAACTCTACTAAGTCACAACGTGTACGGTGCAGAGTAAACATGTTCGTTTCGATGAGCGAGGTATCGAGCAGGTCCTGCACAAGTACTTCAGTGCGGGCAAGCGAACGTTCCATATCGCTCAGACCGCGATAAATCAAGTCGGATGTCGTGTTGCCCTCGATTTGACGTTGCAGCATCTGCGTCATGCCTTTCAGGTTCGCGAGGGGCATCTTGAGTTCATGCGAGACGATACTGAGAAATTTATCCTTGACCGTGTTAGCCTCGACCAGTTCACGTGTACGGCGTTGTACCAAGCCTTCAAGTGAACCAGCGTGCAATTTGAGGGCAAGCTGTTGCTCGTACACCTGACGGCGTAACTGGCGTGTGTGAATGGCACGGCGCAATGCCGCCACAAAGTAGTCACGGTCAATTGGCTTTTGAATAAAATCATAGGCACCACCCCGCAAGGCCAGAACCGCGAGGTCATGCTCACCGTGACCTGTGATTAACAGCGTTGGCGTTTCTGGTCGCAGCTCTTGCACCTTTGCTAACAGAGCAAGGCCATCCATTCCTGGCATTTTGATATCACTTACAATGGCGTCATAATCATTTTTTTGAAGTAAGCCGAGAGCCTCTAATGCGGAATCGGATGTGTCTACGTCTACATCATGCATGCGAATATACAGTGCTTGCGGCAATGCCTGCAACAACGCTGTATCATCGTCAACTATGAGAATACGTGGTTTTTCACTCATGTTAATTACCTCATCATTTCTATTTTTCCATATTTTATGATGACGCCCCATGCATTAGAGAGAACGGCATACATACAAGAAGATACGTTATTAGCTTTATCATACGCAAATGAGTAGGTAGATGGTAGTGATGAGGTAATAAAAAATGAATGTGTCTACGACTCTGTTTTGTAGAGGCGTAGACACATTCATTTTTTATTATTCTTTATCAGAAACGCCAGCGTCAGCGAAGGTTGCCATCTCGCGGTGCATACGTAGGGCAGCGTCGATAATTGTCATAGCGAGAACAGCACCTGTTCCCTCGCCAAGTCTCAGGTTAAGTTCAAGTATTGGTGAGAGTTTGAGTTGTTCAAGAATAACGTGATGTCCACTTTCGACGGAGACATGTCCAGCGAAAAGATAGTCGCGCACGGCTGGAACGAGTTGTGTTGCAACAAGGGCAGCCGCTCCTGAAATAAAGCCATCAATGACGACTGGAACACTATGTGTTGCCGCGGCAAGAATAACTCCAACCAACCCTGCTATTTCCAGACCACCAACTTTGGCGAGTACATCGAGCGGGTCTGTTGCGTCAGGACTATTCTTCGCAATGGCACGTTCAATGATAGCTACTTTGTGCGCAAGTTGCGCATCGTCGATGCCTGTACCGCGCCCTGTGACAAGCTGAACGGGAACTTGAGCAAGTACTGCTGTAATTGCGCTTGATGCCGTCGTGTTGCCAATACCCATCTCGCCAGTTGCAAGCATATCCACACCTTGCTGTATCAGCGATATTGCTACATCCATGCCTACATTGATAGCAGCTTGAGCTTGTGCGCGTGTCATTGCTGGTCCTTGTACCATGTTCGCGGTGCCAGACATGACTTTACGCGAGAGCAGGTCTGGGTGCTGTATTTCCTCCGCCACGCCGATATCGACGACTACAACCTCTGCTCCTGCATGAAGTGCTAGTGCATTGATCGCGGCTCCTCCATGCAAAAAGTTGAGGACCATTTGAGGCGTCACTTCAGAAGGATAAGCACTAACACCCTCCGCCGTAACGCCATGATCGGCTGCCATAATGATAACTGCTTTGCGCTGTATTATGGGCCTCGCCTGATGTGTGATGCCTGCCATGTGTATCGCAATCTCTTCCAGGTGTCCCATGCTACCAGGAGGTTTTGTCAATTGCTGTTGTCGTGTTCGTGCTTGATTCATCGTGTTCTGGTCAAGGGGAGGAACAGTTATGTTAAATGGGTGAGTCATGATGTATCCTTTTAGAAATCAAGCCCTTTCTGGGCCATAATGCCTTGCGTTTTATAGGGATGCTTGATTTCGCGCATCTCCGTTACAAGATCTGCATATTCGATCAAGGCGTCGGGAGCATCGCGTCCAGTCAAGATAACGTGAAGCATGGGATTACGAGTGCGTAGTGCCATAAGCACTTCTTCTATGTCAAGCCAACCATAGGTGAGGGTGTAAGTGATTTCATCCATGATGACAATATCATAGTTGTTGCTTTCGATTTTCGCACGACACTGTTGCCAGCATTCTTGCGCGAGGGCGCGGTCATGGTCCAGGTCTTCGCTCGTCCAGGTAAAGCCTTGCCCTAACGGGATAATCTCGACGCCCATACGCTCTGCCGCACGAATTTCACCCCACTTGCCCGTTGTAGCTTTCATAAATTGCAGCATCACAACACGCAAGTCCTGGCCCCATGCTCGTAACAATACGCCGAGTGCAGCCGTTGTCTTGCCTTTACCATTACCTGTATACACAAGAGTCAGGCCCTTTTTCCCTGGTTGTCTATTCGCTCTCACCTTTGCTAGCTCTTGCCGAATACGAGCGCGACCCTCCTCTGTCAGTTCTTCCACCTCAGCCTCTTGCACAACTTCGCTTGGAACGTTCTCGTCCATCTTTGTCTCGTACCTCCATGACTATATTGTGTCATAAACATACCCTGGATACGAACGACCTGATAAACTTTGACAACCGAATGTGGGAATATCGGTAGGGGCAACAATTCATTGCTCCTACAGATGAGTTGGGAGGGGTCCATGTCGCCACGAGATACGCTGTGAGAACGTTTGAC
This sequence comes from uncultured Ktedonobacterales bacterium, assembly GCA_964657325.1. Classification (GTDB taxonomy): domain Bacteria; phylum Chloroflexota; class Ktedonobacteria; order Ktedonobacterales; family Ktedonobacteraceae; genus JBBQVS01. Next base: position 5,715 of record CAZZVE010000201.1, read on the forward strand.
CCGTCACGCCCATCTTTGGGCGTCATGAATTGCTGCCCCTACCGTTCCTAGATTGCGCCATTTGATTATCAAACTTATTAGATGTCTCTCATGTCGTTGATAACCGCCTCCGCCTCAATCTCAACAAGCATGTCAGGCTCGATCAGTCTGCTCACTTGCACCATAGTAGCAACAGGTCGGATATCACGGAAGAACTCGCCGTGCGCTTTACCGATTTCCTGCCAGTCGTCAATATTGATAACGAACATACGGGTACGTACAACGTCTTTCATACTTGCCCCTACTTTTATGAGTGCATGTTCAATGTTTTTGAGGGCTTGTATGGTTTGTGCGTAAGAATCATCTTTGCCAACAACATGCCCTTGTTCGTCAGTTGCAGTTGTCCCTGCGACATGGACGCTAGTGCCAACGCGTACTGCTCGTGAATAGCCGACGACAGCTTCCCACGGCGCACCACTTGAAATATTTTGACGCTCCATGCTTTAGTCCTCGCTTTTTAGAAAGGCTGATACTCTTCATCATCGTCATCAACAGGCTGTTGTGGCTTTGGTTGAGGCACTGAGGGTAGTTTGCCATTAGCGGCTTGTTTCTTCAAAAAGTCGTCACGCGCCTTTTCCTCTGCCATGATGTCCGCGACCTCATCAGCCATAGAGTGACTCTCACCAAAGCTTCCATTGCCGCGTCCACCAGTCCCTCCGTCGATAACTTCGCGCCCACCACGTCCTCCTTGCTCGGAATGGCCTATGATGCCACGCTCCTCTAAGAGGTCGATCAGGCGAGCGGCACGTGAATAGCCAATGCGCAGACGACGTTGCAAGAGCGAGATAGAGGCTTTTTCGTATTCGCGCACAACCTCTTCAGCTTTTTCGAGCAGATCGTCATCTAGTTCAAACTCGTCTGAGGTCTGCTCTTTTAGCTCCCAGCCCGGCTCAACCTTCGCTTGAACCTCTACCGGGTCGATGTTTTGCCCACCATTGGCTGCGATTGCGTGCTGTGCTGCCTGTTCACGCCAGTAATGCACAAGGCTTTCCGCCTCTTCGTCCGCAAGGAATGCCCCCTGTATACGTTCGGGGCGTCCTGCGTCCGAGGGAAGATAAAGCATGTCGCCACGCCCTAGGAGTCGTTCGGCACCGCCCATGTCGATAATCGTACGCGAGTCCACGGCGGAACTGACCATGAACGAGATACGGGTGGGAATATTAGCTTTGATCAGGCCAGTGATAACATCGACGGATGGGCGTTGCGTTGCCACGACAAGGTGAATACCTGTTGCACGAGCTAACTGTGCCAAACGACAAATCATGCCCTCAACCTCTTCCGGTGCCGCCATCATCAAGTCCGCTAATTCGTCGATGATGATCACAATCGCGGGAAGATTGTTCAGCGTGTTGTCGCCCTTCGCCGCACGCTCAGCTCGCATCTTGCGATAGCCATCGAGGTTACGTACTCCTAGCTGCGAGAAGAGGCGATAGCGTTTCTCCATCTCATTGATGCCATTCTTGAGTAGCGAAACAACCTTCTCGACCTCAGTTACAACTGGAGAGAGTAGATGTGGAATACCATTGTACATATTGAGCTCGACCATCTTCGGGTCAACCATGAGAAGCCGTACATCATCCGGCGTAGCTTGCATGATAATACTGGCGATGATAGCATTAATCATAACCGATTTGCCGGCTCCAGTGGCACCCGCGATGAGCAAGTGCGGCATACGGGCTAGGTCGCCCACACGGACGACACCTGCCACGTCTTTGCCCAACGCAACCGCGAGCTTTGACTTCGCTTTTGCTACCTGATATTCTTTGCTCTCTAGCACCTCGCGCAGTGTGACAAGCCGACTATTTTTGTTGGGGATTTCAACGCCTACGTAGGGACGACCCGGTACTGGTGCCTCCATACGGATGGTTTTGGCTTCAAGTACGAGAGCGAGATCGTTTTGCAGGGCCATGATACGGCTGACACGGGTACGTGTCTCATAGACGATGTTGCCACCAGCATCACGCACAGGAACGAGTTTACCCGTCTTTTCGTCAGGTTTCATCTCTGGTTTGCCTGTGGGACGGATACCGAGACGAATGATGGTAGGGCCGATACTGATATCTTCTTTTTTGACCTCTGCATCGACTCGAAAGCTGCGTAACGTCTCTTGAATGGTTTTTGCCAGTGTCTCCGTATCGTCACCGAGAATTTGAATTTTGACCTCATCTGGACTGTTGAGGAGAGTAGTTTGTGGTAATATCCAGAAATTTTCACCTTGCGGAACTGGATTGACGATACGCGGTGTTTTCTGCGGTGTTTTGGGTATTTCGCTTACTTGATGACTCCTGTTAGGCATGAGGTCTTCCATGCGACCCGTATCTTTTATCACCATTTTGTCAGGATTTGTATCGAGTGGAAGGGGCTGCTGGCGTGCACCTCTTACCGCGTTCACATGATTATCCACATCAAGTGCGATGGGTGTACGTGGGCCGCGTGGCACGATGCCTACGTCTTGTTTATGAATATTGATATCGTTGCGTGGATCATCGTCCTCATCATCAAAATCTGCCTCAAACTCTATATCATCTTCGTCTTCGTCATTCTCGCTTATATTTGCCACGTTGCGTCCCTGGACTTGCTGCTGCTGCTGAACAGGTACCATGCCGTTTCCATAGCGGCTAAATTGTGGGCGTTGTCCAAGAAATGGCGAGGGACCAGTTGGGGCTGGTCCATTTTTGTTGCTCAATGTTGGTCTTTTTTCATCGGAAAGAAGATTTTGCACAAACTGACCGACCAGAAGCACATGTCCAAAGGTAATACGAAAGGTGAAGATAATGAGCAGTACAATAAGGCCAAGTATTATGACATGCGCAGCGGCTGCAGGCCATCCTAACAATGGACGCACTAACAATCCTGCTATGATACCTGTCGTCAGCGAGTCGTTTCCTATAACGAGGCGACTTTCTACGAGAAGCAGAAGCCAGATTGCCCCCAAACCAAAAACCATTGACCAGCGTATCAGTGGCTCATTACGAATCCCTTCAATAAGACGTGCTAACGCGAAAGCAACAAGACCGAAAACTAAAAGATAGGCCGACCAACCAAACATCAGGAGAAAGAATCTACCGATACTTCCCAATATTGGTGTGGTTTGAAATATTGTCAATGAACCAAAAAGCAGGAGAGATACTATCAGTAGCACAATGCTCCACACGCGTTGCTGCTGATGAGTCTCCATACCGTTCCATTTGTTGTAGGCCCATTCAATAGCACGAGGATCACTTGACACTGGTTTAGGAACGGTACGATACGGGGTAGTTTTTCTGGGTGTACTACTCGTAGTACTCTTTCTGCCACGTGTTGACGATTTGGAGGACCCACTGCGTGTGTTCTGTTTTGACGCAGGTAATTGTGAACGTTGTTCTACGCGGGTGCTCTGTACGGTTTTCGCATTCCCAACTGCCGCCTTGCTAACACGCGAAGTCCCTTGTTCCATACTTGGCACGACTCGCTGGCGTCTCGTCTCTTTGTCTGCCATGTTCTAGTCCTCCCTCTTTGTTGAATCGTCTAAGAACGCAGAGACACCTGTATGATAGCGCAAATGTTCCAGAGAAGCAATAGGGAGTATACATGTGTGGTTATAAACAGGGTGCCCTCAATGCTAGCACTGAGGGCACCCTGTTTATAACCACAATGCATGTAAATCGTTATGGCTGAATAGGCTGACCACCATTATAGGGCTTGCAG
>CAZZVE010000202.1:0-9413 GCA_964657325.1 uncultured Ktedonobacterales bacterium
TTTCAGAATATCTTCGTGTCGTTGCCGACTCAAGCTATCATAAAGAGTGATAGAGCTTAATGGCTTTGCACTTATATATGCTTCCAATGTTGAAGTTACTAACACATTGATATTTTCTTGCGTCACCTGTCCATACTGATTGAATACATAGGCAAGAAATAACTCGCGCGCTTCCGTAGGATGCAATGCTAGATCGTAGAGTCGTCCATAGCCTGTGACAATTGTATAGGTAAGAAGTTTCTCTTTTTGTAATCGCTTGATTTCGTCTTGCGCAAGGTTCTTTTCGACAAAAAACGTGTGCGCTCTTACTTCATACCGTTGTAGGACACAAAGAGTCGCAAGCGCGGTACCGTATACTGAGAGATACTTTGTTTCTAGTGCACGGTACAGGTCTTCTTGTCGCACCTCACTGAGATGATAACGGGGTCCAAGTGCTTCCCATACATCCAATCGGCTTCGGGAGACAACGAGATTATGAGCATGTTGCTTTTCAAGTTGCTTCAAATCGTCGTTTGCTAACGCGTTCTCATATTCAGAGGATAGTTGACGTAATGTTGTTACATACTGCTCAATAACCTGTAGATAGATATCTTCCGAACGAACCTGTACGTTTTCATCGTTCTTGAACATGTGGAAGTAAGAACCCTCTTCAAGAGAGGTCTCCTGCGAATTTGTACGCGAGACCAGCAAGAATTGCGCATGAGTTGGCGGCTGATCTTTCCATTGACGACAGAACTCGTCTACCTCTCTTGACGCGAGGTGACAGTTATCCAGGATATACAGGGTGTTTAGTTGGTCATGTTCGAGTGCTACGGCGTACCATTTACGTCCATCACCCACCTCTGCTTGCTTTACATCCTTGTAACCAATACGGTATTGTGCTTGCTGCTGAAGATGTTTTGCGAATGTAAGAGCAAGAGCTGTTTTACCCGCGGCAGCGCGTCCAACGAGAAGCACACGATGCTTTGCATGCAGTATTCTTTCTATCTCGTCAAAATATTCCTTTTGAGGCGTGTATATTCTTCCTCGCTCAAAATCCTCTTGAAACCAGTGCCCTTCTGTATCGAAAAACGTTTCTATGCGTGTGAAGTAATTCAGGGAACTATCAGCCAGGCGAAAAGGATTTTGCCACTGTTCGTCGTTTAGGGATGAAGACGATCTGGAGGAGTTTGAGTGTAGTAAAACAATGGAGGCCGGGTCGGTTCCTGGGTGTACAAGCAATTCAGGTATCGAAGCCCCAGCTATTCCCTCTAAGAGTAAGGCACTTTTCCCCTGCTCAAATGCATCTTGAATTGAGCCCCCAAAGCTAATTGCACGATAAAATGAAGCGGCAAATGTTCCCGCAGCAGTATCTCCAATCGCTGCATTCATGCCCACAACGCATGCGATCTCTTGTCGTATCGCTTCGGCCTGCGTTTTGGAATAACACGCGTTGAGAATAATTAAGCGGATAGTATTCTTGAACGTCTTGAAAACAGCGGTGAGAGCCTGAGTACTTACAGGTCTAGGAAAGCCATCATTCCCTACAAACTGTAACTCCCCAGTTGATGTACCATGACCACTGAAATGCACAATCTGCGGATGATACCGATTGAGCGATTGTAACAAATCATCTGGCCTTGCCGCCCACGCCGCAACTAGTTCAAGTTGGTCGCGCAGTTCAGATGCATATATCTTCGCATCAATCAACCGCATCTCTTCATCCAGAGCAAGTTTACTTGTTCCTAAGGGATTAGCGGCAAGAAATAACACTCTAATTTTGTTCAAGCGTGTTCCTCAAAATAAAACATGTAGTCTCTATGGTAATCACTGTACAATAATGCCTCCCTATTGGGATGGAGCATCAAGCATAGCGCGTATAAATCCAATGCCCACTGATAGCCAATCAAACGAGCGTGTCCACATTACCCACTCTTGTTGTGTAGGCCAACCGGGTTTATAGCGTGGAATCATTTCTTTTGGCATCACTACCGCCCATTTACTACCCTCGCCAAGTCCGCCAGGAGTGATGCGCATAGTAATGTTAAAAACGTTCTCGTGAGGTAGGTGTTCCTTCCAGTCAGGCATAGTTTTTAGGAGGGGATCACGCCGCCACACACTTAAAAGTGTAGGTGTCTCTGCACTCTTTCCTTGTTGGATAGCCAATACCTGCCCAACAACGGCAGAGCGTTCCCACTCAGGAAAGCGGAGCGAGACGGAGTAGCGATATTCATCTAAACCCAGTGCTTGTAAAACTGCTTGCGCACCCTCACGTGCGAAGCGTCGTTCGGTGTCGCTCTGCCAGATTTTGACCATCGCGTCAAGACGTTTTTTCTTGTCTTCTTCGCTCAACGCAGCGAGAGGCCCACTATTTAGCGGGTACTGTTGTCTTTGCATCCAACGCTCCTAAACCAGCAGGAAAATACTGTTGTAACCAAGCAACCAGATCGTTTGCCAAAGGTGTAAAAAAGGTGCAGCGTTTGTCATCAGGATAACGATGTAGTTTCAGGCTATATGCATGTAGAAATTGTCGTGTAAGAGCGGCCTCTGGTGTATCATGTTCAGGATGTAGCGCGTACATCTGGTCTCCTACAATAGGATAACCAAGTGCCGCGAGATGCGCACGTATTTGATGTGTGCGGCCCGTTATCGGCTGTACATCAAGAAGCAGGAAGCTCTTTTCAATTGCGAGCACACGGCAGTGCGTTACAGCTTCATCACCATCGGGTCCAATAATACAACGACGGCGTTCGTCAGGATCACGCTGTAGAGGCCCATCTAATTCAAGCATGTCATCGCCAAGTGTAAAAAAATCAAACGTGTTATCTATCACTACTTTTTGCTCGTTAGCGGTGTGGCGTGTCACACGGAACGATGTACGCGGTGCCGCCCAAGTCGGTGCACCTTTGCGTACAACAGCAAGGTACCTCTTCTCGATAGTATGATCGTGAAACTGCTTGATGATGTGTCTCCGCGAGTGCTCTGTTCGGGCAAGCGCGACGATACCTGATGTATCTTTATCCAGGCGATGTAAGAGGCAGGGACGCGGTAACAAGCCATCTTCTTTCCACTGTCGTTCAAGACGCCTCTCCCTCAACATTGCTTGAATATGCAGAGGAGCACCAGCCCAGGCCGGTTCATCAGGTAACGCTGGCGGTTGCCACTCTTCAACGCGCTGCTGTGCGAGGTAGAGCAGCAACGCATCCCAGAGCGTGTTGCCGTCGGCATTTTTGTAAGTAGGGTGAATAACAACACCTGCTGGCTTATTCAAGATAAGAAGGTGATGATCTTGATGAAGAATTGTGATATCCGTAGCTTTCATGTCATAAGTATAGGCTTCTTCAACTCTGAGAGTCAACATTGTGTTCCCAATCTTATATCTTGCGGCTATATAAAATTTTAAGATAGAGATAGTTGACCCTCTTTTCAGGCATGATAAGATATGTACACAGAGTAGTCGGCTGGTAACTCCGTCTTTCAAGCGGGGGAGGAATGACGACAATTTTAGGGCTTGGAATGACATCTTTTTAACGCTATAATCATCCTATGGAAACAAGCAAAAAAGAGGAAGCCAAGTTTAACGCACAGTTCCCCGTTGACTTGTTCAACTCCTTAGGTGCAGTCACCAAACAGCATCAACTCTAGATCAATAGTGAGTTGATTTGGATCGTGCAAGAGTACATCAAAAAAACAGGGAAAGGAGAGCCACGTAAATTGAAGAAGAGTACATCACCCACGTTTCTGCTTGAACTGCCCTTGCAAGTGAATAGCCAACAAGCCAAACACCTGCAGGGACATTTTGAAGCTGCACGTCAGATGTATAACGCGCTCTTAGGTGAGGCATTAAAACGCCTCACCAAGATGCGGAATGATGCGCGGTATAACGTGGCTCGTACTCTTCCCAAAGGCATAGAACGCAATGGCTTGTTCTCGACTCTTAGAAAAGAATATGGTTTCTCTGAATATGCGATCCACGCATATGCAACTCAACTACGTACAACGTGGCTTCGTGACCACCTTGATAGCAATACTACCCAAACAGTAGCCACAAGAGCATATCAAGCCGTCAACAAGGTGTGCTTGGGCAAAGCGAAGAAAGCACGCTTCAAAAGCAAGGGACGTGGTATTGATTGTCTTGAGGGCAAACGAAACACACAAGGTCTTCGCTTTGTGCTACAGAAATCAGAGAAAGGAGACATTGGGTCTCTTGTGTGGAACAAGGATAGACTGCGAGCCCTCATTAACTGGAATGATCCCGTTGTGTGTCATGGACTCAAAGAGCATATCAAGTTTATCCGTCTCATCCGTAAAAAAGCGTCAAGTCCAAAGGCCAAAGGTGCTGATATTCAGGGATACCGCTATTATGCTCACCTTGCTCTTGAGGGCGTTCCCTTCCAGAAAGAGAAGCACACTGTAGGGCGTGATGTAATAGGGCTTGATATCGGTCCCTCTACTATTGCGATTGTGCCGCAAGAGGGCGGGTCTCGTCTCGATACCTTTTGTGCTGAGATAACACCTGATGCCAAAGCTAAAAGACGTTTAGAGCGCAAACTCGACCGTCAACGCCGTGCAAACAATTCTGACAACTACGAGGCATCGGGACGAGTGAAGAAAGGGCGTCGCAAGTGGCATGAGAGCAAAGGATACAAGGATACAAGACGCCGTTTAGCTTCTCAGGAGAGAAAGCTTGCGGCACATCGAAAATCTTTGCACTGCAAACTGGTCCATGAGATTGTCAAATGTGGCAACGAGATTGTGACCGAAAAAATATCGTACAAGGCATGGCAAAAGACGTTTGGGAAGAGTGTAGGACTTCATGCTCCGGGGATGTTCATAGAAATACTACGACGCACAGTTGCAAATACTGGCGGCACCCTCAGCGAAGTTTCTACCCACAAAACCAAATTGTCACAATATTGTCATGGATGTGGGACGTACACCAAGAAACCGCTATCACAACGTTGGCATCATTGCCTCTGTGGTATCGGTCCCGTACAGCGTGATTTGTACAGTGCGTTTCTGGCGTCTCGCCTTGATGTACAGACCTTCATCCCCTCTATTGACCCTGAAATATGGGAGAGTGCGGAGACGCGCTTGCGGACAGCAATAGAGCACAGTACACAACGTGCGAAAGAAGGGCAAGTTTTGCCTCGAAGCATGGGTATCCCTCGTGCCAGAGCGCGTCTGTCTCGAAGTCTTGAAACTACGTGTCAAGAGCTAATCTATCATCATGGTAGACTAGAAGAGATACGACAGTAACAAGAACCACCCTGCATTCTATGCAGGTGAGTCTCAGGTTACTCATCTTAGGAAACACATTGTCAAGCAGACAAAGAGGTGTTATATGTCGTTTATTCAGTACCAGTCGCAACCCGAGTTGCGCGACCCTATCATGATTGTTGCCTTCGCAGGTTGGAATGATGCCGCGGAATCGGCAACGACTGCTGTGAAGTTTTTGATTGATAAGTGGAAACCGACAAAATTCGCGGAGATCGATTCAGAAGATTTTTTTGTTTTCACCGAGGCAAGGCCAACGGTGAAACTCGTTGACGGTCTACAACGAACCGTTGTGTGGCCTACCAACCAGTTTTACGCCCATACTACGTCCGATGATAGTGCCCGCGACGTTATTCTTTTTCTTGGCGTTGAGCCACAACTCAAATGGAAGACGTTCAGCCAAACCTTTCTTGAGGTATGTCGTCACTTCAAAGTGTCCGAAGCGGTCTTCCTTGGTGCATTACTCGCGGAGGTGCCTCATTCGGTAGCAGTTCCTATGTCAGGAACCTCTACCACTACTGACGTGATGGAGCGCTTACGTGAAATGGCGATTCGGAATTCACGCTATGAGGGACCAACAGGTATGATTGGCGTGTTGCAAGATGTATGTCGTCAAGCCGACATTGCAGCGGCAAGCTTATGGGCTGCGGCACCACATTATCTTGCGGCAACACCGAATATCAAGGTCACAGCTGCTCTTCTAAGCTACATGAATACTTTTCTTTCCTTTGGCCTTGATCTGAGTGATATCCAATCGGACGCTGTGCGCTTTGAGGAGCAAATCACTTCGCTTGTTGCACGCGATTCAGAAGCGAGTGCTTACGTTAAACGGCTAGAAGAACAAATTGATGATCGTGATGACGACGACGACGATGACGATGAGAATCCAGATGTCATCGTAGGAACTGGTCCACTGCCTAGTGCTGATTCGCTTATTCGTGGTGTCGAAGAGTTATTGCGCAAGGAACGCGAGAATGGGTCTCAACAATTATCAGATGATGACGACGAGGAGAGTGAATGAGTCAAACGCCTTATACATTAGAAGAAGTTTTTCAGCCGCGCTCAATTGCTATATTGGGCGCGTCGCGTGCGCCTCAAAAATGGGGCAATGTTGCAGCCAAACAACTTATGGCAGGAGGTTTTCCTGGCAACATCTATCTTATTAACCCCTCCGTACCAGAAATATTGGGGCAAGCAACATATCCTAGCTTGCGTGATGTACCGGGACCTGTTGATCTTGCCATTATCGCGACCTCCTTCGCACATGTCGAGCAAGGCATTGGCGATTGCATTGCACATGGCGTCAAGGGTGTTGTGATTATCACGGCTGGGTTTAGCGAAACGGGACCAGAAGGCCGCGATTTGGAACAGGCAATGGTTGCACGTTGCCACGAACACGGCATTCGCATTATCGGCAGCAACTGTATGGGCCTGTACATTCATCGCTCACACATTAACACACTGGGTATGGTATTTCCGCTTCCTGTCGGTCCCATCGGGCTTGTCTCACAAAGCGGCAATCTCGGCATGTATTTCTACGCACAGGCACACTTAGATGGACTTGGCTTTACAACGTTCATTAGCATAGGCAACGCGGCTGACGTGACGTTTCCAGAATGCATGCAGTATCTCGCTCGTGACCCTGACACAAAGGTCATCGCGGGCTATGTCGAGGCTGTGCAAGCAGAAACGCTACGCGAGGTCACACATGACATGCTCGAACAAGGCAACTACAAACCCACTGTTATCTTACTAAGTGGCGCGACAGAGGTTGGTGTACGTGCCACCCTTGCCCACACAGGCTCAATCGCGCAGGTACGCCCAGACTCAGATACAAGCCTGCTCGGAAGTGGCGTTATCCGCGTTCTACGCTCCGACGAATTATTTCCTGTCGCACAAGCACTCGCGCTTCAGCCGCCAACTCCACAAGGGGGGAACCGTATCGCCATTGTTGGTGATGGTGGGGGAAGCGTTGTCGCTAGTGGTGATGCTGTTATTCGTGCTGGTATGCAAGTTCCCGTGCTCAAAGAGGAAACACAACAAGCATTAAGAAAACTTATGCCTGCCCGTGCAACGGCAACAAACCCTATCGACGTGGCAGGTGCCGCCGACGAAGACCCGTTATCGTTTGCGCACTTGACAGAGATATGCCTTAAAGACGAAAATATTGATGGTGTCATCATTACCGGACTCTTTGGTGGCTATCGCTGGTTGCTATCAGAAGACTTTGGACCACGCGAAGAGGCAGCAGCACGCATGCTGGGAGAGCTTGTGCGACACTATAAAAAGCCTGTTCTCGTGCAAACAGTCTACGCACGTCATGACATACCTGCGCTCCACGTTTTGCAGGAAGAGGGCGTTCCCTACTACGAGTCAGTGGAGATTACCTGTCGTGCTATGGCAGCACTCGTAGAAGTTGGGCAATTCCTGGCAAAGCATTCTTGAGACAGAAAGCGAGACTGCAACGTGGACTCGACACCCAGTATACAAATTGTGCTTGGACTCCTTGTTGCAGTTGGCGTCCTCGTGGTTATCGCTCGCCACATACATGTACCTTACCCTATTCTTCTCGTTATTGGTGGGTTACTGCTTGGTCTGATACCAGGATTACCAAATGTCGAGCTTAGGCCAGAACTTGTGCTTTTGCTTTTCCTTCCTCCACTACTATATTGGGAATCGTTGAATACATCATTTCGTGATTTTCGCGCCAACCTACGCTCAATTTCATTACTCGCAATTGGCCTTGTTATCACCACGACGTGCACTGTTGCAGCTATTGCACACACCTTTGTGGGTCTATCATGGCCTACAGCGTTCGTGCTAGGAGCTATTGTATCACCTACTGATACAGTAGCTGCCGCCGCTATAGCGCAACGACTTGCGCTTCCACGACGCCTGAACACCGTTCTGAGTGGTGAAAGTCTCGTAAACGATGCCACAGCCCTCGTTGTCTATGCAACAGCAGTTACAGCCGTCACACAAGGCTCATTTTCATTGCTAAACGCTGGTCTAGATTTTTTCAAGGCTAGTATAGGCGGCATACTACTTGGTTTAGCAGTTGCGTGGTGCATCGGTCAAATTCGTCGCTACTTGCACGATCCCCCTGTTGAGAACACACTTTCTCTTCTTTCAGGCTTCGCTGCCTATATACCAGCCACAGCACTTGGCCTATCGGGTGTGCTCGCGGTTCTCGCAATGGGTATCTATCTCGGACGTAAAGGACCAGCAATAGTTTCATCACAAACACGCGTCCAAGCTGAACAAATATGGGAGATTGTAGTGTTTCTGCTCAACGGACTCATCTTCATTCTCATTGGGCTTCAATTAAACAGCGTACTTGCTAAACTCACAAAGCCATCCATTTCGACACTCATTTGGTATGCTCTCGTCATCAGCATAACGGTGATTCTTACGCGTATGATTTGGGTTTTCCCCGGCACCTATGTACCACGCTTTTTAAGTCGTCGGATACGCGAAAAAGACCCTTATCCCTCCTGGCGGTCCACAGTTGTTGTGGGGTGGACAGGCATGCGTGGTGGCGTTTCACTGGCAACCGCACTTGCCTTATCACTTACGCCTCCATTTCCGAACCGGAACATCATTGTATTTCTCACCTTTAGCGTCATCTTGTCAACGCTTGTACTACAAGGTCTTACCTTGCCGCCGCTTATTCGCTTCTTGAAATTACCGAATGACGATGGTGCAGACCGTGAAGAGGCAAAGGCAAGACTGAAAGCCGCACGAGCGGCCCTTGTACGCTTGGACGAACTCTCCACTGAGGAATGGGTTGAGCAAGAGATGATAGATGATTTGCGTCTCCACTTTTCCGATCAAGACCGACGCTTCACGGCTCAATATCAAGGTACAGAAGATGGCGCGGATCATGAGCAGAAGGCAACATCTTATCAGCGTCTGAAAATCGAACTCATAGGCGCAGAGCGTCATACGATCATTGAGTTACGTAATCAGGGCGTCATCAATGATGAAGTGATGCGTAAGATACAACACGACCTCGACCTTGAGGAGTTACGGCTACAGCCTTGATTGACTTATTTTTAAGTAACGGCATATACTATCGACTTATATGTAATAGTTGGGAAAGCAAAGAAGACCCTCTATTGTCAAGTCCCGTGACGACCAAATTGTAGCAAGAGAAC
>CAZZVE010000203.1:0-9362 GCA_964657325.1 uncultured Ktedonobacterales bacterium
ATCAATCGTTGACGAGAACGCGATACATCGGTCACTACAATTATCCTCCCTGCTTATTTGTACGGCGTCACATCCGCGCATGGGGTCGCGGTAGAGATGTAGATGCCGCCCCAATCATCCTGTGGAATAAAATCTTGTGCGTTATCCGTGATACCAACAACACAGGGTTTGCGCACAACATCATTTGTGACTTGAAATCTGGGTATCCATGCCACGTCGTTGACAAGATTCTGCTCTGCCTGGTTGTATTGCTGTAGACGGCTTGTCTGGTCGGAATTGGCATCGGCTTGCACCATCAATTGCTGATTGGCCTGCTGCTCTGCCGCAAACGGTGTTTTGTTCTGACCATAGTTCAAGCCATTTTTCGATGAACCTTTTCCGAAGATCAGTGTCAACCAATCTTGCGGGTCAGGATAGTCGGCACCCCAGTACAATGCCCACATTTGCAAACCATTGGGATTGTTAACCGAATCGCTACGTTCAGAGAGCAACTTCGACTGATCTATATCTTCAATACGCACATTCACGCCCAGAGTATCCTTCCACATCTGCTGAGCAACGGCATACTCGTTACGTGCATCTGCTGCCCCTCCTGAGGAGGTAGTGAGCGTCACCGTAGGGAATGTAGCAAGCGTTAAGCCTTCCTCTTGCAAACCTTGTTGAAAAAGCTGCTTTGCAAGTTGAGGATTACCGCTCGTATTCTTTACACCAGTCGGCCCAGTCAAATTCGGGTTATAGCCGGGCATTCCACTTGGTACGATATGATTGGTGGCAATAACGGTATCCTTGTAGATGCTATGCGCGATCTGGTCTTTGTTTAACGCAAGCGCGAATGCCTGACGAATCTTGAGATTGTCAAACGGTTTCACCAGATAGTTCATTGTGAAAAACTGAACTTCAAGCATAGGTGTTTGATGGAACTGTCCATTAGAAAGCGCCTTCGCGTTGGCTGATTGTGCAGACGATATTGGTGCTCGGTCAACCTGATCGGCCTGATATGCCTTATAGATCGTATCTTTCTGTGAAAAAATGGGTATGACGACCTTTTTCACCTGTGGTTGTGCCCCAAAGAAGTTTGGATTAGGAACGAAGTCAACTTCTTTCCCACGAGCATACTTCTGCACTTTGAATGGACCATTACCGCCAATACCTTCGCTGAGGTGGTCCGCGAAGTCGTTGCCGTACTTGTCGATCATGCTCTTTTCCACGACATAAGAGGTCTGGTATGTCAAAGTTTGCAAGAAGTAGGCTGCTTTTTGGCTAGTAATTAAAACAACGGTTTGAGCATCAGGCGTCAGGATGCTATCGTTGATCAGCGTTTTCACCTTTCCAGTGTTACGTTTATCTGAGTCCTTTAGCAATCCAAGATACAGAGGCGCAACGGGCGAGTTGAGGTTGGGTTCGAGCGCGCGGTCAATGCTATACGCGACATCCGCCGAAGTAAGTGGCGTACCATCACTAAATTTCAAGTTTGGTTTGAGTTTGAACGTCCACGTCACACCATCAGATGCTAAAGAATGCGAGGCTGCAAGTTCATCACGCACTTGCAAATGGTCATCGAGTTGTACAAGACCTGTATAGATCATGTTATCAACTGTAATGGCGGAGGGTTCTGTTGCAAGGGCTGGGTCAAATGTTGCAATGTCTGAATACCCATCGTTCAGTGGTAGAACAAGAATCTGTTTATCTGCTGAAGCCTTTCCCACTGTCTGTGACGTTGAGGTATTGCCGCCACCGCATGCCGTTACCAGCAATGCGATAAGACTAAAAAATATGAACAAAATTGTTAGTGGACTTCGCGTACTGCGTTGCATAGAGGATTCCTCTTTTCTGACAAACCTAGTGAAACCTTCTTATGCTTATTTAGTGTAACATAGATAAATCATTCTTGCAAGTTATTTTCATAATAACAAAATGTTATTATTTGCATTTATTATTTTCATCTACACGCTTGTTGCCCCATATACAAATATGCGCTACAATAGCTTGCGATGCAATCACTTTAATGAAGCGTGAGGTAATGTTGCAAGTTGAATACTACTCAAGAAACACTCAAACAATACTTTGGGCATGATGCGTTTTTGCCAGGGCAGCAGGATGTCGTCGAGCAGATGCTGGCGGGACGCGACGCCCTCATTCTTATGCCGACGGGCGGCGGAAAATCGTTGACCTATCAGCTACCCGCTCTGATGCTGCCAGGCATCACAATTGTCATTTCTCCCTTGATTGCATTGATGCAAGATCAGGTTGACCGTTTACAGGCCAACGGCATCGCAGCAACCTTTATTAATAGTACGCTTGGTTCCGTCGAACGCTCACAGCGTGAACGTGCATTACTCAACGGAGAACTCAAACTGGTCTACGTAGCACCCGAACGCCTGATGAGCGAGAGCTTCTTGACTCTGCTAGAGCATGTGCAAGAGAATGTTGGCATTTCATTGATGGCAGTCGATGAGGCGCACTGTGTTAGCGAGTGGGGTCATGATTTCCGGCCAGAGTATCGACAAATCGGCAGAATGCGTGACCACTTTCCTACGGTCCCTATGCAAGCATTAACGGCGACCGCAACCGAACGTGTGCGCGAGGACATTCTGACTCAACTTCGACTGCGTGACCCACATATTCACATCGCCAGTTTTAACCGTCCCAACCTTACCTACGAGGTGCGTCAGAAGAGCAAAGCATCTTATGGCGAACTGGTCGAGTTTTTACGCGGTATGCCTGATGCACCGGTAATCATTTATTGTCAGAGCCGCAAAAGTGTTGACATGATCAGTGAAGCTTTACAGCGTGATGGTATTCGTGCCTTACCCTACCATGCGGGTATGACGAACGATCAGCGTGCGGAAAACCAGTCACGCTTCATTCGTGACGATGTTGCGGTTCTCGTGGCAACCATTGCCTTTGGTATGGGTATCGGCAAGCCGGATGTACGGGCCGTTATTCACTATGACCTGCCTCGTAGTCTTGAGGGCTACTACCAAGAGTCAGGCCGTGCAGGACGCGATGGACAGCCTGCGCAATGCATTTTGTACTTCAACTATGGTGATCGCATTAAAGTTGAGTTTATCATCGACCAAAAACCAAGTGAGCAAGAACAGCTCATCGCACGCCAACAACTCAATCAAGTTACTGCTTACTGCGATAGTCGTGATTGTCGTCGGCGCATCCTATTAGGCTATTTCGGCGAGTTGTGGCAAGAAGAGAACTGTGGCAACTGCGATAATTGTCTGCGTGCCCTTACTCCCGTCGAGATGGAAGACCGCACGATTGATGCTCAGAAGTTCCTTTCATGCGTTGGTCGCACAGAACAACGCTTTGGCATAACGCACATCATCGACGTGTTGCGTGGTGCGAACACGAAGCGGATTCGTGACTTTCATCATGATACGCTCTCTACATACGGTATTGGTAAAGACTATAGTGTAGAGGAATGGAAGCGGCTCGGTCATGCACTAATACAACAGGGCTTTCTGGATATCGCAGCAGAATTTTCTATACTACGGCTAAACACCCGCTCACGCGAAATTCTGCGTAAACAGTGTACCTTTGCCATGCCTATTATGCTGAAAGAAGAGAAGGTCAAGGCCGAGCAAGACGTACTCGATCCACAAAGTGCGCGCCTCTTTCAACACCTACGCAATCTACGTAAACAGATTGCGGATGAACAGGGTGTACCGCCTTATGTCGTGCTCTCTGATACCGCGCTCCGCGAAATGGCACAGCAACGTCCACAGACACGCGAGCATTTCGCAAATATTTCGGGTGTTGGTAGTAGCAAGCTTGCGGCCTACTTCACAACCTTTACCGAAGAAATCGCTAGCTATTGCGAACTCCACAACATCCCAATGGAGCTAATACCGTCCATTGCGCCTAAGAAGAGTGTTGTTGTCAGTAAACCACCATCTATACAGGCACCTCATTCACGACTACAAACATTGACGTTGTATGAACAGGGACATAGTATCGAAGAAATCGCTGAAGAGCGTGGCCTAACGCAAAGCACTATTGTCAATCATCTTGCTGAACTGATTGAGATGGGTGAGTCTATAGATGTTGCGCCTCTGATACCAGAGGGGCACTATCAAAACATCGTAGACGCAATAGAGCAACTTGGCGACGGTGCATTGCGACCTCTCAAAGATTTTCTAGGTGACGACTATTCGTTTGATGAAATTCGTCTTGTGCGCGCAGTGATGCGCAAGGGAATGTGATACATTCTTACTAACGCATGTCTTTCTTGCTTTTCTAACCGATTCCCAAGAAGAACTCTCATTTGACTCGAATGGGTGGACTAATTAACGCAGCTTGGCTCGTACTGGAAATCATCGTAGTCATGGTACTTGACCGACGCACTCCTCAGGTTCTCACACAGAGCAATAGGCTCTTCGGTGAAGAGCAGGAGAAGGTTGCGTAACGTAAAAAGAACACGCCGAGCGTTGTGAAAAATGCTCTTTGTCAGCTCCCTTTATCCGACGGAAGGAGGGAGAAGCTTCTCTTCTTCTGTCGATGAATGATGGTCACAGTGATCCGCAGGAGCTACGTCCAGTCCAGGATTTCCGACGAAGAAACCAGCAGGCTTCAGCATAAAGCCGAGCATGTCTACTGGCATCACGGGCCAATCTTCAGGGCGAACGACATGGTTGGAACCGAACGTGTACCATACGACCAGATCGCTGTTGGCAAGTGGGCGGTTATGCTGCACGTACTGTGGAAGACCATCGCCCCCCTGTTGCTGGTTTGGATACTCTCCTGCCGCATACCGTTCGTTTGGATCATAGGCTGTTGCCCAAAAGTGATTGCGAATGAAACCACCGCGATTCCACTGATATGACCCCTCGTGAGCGAAGGGGAATGTATTCGCCCCAGGGACAAGCTTATAGGCGACCGGTTGCCCTAACGCATTCAATGTGTCGGGATTGATGATTTTCCAGTATCGCGCTGTTCTAGGCTCAATCGTTCGTTGCGCCTCCGCTTCAGTTGCGAGAACCGTTTCGCGCGCCACCCATGCATTGCCCCAAGGATTTTCTGATCCCAGTGGAAGCGGTTCGCAGTTGACTTCAACTGCCGAATTCTGTAACCCATCCACCATCATGTCGAGCCTGACATTGAAGTAGTGCTGGTGGTTTGGTCCATAGAGGCCAGGAGCGACAAGCGTTCCTGAGATTGGCTTCTCACCTGGAGGAATAGCTGCGGGAGCAATGATTCCGGTTAACTTAATCTCGTACTGTATGGTTCCGTCTTGGTACAGATACCAGTAGAAGCCATACTCGTAATTGCCTACCGTCGAGATCGAGGAAATCACAAGTCGTCGAGATCGACGCACCTCCGCTCTGGACGATCCATCTTCATTATATTCCAAGTGTTTCCACAGGAGGCTATAGTCTTCCTCATGCATGCAGATGGCATTTTTGAGTGTCGCTGCTTGCCCTTCAGGGTCGTTGACAACAGCGTCGAAATAGTGGATTTCGCCAAGGCAGTCACACCCAAGTTCCAAGCTGTTCGCCAAAACGCCAATACCGACTTCACCTGCATCAAACACGTTTTTGAAATTATGGGTAGGGGATGCATCCCCGTAGGGAACATACATCTCTGAAAGTGCAGCGCGATAGAGAATAGGACGCCATCGTTGCTGGTCAAAGTATTCAACGAGGTGCAACACTAACCCCTCACGCGGCGTGAATCCCACCCGAAACCGCCACTTTTGCCACGTCACTTGATGACCTTCAACGGCAAAACTGACTCCATCAGGTTGCGTAATCGAAATAGATTTCAGATCGGTACGTGTTCCCTGTGGGAAGGAGGGAATGTTGTCTGGAGCAACAATGCCAGTAGCGGTGTAATTACCTGGATGTTTGGGGACTGGAACAACGCCATGGTCTTCGATCTGTACGACCGTTTCGGTGTCAAGCTCGACGGTGATGATCAGTCCCTCGACGGGTCGCGCGTAATAGTTATCTTCGAGACCTTGGCTCACCGTCGCTTGCATACGTATCAGACGCCCTTGCTCTGCACTGTCTTCCGGTCCTCGATTGCCAGCTGTCCAAGGGAACAGCACGACGGATTCGAGATCAGTAATGCCGCGTTTTGCAAGGGCTACTTTCAGGCGGGCATCATCTTTCGCCACCTGCATGGCTGTGAATACTTCAGGGTAGGTGAGTGCAGGTTGCACATCATGACGTTCTCGCCAGGAGACGACCTTTTCCTCCGTCAGTGAGACGACCGCCTCAATTGTCAAACGTCGTTCGTGATCCCGCATGACGACCGAGACTTCACGATTGAATGCATGATCAGGCTGATACGCCAGAACACTCTCTTTCGTTGGCTCTTGCGGGCTGTATGCCATGAGACGTGTCTTGGGAGTAATGCGTCCAGAAGACGCGAGAATAGTCGTGGTATGATTCACCTCTGCCTCAGTGAGAGGGTCGAGAGGGTGCTCCTGCTGAGTGGTACCCTTGGTGGTAATCGTCATAAATAGCCTACTTTCCTCTTCTCTATTCCTGCTGATCTACTTGAGAACGAGAGAACAAGAATATGTACCTTCATTTTACTACTCCTTAGGACTCTTGGCACCGGAAACTTCTTGATGGGGAAATAGACTATGTTCCATCGCTAAGAGTGGGAAGCGTTACAAAAGAGCACCATATTTTAATAATCGAGCTAGCAGTAGAAAGGAAAAAGGTTTCTATTCTTGCGCAGTCCAAACCTGCTTTTACAAGATACTAAACTGCATACAGGGTTGTCAATAGAGACAGAAGTGGACTATTACTGTGTTTTTGTGAGCGAAGGAGAGCCATTCCTGGCTCTCAACTGAGACCCTCTCCTAACGAAGAGAGCTTGTCATATCTCAGTTGCTCGACCTGCAAAAATTATGGATACGCCAGAAACGTTAGAAGAAGCTAGTGAGTAGGCATTTGCAACTATGAGCCACAATCCTACATGGGGGAAAAGTGCGAGATGTGATACATTACTGATGTTGGACATTCACTAGCTATTATTTTAGAAAGGCGATAATCATGACCTCAGTACCATCATCAGCACTTTCTTATCAAAGCGCAAGCGATCAGTACACACCAAAGAAAGAAGACAAGTTTAGCTTTGGCCTGTGGACGGTTGGTAATCGTGGACGCGACCCGTTCGGCGAATTTGTACGACCAGAGCTTAACCCTGTATATAGTGTACAGCAACTCGCTAAGCTGGGCGCATGGGGCGTCAACTTTCATGATAATGATCTTGTACCGTTTGATGCAACGGCAGCGGAACGAGACCGTATTGTGAGCGAGTTCAAAAAGGCACTGTCTGATAACGATATGATTGTGCCAATGGCAACCACCAACCTGTTTTTCCATCCTATTTTTAAGGATGGTGCCTTCACTTCTGTTGATCCAGCAGTAAGAGCTTTTGCGCTCCAGAAGACATTGAACGCGATTGACCTGGGCGCCGAACTCGGTGCTTCAACTTATGTCTTTTGGGGTGGGCGTGAAGGCGTCGATGCGGAAGCGAGTAAAGACCCCGTGGTGGCAATAAAACGTATGCGTGATGCGATCAACTTTGCATCACAATATGTACTCGACAAAGGCTATAAGATGCGCATCGCGCTTGAGCCGAAGCCAAATGAGCCGCGTTCTGATACCTATCTACCGACAATTGGGCACATGCTCGCCTTCATCTATACACTCGACCATCCCGATATGGTTGGGGTCAATCCAGAGGTGGCACATGAGCATATGTCAGGTCTCAACTTTGTACATGGTGTAGCCCAGGCACTTGAAGCTGGTAAGCTGTTTCATATCGACCTCAACGATCAGAAGGGGCCACGTTATGACCAAGATTTCCGTTTCGGTAGCGAAAACATTAAGGAAGCCTTCTTCCTGGTGAAATTGCTTGAAGACCAGAAATACGATGGGCCGCACCACTATGACGCGCACTCCTACCGCACCGAGGACGAGGCAGGTGTATGGGACTTCGCGCTCGGCTGTATGCGTACCTACAACATGCTCAAAGAAAAAGCTCGCCGTTTCAATACTGATCCAGAGATCCAGGCACTACTTGCTGAGATTAATAGTGGGGACCAAGCCTATGGGGGTCTGTTAAGCGGTTATAGCGCGGATACTGTGAGCAGACTCAAGGCAACAACGTTTGATGTTGATAAGCTGGCGCAACGCGGCTACCGCTATGAAAAGCTCGATCAGATGACGATTGAGCTTATCCTGGGCGTTCGATAAACTTAAAGAAGAGAGGTAAAGAGACACAACAGATAAGCGCATGCGCTTATCTGTTGTGTCTCTTTACCTCTCTTCTTTAAAAAGTAAATATACAAAAGTACACAAATATTGACATGCCTTTCCACTATGATTATGCTGCTCGCACTATGTGGAAAGGGAAGAACATGTAATGACAATCAATCGGGCACTTACAGGCTACCTCATGACTGACGAACAAAAAGCCATTATAGAACATGAACACGGTCCCCTCCTTGTGATAGCTGGTCCTGGCTCCGGCAAAACGCATAGTCTGATATTGCTCGCAATGAATTTACTCCTCAACCGTCATGCAGAACCATCTGAAATTGTTCTTTGTACCTACACTGAAAAGTCGGCCTTTGAAATGCACGACCGCCTTATACGTATTGCGCACGAAGTCAAATTCGCCAAAGATCTCTCGCACATGCGTATTGATACTATTCATGGCATATGTAAGCAAATTATCGCAGAGCATGTGCAGGATACCCCGTTGGGCAATAGTTATGAAACGCTCGACCAGTTTCCACAGCAGTTGCTCATCTTTGAGCACCTTGAAGAGCTTTGTGACGCGACAGCCCTTAGTGTGTTTCGGGAGCGTTGGGGAACGCGCTGGAAAATTGCAAAAGGACTACAATTTTGTTTCGATAGAATCGTCGATGAACTGATTATTGACGATCTTAAACATGCCTATCCTTTTTCAAGTAAAGAGTACTCTCAACAAACTAGCGAATTTTTGCAGCATATTACACGTGTTTATCTTGCCTATCAACGAATGCTAGGAAAGATGCACAGCGTTGATTTTGCCCACCTGCAAAAAATTGCGCATAAGTTGCTCAGTGATCCACAAAAGTTACCATACATTACGCAAGGCATAAAGTATGTCCTCGTTGACGAATATCAGGATACGAACTATATTCAGGAGCAAATCCTGCTAAAACTGGCCTTCGCAACGGGAAACCTCTGTGTTGTCGGTGACGAAGATCAAGCTTTATACCGCTTTCGTGGCGCAACGGTGCGCAATATTCTTGAATTTACCAAGACATGCGAAGCGCAAAAGACTTTTCCACCTTGTAAAACAGTACAACTTACTATCAATTATCGATCCCATCCTAAAATCAT
>CAZZVE010000204.1:0-7860 GCA_964657325.1 uncultured Ktedonobacterales bacterium
ATCCAGCGCACATAGTTTGTTTTATTTTTATACAGCTAGGGGAGCCTTTGTGAGTTCCTCGCTGACCTCCCAGAGACGTTTTTGCGTTGCTACGTTGTGAGAAAGCTTGGAGGAGTGTATTTCGCGCTCTTCATAATAGAATTTTCCTGTTTCGTTTTGCAACTCTGGTGCCGATGCGAGACGAATAGCAGTTTTCGCGGCATCAGCAGGCGTCTTTGCTGAACGCATTGCAAACTTTGTGATCGTGCTAAAGATGCCTCTATTACTTACACCAAAGTTGGTTGAGACAGGACCGGGGCCGACAGCGTTTACCGTAACTCCTGTTCCTTGCAAGCGTCGTGCTAGTTCGTAGGTAAACATGACGTTTGCTAGCTTTGCCTGACCATACGCGGTGAAGCCGAATAGACCATAGCTTTTCTCGCCTTGTAGGTCGTCGAAGTTGATCTTACCAACCCCTTGTGCCTGTGAACTGATGTTGATAATACGTGCTGGTGCGCTTGCTTTAATCGTGTCGAGTAGCAAGGTGGTCAGCAAGAAGTAGGCTAGGTGGTCAAGCGCGAAGGTCATTTCCAGGCCATCCACCGTTGTCTGACGTTTCGTGAAGACAGCCCCAGCGTTGTTGACCAGCACATGCAACTGCTGATACTTTGCCTTAAATTCTTCGGCAAGCTTGCGAACCTCTTGCTGCGATGAGAGGTCGGCAAGCAGCAAGTCAATTTGCTCATTGCCGCTTTGCCGCGTGATCTCGTGTAGCGTCTGTTTCCCCTTATTCGGGTCACGAGCCACAAGAACCACTGTTGCACCCATGCGCGCAAGACCTAGCGCGGTCTCTTTGCCCATCCCTGAAGTTGCACCCGTTACAAGACAAATTTTGCCTTGCATAGTATGTGATGTCGCCATGTATCTCTATCTCCATGTATATACTTGTTGAAAAAGGTAGTCTCTGTTGATACGAATATTTCTTAGGGGAGAGATACAAGGCCGTAACGCACTAAATCAATAATGTGCCGTTTACGCTCTTCCCAGAAATGAGGATTATTGGTATCAATACCGAGCGGATGCAAAAAGGTTTCGGTGTGGACAAGCGGGAACCAGCATAGTGCAATAATGCTCAGGAGTAGTTGTGCTGGGTCAACCTGCCGAATGTTTGGTTGTGCTAGTTCTGTCTGGATGAGGTCAAGCCCTACTTTGAAGACCTCCAGATACGCGCTTCGTGTTTTGAGAAAGCGTGCATCCTGCAACGCTTCACGCTCAATGAGACGTAGAAATGTTGGACGAGCTAGTAGGAAATCAAGAAAACTGCTCACGGCAAGCGTAAGAATATCCTTTGGTTCACCAGCAGTCATATCACCCAATGATTGCATAATGAAGAGTTGTTCGGCTTCAAAGACCCTATCAAGCACAGCACCATACAACTGCTCTTTTGAGCCAAAAAAGTAGTTGGGCGTGCCACGTGAAACGCCTGCGTGTTGCCCGATCTCTTGCAAGCTGGTTTCCTCATAGCCTTTTATAGCAAAGAGGGATTCGGCTGCATCCAAAATAGCTTCACGCGACCGCTCAGGGTCGCGTGTCTTGTCTCGCCCATCTGCCATACATTATCCTCACAAACGTAATGCGATGTTACAGATCTGATTCTATCACACTCTTTCGTCATACGCACAGCGTTATGAGATATAACGGATGTGTAGGGTCGTCAATGCACAGGTACACCTAGAAATGTCTCGATGTGCTGCGCGAGTTGCTCTGGCTGGTCCTCCGAGACGAAGGCGTAAGAGTCCTTTACATAGTGCAGTGTGGCAGAAGGAAAGGCACGTTGTAGGCGTTCCGCATATTTGGTGGTAAAAAGGAAATCTTCACTTGCCCAAACGAGCAAGACAGGCTTGTCAATGTCGCCGAACTTACTCGCTGCAATATTTGTATAGCGCGTGGAGATACCGCGCAATAGCTTCCCTACATCGTGCTGTACTCCTTTATTCACTGTAATAGACTGCATATAGGAGTGCGCGGCCCTTGCATCAATAGGATATTTCGCTACCAACTTGATGATAAGCTTTTGTACAAAGCGAAGTTTACATAGTTGCCCAAGTAGGGCGATACATCCGGGCACGAAAGCAAACCATTCAAATGCACGAATTGAGAGGGGCAAGAAGTTATCGTAGGCATCGCAATTGGTCAGTACAAGTCTACTCATGCGCTCAGGATATTCTGTAATGGCAATTTGTGTAAATGCGCCACCTGTATCATTAGCGACCATTGTTACCGATGTAAGGTCGAGTGCTGTGAGAAAATCGGCAATCAATCTCGCAATGCCAGGCGGGGTTAGGTCTGTATCAGCATTGAGTGGTAGGGAATGTGCGCCGAACGGTAAGTCCGGTATAATACAGCGATACTTTTTTGCGAGCGTTGGTACAACCTTGCGCCACAAATCCCCGTTGACCAGTAAGCCGTGTATGAACACTAATGGCTCACCACTACCGGATTCTCGATATCGCACAACGCCTTGCGCAAGCTGCACCTCTTTTTGTGTTCCGAGTTCCTCGAATATAGACATATGTTTTGCTCTCTCTTTCTATGTATTTGTAACTTGCTTGATATATAGCAAGTATAAAGAATGAGAAGAGGTTTTGTCAAGAGGCGTGCTGGGACTGCTTTAGCACACCTCATCACACACCAGGCCCCGAAACTCCTGTACGGGTCTACTTATGCAGGTTAACAATTACTTTGGGCGTCCATGAGTTTTATTACCATGTTATTTGGTTAATGTCCATTAAGACACCCTTTGCCCAATCGACGATGTTTACAGGTGATGAGAAGCATTTCATTACGTCCTTCAACAGGATGTGCTAAAGCAGACCCGTACAGAAGTAGAGCGGCATGATATAATCATACCTATTACATTCATGTATAGTAAAGTTGTATGGAGCTATATCGTGTCTACGCATGAAAAAGAGAGCATACGCACTGAGCATGAAGAGGTTGTTGTAAGCGATATCACCTCACGCAATACGTTGCGCTATATTATTCTTGGTCTGGTATGGACGCATCCTATGACGGGCTATGATATTAAGCAAGCCTTTGACCGTGCGCTTGCCAGTTATTGGAACGCGGGCAATAGCCAGATTTATACGACGTTGAAGCAGTTGAGTCAGGCGGGCCTCGTCGAGTCCGAGATTATTGTGCAGACGACGCGCCCTAACCGTAAAGTCTATCGTTTGACACCCGCGGGTCAGGTTGAGCTTGAACGCTGGTTAGAGGAGGATGTGCCGGAGCGTTTCAACAAAGACGACTTCCTGACCAAACTTTTCTTCTGTGGCGAAACCTCCGATGAGACGACACTACGCCACCTACAAGAACATAGAGGGAGCCTGCTGCAACAACTCGCACATATGGAGTGGGCGCGTCAGCAATACGCCGCACGACCAACACGCCGTCCACGCCTGCTCGAATACCAGATGCTTGTACGCGAATATAAAGAGGCCACGCTACGCGCAGGTTTAGAGGTAACGGAACGAGCGATTGCACGTTTGGAAGGACAAAGAGTTTTATAGGATGAAACTCCCTCGCTTTTTTGTTATAGTAAATAGATAAAATATAACGATATGTGAAGATAGATATGTAGCACCCTACTGCCAGAGAAAAAGATGTTCTGTTCGCATAGATGCTAGGGAGGGCTAAGAAATGATTGGCGTCGGTTACTGGACGCTATTAGGGCGCGGACTGCGTTTGCGATGTCCTGTGTGTGGCAAGGGCAGGCTGTTCAAACGCTTTTTTACGATGTACGAGAAGTGTCCGATCTGCGGTTTTACCTTTGAACGAGAAGAGGGCTACTTCACAGGCGCAATGGCGATCAACCTTGTGATCAGTGAACTGCTTGTCACGGCCGCCGTTGTACCATTTGCAACTATAGCGGGTCTGAACCCCTCTATTCCGTTTTATCCTATTCTGCTGGCGGGCTTACCACTACCTGTTATTCTGCCACTAATTTTCTTTCGGCATAGTCGCGCGCTTTGGATGAGCGTGGACCACTGGTGGAATCCCCCGAACTACCGTCCCCCGCAAGGGAGAATATAAAACAATAGTTTTTGTGTGCTATAAGGCAAAACCTTCCAGCACACAAAAACTATTCAAACAATTTCTTAAACCTCTACTTGTATTTCCTATCCTTCTATGATAGAATCATGAAGGGACTTCATAGCTTACTTTTATTTAGCTGATATACGCATACACTTATTTTTATTTGGCTTTTACTCCCGTTGGCGGAAATGAGAGTGAAGATAAATGTTTTTAATAGAATTTATAGCTGGGCTACACATGCTTTGTGTAGTCAGGAGGTCCTTTTTACCTTGACAATAGAAAATATTCGACTTGTCCCACTAGGCGGACTAGGGGAAGTCGGAAAGAATATGATGGTCGTCGAGTACGGCGACGATATCATCATTGTGGATGCCGGAGTTATGTTCCCCGATGACGAAATGCTTGGCGTCGATCTCGTTATTCCTGATACCAGTTATCTTAATGATAAGAAAAACCGTATACGTGGCATTGTCATTACTCACGGTCACGAAGACCATATTGGTGCACTTCCCTATGTTTTACCAATGCTTGGTTTTCCTCCTCTCTTCGCCACAAAGCTCACACACGGCTTGATCTCCGTCAAACTCAAAGAGCACAAGCTCCTCGAAAAAACCAATATTACGGTTGTCGAAGCTGGCGATTCTGTGCAGGTTGGTCAGTCTCGTGTGGAGTTCTTCCGAGTCAACCATAGCATTCCAGATGCAACTGGAGTCGTTATTCACACACCCGTCGGTGCTGTCGTACACACGGGGGACTACAAATTTGACTATACACCTGTAGATGGCAAACCGGCCGATATTGGAATGCTAGCTCGTATCGGCAATGAGGGCGTGCTGGTCATGATGGGCGATAGTACACGTGTTGAGTCCGCAGGCTATACGCCTTCGGAACGCGTGCTGAACGATTCGTTCGATAAGCTTTTTGCGAATGCACCAGGACGCATTATGATCGCGACCTTTTCCTCACTCATCTCGCGTGTACAACAGGTTGTTGATGTCGCAACTCGCTATGAGCGTTTTGTCGCGCTTGTTGGTCGCAGCATGGTCAACAACGTGCAGATGGCAATGGAATTAGGCTACTTGAACGTACCGAAAGGTATGATTATTCGTGCTGAGGACATCAGCAAGTATAGACCAGAACAGGTGGTTATCATTTGTACAGGTAGTCAGGGCGAACCAACTTCGGCCTTGACGCGTATTGCTAATAACGATCATCGTCTTGTGCATGTGCAAGCTGGCGATACCATTATCCTTTCGGCAACGCCCGTTCCTGGTAATGAGAAATCCGTGAGCCGCACAATCAATAGCCTCTTCCGTCAAGGGGCTGAGGTCTATTATCAGGCCATCTCGAATGTGCACGTTTCGGGTCATGGTGCGCAAGAAGAGCTAAAGTTGATGCTGAGCTTGCTGCGTCCAAAGTTTTTCATTCCTGTTCACGGCGAATACCGCCAATTGATTCTGCATGCGAAACTGGCTTATGCGATGGGTATTCCAGAAGATCATATCGTGGTAGCTGAGGATGGCGATATCATCGAGGTCTCTTCCGAAGCGATCAAGATGGTTGACCACGTGGCAAACGGAAATGTTTTTGTTGATGGCTCCAGTGTGGGTGATGTGGGACAGGTCGTGCTGCGGGACCGTAAGGTGTTGTCGCAGGATGGTATCCTTATGGCAATTCTTACCGTTGATAGAGAGACGGGACAGCTCATCGGTTCACCAGATATCATCTCACGCGGTTTTGTCTATATGCGTGACGCCGAGGAATTGCTGGAAAACGCAAAAGGGCGCGTCACCGACTCGCTGACTGGCCTAAATGGCCATTCATCGGATTGGGCCTTCATCAAAGACAAAGTCAAGCACACGTTGAGCGACTTCTTATATGAGAAGACGCGCCGTCGTCCAATGGTCTTACCAATCGTGGTAGAGATCTAATATAACAAAGCAAAAAGGATGTCACGGGGGAAAATGTCCTCCGCGACATCCTTTTTGCTTTGTTATACTATGTGATAAGTAGACAGATGCGACCTTAATGCGTTCGTCACTTCGGTGAGGTGAGTCACTGATTGACGCACATCGCGCACATGAGTATTGATCTCGTTGGTCATGTGACGAATCTCGCCAACGGAGTGTACCACGAGGCGCGAACTTTGCGCTTGCGTTTCGGCTGTCGTACAAATATTTTGTACAAGGCTTGCCATTCTTGTGGTTGCATTGTCAATGGCATCGAGTGTAAGTCCTGTCTGCGTCACAAGCTCGGTTTGGTCTATGACCTGCTGCGTGTTTTGTCCTACGCTATATGCGGTCGCCGCGGTCTCCTGCTGCATCGTACGAATGTAGCCACCGATCTTGCGCGCTGCTTCAGCACAGTTCATAGAGAGTGTACGTATCTCTTGCGCGACCACCACAAAGCCCTGTCCTTGCTCACCAGCGCGAGCCGCTTCTATCGCTGCGTTTAACGCGAGCAGATGCATCCGCGTATTCAGGTCGGTAACAGCGTTCAACGTCTCATTGACTTCTTGTCCGCTCTCGCTCAAGTGCTTAATTGTCCGCTCTGATTGCAGAGTCATCTCACGTACCTGACCCATACCATCTATAGCGCGGTCAACCACCTCTTGTCCAGCAAGTGTGGCCTCAGTCGCCTCGGCTGCCATCTTTACCAGAATAGCGGCATTATCTGAAACCTGATAAATGACGGTTGCGAATGCATCAATGACGTGTGCGATACGCGTGATCTGCTGTTCTTGCTGTTCCGTATCGTGCGCCAATTGCTCGGAGGTATAGCGTATCGTGCGTGTATGCTCGTCAACAGCCTGCATAACTTGATGTGTATTTCCAAGAATGCTACTCATATCACATATAATACTGTTTATTGCCTTCCCTATGGGTTGAAGTTTCTCATGTGAAGCGCGTACCTGCACGTTTATGTCGCCATTACGTATGCGTTCCACATCCTCGCGTAATTCGGTAATGCCCTGCTCAAGCGCAATCCGCTCACGTTCATGCTCCTGAAAGATATGTGCGTTGTCGATAGCGACGGCGACTTGTTGCGCGAAAAGTTCAATGACCTCAATATCTTCAGTGCTAGGAATTTTCCCATTTGCGGGATTGTCTAGCGAGAGGAAGCCAAGCAATTTTTGCGCTTGTGGACTGATTAATGGTGTTAGTAAGCTATCCCTGGTATGCCATATATCGGTTGTATTTTCCACAACCGTTGCGTCGATCAGGACATCTTTCTGATTATGTGAAATGAAATAGCTTTGACTGATACGAAATTCTGGACGCATGAAGGCATGCATCTGCTCAAGAGTTATGGGATACGAGCGAATACGTCTTTCATCCTCTTCAGACACACCTGCAAATGCTACGGAGTGTATAGGCGCGTCACCCTCTTCAATGAGGTTCACAACAAGAGAATTAAAGCCTGTACACGCACTCGCCGAGGCTGTGATTTTGTGTAGTACCTCGCTCAACCCACTATCTGCTCGCAAGAGGTTGCCCAAACGGAGCAACGCCTTCATCTGCTGTACCTGCACCTGCTGTTGTTGAGAGTCACATGATGATGAAAGGGCTACTGATTTCTGTCCATTCGACTGTGATGGACGCAGGCGGACGCGTAAAGGAATTTGTTTGCTTTGCATACGACTACTCCATCGGGCGTGATAACATTTGTTCAATATACATTTTTCATAGCAACATATTTAGATATACTCAATCAAAATAACATATACTGCCCCTCGCGTACAAAAGAGTAGTATTTTTGGTTTAAGATACATGGAAGGCGAACACG
>CAZZVE010000204.1:7870-9351 GCA_964657325.1 uncultured Ktedonobacterales bacterium
CCCCTTCCATGTATCTTAAACCAAAAATGTTCTTTAGCGACGCATGGCGATAGTGTAGGGCGAGAAGTAGCCTCGTAGCGAACGAGAGACGCGTCCTGCGATAAACGTGCCTTCGGGTCGATGCTCTTCACGCTCGATGTAGCCACGGCGGTGGAATAGTTCGACCAGTTCACCTTTTGTGAAAGGAATAACAACTTGAACCGTGTCCATACTTTGTGCAAGCACTTCGGCGATTTTTTCGCAAAGCGCATCCAGTCCCGTCCCCTTAAGCGCGGACACAGGAACGGCATTTGGGTACAGAGTGATATCAACCTCAGCGGGATCGTCGAGCAGGTCAATTTTGTTGAGCGCGGTAACGCGTGGTTTCTCCTCTGATGCGAGATCGTGGAGGACCTCGTTGACCGTCTCGCTCTGCTCAATCGCGTTCTCGTGCTTTACATCGACCACTTCTAGCAAAAGATCAGCGTCCATGACCTCTTCAAGCGTGGCGCGGAAGGCGGCAACAAGCTTGGTAGGCAGCTTTTGAATGAAGCCGACGGTATCGGTCATCAGTGCCTCTTGATTGCCTGTCAGCACGATGTGACGTGTAATCGGGTCAAGAGTGGCAAATAGCTTATTTTCGGCGAGCACATCGGACTCTGTGAGCGCATTGAAGAGCGTTGATTTGCCTGCATTCGTGTAGCCCACAACGGCGATAACGGGAATGGCCTGAGCCATGCGCTGCCGCCGATTGAGAAGGCGTTGTGCGCGCACCTCTTCGATAGCCTCTTTCAGTTCTGAGATACGGCTGCGAATGCGGCGGCGGTCAATTTCCAGGCGGGTTTCACCAGGGCCGCGTACACCAATTGAACCGCCAGCTCCACCAGTGCCGCCGGAACCGCCTGCACTCGCACCGCGAGAGCCTCCTGCCTGCCGCGAGAATTCAGTGCCGCGTCCAGTCAAGCGAGGAAGACGATACTCTAACTGGGCGAGTTCAACCTGAAGGCGACCTTCTCGTGTGCGAGCATGTTGCGCGAAGATATCGAGAATGAGGGCGGTTCGATCTACGATACGAGCATTAAGCAGCTTTTCGAGAGTGCGTTGTTGCGCTGGAGTTAACTCATCATCGAAGATAACGAGGTCAACATCCAACTGTTTTACCAGGTCAACCAAGTCCTGGGCACGTCCCTTGCCCACATAGGTCTGTCCATCAGGATGAGGGAGACGTTGAATGAGAGTGCCGACAACCTCGGCACCGGCGGTACGAGCCAATATGCCCAGTTCGCTTACTGAGTCCTCGACACTCCACACGCTGTCAGAGTCGTTCGACTCGACCGCGACGAGGTAGGCTCGTTCAAGTTTGCTATTGACTCCTGTGTCGATAAGACGATCTTGCTTTGCCGTAGTTTCCTCCATATAGGTTTCAAGGAACAGACAACGATCTATCACTCCTATCATACAACACTCTGCAAGAATCTTTTTCCTGGTGTGGGCTGCATATC